>CAWURY010000009.1:0-58105 GCA_963925605.1 uncultured Porticoccus sp. | reverse complement strand
AGACAGTCTTGATGTTTATCAAATCACAGATTTTTTGATAAAAAAAGCAGCCCAACAGGCCGCTTAAAAGAAAAAATATTTAATGGTACTTCTTTATAAATACTCCGTATGTTTATATATTATTCTTTTTTCTCAACTACTTCTTCGGCAACTACTTCTTCAGCAACTACTTCTTCGGCAACTACTTCTTCAGCAACTACTTCTTCAGCAACTACTTCTTCGGCAACTACTTCTTCAGCAACTACTTCTTCAGCAACTACTTCTTAGGCAACTACTTCTTCAGCAACTACTTCTTCGGCAACTACTATAGCTATAGCCTGCTTAATTACTCCGGACCCTATAAGAATATTTACTTTATCTGTTCCATTTATAATTTTTTTAAAAGCGTCTTCTACCGCGTAACGCCCAGAACGTTTTTGATAGATAGTGTACTCATCAGTCTTTTTTAATACTTTCATCTTTCTCTCCTTAGATTACTCGTTAGGTTTTAGGTGCATCTTTCTTTAATTCAATTTAGTCCTACCAATATAGATAAGCGAGCTGGCTAGCCTATTGGATTCAAGCCACTAAATTTAAACTATTTTTTCTTTTAATTGTATATTCATCTCTCTTAATTGCTTAGCATCGGCATATCCTGGAGCATCAGTTAGGAGGCAAGCGGCGGTTTGGGTCTTAGGAAAAGCAATAACATCACGAATAGAATCGCTGCCTGTCATAAGCATAACCAGTCGATCCAAACCAAAGGCCAGACCGCCATGAGGAGGACACCCATAGCTTAATGCCTCCAAGAGAAATCCAAATTTTTCCTGGGCATCCTTATCATTAATCCCAAGAATAGCAAATACTGACTTCTGCATCTCCAGATTATGAATACGTATAGACCCACCACCAAGCTCAGTCCCATTCATCACCATATCATAAGCTGCTGATAGAGCTCCCTCCGGATTGCTTGCTAATTCTTGAGGAGTGCAAGATGGTCGAGTAAACGGATGATGTAATGATGTCCAGCCGCCCTCTGCAGTTTCTTCAAACATAGGAAAATCAACAACCCATAGAGGCGCCCATTCACAGGTATATAGATCTAAGTCTTCACCCAGTTTGCATCGCAAGGCACCCAAAGCATCAGAAACAACCTTCTCTTTATCTGCGCCAAAGAAAATTAAATCGCCATTTTCTGCTTCTGTACGCTCAAGTATTGCTGCGCGCACCTCGGAAGGAAGAAATTTAACAATTGGTGACTGCAGGCCTTCTTCTAGGTCATCCTTATTATTCACTTTGATATAAGCTAGGCCTCTAGCACCATATATACCTACAAATGAGGTATAGTCATCGATTTGTTTTCGGCTAATAGCGCTTCCTCCGGGAACACGTAACGCGGTCACTCGGCCTTTGGGATCTTTGGCTGGACCAGAGAAAACCTTAAACTCAACATTAACCATTAGGTCTTTAATTTCTACTAGTTCAAGAGGTATTCTCAAATCTGGTTTATCGCTGCCATACCTAAGCATTGCTTCGCTATATGGCATACGAGGAAAGTCTCCTAGATCGGCGCCCAGTAGTTCTTGAAAAACAGAACGAATCATTCCCTCGCTAACTTCCATAATCTCCTCTTCACCAATGAAAGAGCTTTCAATATCTATCTGGGTAAACTCAGGCTGACGGTCAGCACGTAGATCTTCGTCACGAAAGCATTTTGCAATCTGGTAGTATTTATCTACGCCAGCAACCATCAGGAGCTGTTTAAATAATTGCGGTGATTGGGGTAAAGCAAAAAATTTTCCTGCATGAGTGCGACTAGGAACAAGGTAGTCTCTAGCTCCCTCAGGAGTAGCTCGAGTCAAAATAGGGGTCTCGATATCCAAGAAACCTTTTCCATCAAGATGATTCCGCATCGCAGAGGTCACCCTGGAACGAAAAAGCAGATTCTTTAGCATTTCAGGACGACGCAAATCCATATAGCGATACTTCAAACGAACATCTTCGCCTACTTTACTATGCTCATCTAACGGGAAAGGTGGCGTCTCAGAAGTATTTAGTATTTCTAGATATAGCCCATATACCTCTATTTCGCCTGTTGGCATCTCAGAATTAACTGTTTCTGCGGAGCGGGCGTGAACTTTACCTCTCACCTTAAGCACATACTCACTACGCACCGTATCAGCAGCACTAAAATGCTCACCTCCATCTGAATCAAAAACTATTTGAACGATCCCTTCGCGATCACGAAGATCAATAAAGATAACACCGCCATGGTCCCTTCGGCGATGCACCCAACCACAAATTGTGATTTCTTGATCAATGTTCTTGGAGGTAAGAGCACCGCAATAAATTGTACGCATTATTTTTCCCATATTAATACAAGTTCTGCTGAAGAGCCCGTCCATATCTAAAGGGCTGCAACTCCATAACCATGAATCTCAAAAATTTCGGCATTATACATCATGAAAACGAGCGCTAGAAGAACAGATCCTGCCTTATGGTGATAAATTGAAGGTCTACAACAATAGATGAGCGTAAATCTCTCAAATTGGCCGCTCGATAAAACTAAAATCTTTTCCGGCAAGAAACAGGCCCATTGACTTAATTCGAAGCTGTAGTTTATTTTCTTTGTACTCAGCCTGAGGCGCAGCACCCCATACTGGGTTCGGCCAAGAAGCATCGTTTTTGTAGCGAGCAACATGATGCACATGCAACTGGGAAACCATGTTGCCTAAAGCTGCAATGTTAATCTTGTCTGGCATAAACAATTTCACCATCGCTTCAGCCAACAAGCAAGACTCTCTCATTAGTTGCATTCTTTCTTGATTCAACAAATGATAAATTTCTGTAATATCAGGTTTTTTTGGCACCAAAATAAACCAAGGATAATTTGCATCTCGATGAATGAGAAGATTTGATAGCTCAAATTCACCAACAGGTATACTATTCTGAACTAACTGGGGGTGAAGCTGAAACATTTAAATACCTCCCTACTCTATACCAATACATACACTCATCGTAAAATACCCTCTTTTGCGTTAACCGCCAAGATAAAGAATATATTATGCGCGCCAGCAAATTTCTCGTTGCCACAAAGAAAGAAGTCCCTTCTGATGCAGAAGTCATTAGCCATCAGCTAATGTTGCGAGCAGGAATGATTAGAAAACTAGCCTCAGGTCTATATACCTGGCTTCCCATGGGATTGCGCGTGCTACGCAAAGTGGAAGCTATCATTAGAGAAGAAATGGACAGATCTGGGGCGCAGGAAGTCTTGATGCCTATCACCCAACCTGCCGAACTTTGGAGTAAATCAGGTCGCTGGGAAGAGTACGGCCCAGAGCTTCTTCGAATAAAAGATAGGCATGATCGATCTTTTTGTCTAGGCCCAACTCACGAAGAAGTCATCACTGACCTGGTCGGGCACGAAATTCAAAGCTATAAGCAACTGCCCGTTACTTTTTATCAAATACAAACTAAGTTTCGGGATGAAAGACGTCCTCGTTTTGGCGTTATGCGATCTAGAGAATTTTTAATGAAGGATGCCTATTCCTTTCATGCCTCCGAAGAAAGTCTTTGTCGCACATACGAGCTAATGCATCAAATCTATACCAATATTTTCAAACGAATAGGTTTAGATTTTAGGTCTGTTCTTGCTGATACTGGCAGCATTGGCGGAAGTCACTCACATGAATTTCATGTTTTGGCCGCATCAGGTGAAGATGCTATCGCCTTTTCAACTAAAAGTGATTTTGCAGCGAACATTGAGACAACCAAAGCGGTTAACCTAGAGAAGCACACCTCAAGCAATAGACAGCAACTACAAGAGGTTGAAACATCCCACCGACATAATGTTGTAGGGGCAAATAAACTCCCAGATATAGATAAAACCCAAACAATTAAGATAATAATTGTGCTAGCTGAGTCCGATAAAACACTATCTGATGGTGACCAGGATGTTTTGATCAGTCCATTAGTGGCATTGGTCTTGCGTGGCGACCATGAGCTGAATGCTGTCAAATCTCAAAAAATTAGTGGCATCAAATCACCACTGACCTTGGCGAGCCAAGAGGTCATCAAAAAACAATTCGGTTGTGACATCAGCCTCTTAGGGCCAGTAGGTCTTAACATCACTATGATTGCCGACCATGCTGCCAGACAGCTGATTGACTTTACATGCGGAGCTAACAAAGATGGCTTCTATTTTACGGGGGTCAACTGGGAGCGCGACTGCCCAGATGTGAGAGTCGAAGATATCAGAAATGCTATCCAAGGAGACCCCAGTCCAGATGGTCAAGGAGTATTAGATATTAAGCGTGGCATAGAGGTTGGGCACATCTTTCAGCTAGGGGCTAAATATAGTAAAGCTATGAATGCAACAGTGCTCAACGAAGAAGGCAAAGAACAACCGATGTTTATGGGCTGCTATGGGATCGGGGTCAGCAGAATCGTAGCTGCTGCTATTGAGCAAAATCATGATACCAGCGGTATTACATGGCCAGATGCATTAGCGCCTTTTCAAATTGCATTAATCCCTGTCAATCTGCAAAAATCTGAGCAAGTAAAAGAGGTTTGCGAAAAAATTTACTCTGAGCTTGTGGGCTTAGGATTCGATGTTCTTTTTATGGACCAAGACAAGTCGCGTCTAGGTGTCATGCTGTCAGACGTTGAGCTTATCGGCCTACCTCATCGCATAGTGGTTGGGGAAAGAACTTTAGAGCAAGGACTTGTTGAATATCGCAATCGCAGGCATTCAGAAAGCCAGAACGTCTCTCTCGCGGACCTTAATCAATTTCTACTTCAGAATATAAAACGTTAAGCCGTCAATAAGTGTCACTTTATTGCGCTAGGGCAACTCATTAATCTCTGCGTCTTCTTTTTCAGAAGGTACTAAATCTTCTCGCTGCAAGCCTAAGACAAGAAGCATATTTGATGCCACGTAAATTGACGAGTAAGTTCCAATAAAGACACCTACTATCAGTGCAATAGAAAAATTATGAATCAACTCTCCACCAAACAAAAACAATGATATCAACACCAGCAGTGTAGTCAAAGATGTTACTAGGGTGCGCCCAAGAGTTTGGGTTAACGATTTGTTAATTACTGCTTCGAGATTAGAAATACGCAACAATCGTAAATTTTCCCGAATCCTATCAGATACAACTATAGTATCGTTAAGCGAATAGCCTATAACCGCTAATACTGCAGCTAAAACAGTAAGATCAAACTCCAAACCAGTAACGGAGAAAAATCCAAGGGTAATAATTACATCATGAGCCAATGCAATGACCGCACCTAAAGAAAACTTATATTGAAACCGAATAGCGATATACATCATAACAACCAGCAAGGCTGTGAGCATACCAAGGCCGCCATTTTCTTGTAGCTCTTCCCCTACCTGAGGCCCCACAAAGTCGACTCGACGTAAAATAACACCAGGCTGGTTGATTTGAAGTACTTTTAGGACCGCGTCAGACAAGCCTGATTCAGGTTTTCCCTGCATACGAATAAGGACATCTTTCTCAGACCCGAAGTGGACAACAACCGGGGTTTCAAAGCCGGATTTATCTAGCTGGGCTCGGATATCTGTCAAATCAGCTGATTCTTGATAACCCACTTCAATCTGAGTGCCGCCAGTAAAATCTAAACCCAGAACTAACCCCTTGGTGCCAAAAGAAATAATAGATCCAATAATTAGAAAAATAGAAAGAATGGAAGCTAGTTTCCGTTGACCCATAAAATTAATAACATTATCAGTGATCATATCAACTTTCCTAAATCCAAATATTGTCTATGGTGCGATTACCATACTTTAAATTAACCAATGCTCTAGTAACAATAATAGCCGTAAACATAGACGCTAAAATACCAATAGAAAGGGTCACCGCAAACCCCTGTACGGGACCAGAGCCAATAACAAAAAGAATAACAGCAACTATGAGAGTTGTTACATTAGCATCTACAATTGAAACAAAGGCTCGATTATATCCGGCATCAATAGCAGACTGGGCAGGTAATCCGGAGGCAAGCTCTTCTTTGATTCGCGAAAAGATAAGCACATTTGCATCTACCGCCATTCCGACTGTCAAAACAATACCGGCAATACCAGGTAGTGTTAAAGTTGCATCAAGCAGCGACATCAAAGCTATTAAAATCAATAAGTTTAAAGTCAAAGCAATATTAGCGAAAAGACCGAATAGTTTGTAGTAAATTAACATAAAGGCAATCACAAAAAACATGCCGATCATCACAGATTTGGCACCCAAAGAAACATTTTCAGCTCCAAGCGATGGGCCAATAGTCCTCTCTTCTACAAAATACATTGGAGCGGCCATCGCGCCCGCCCTAAGAAACAACGCTAACTCAGAAGCTTCACGCGGACTAGTCAAGCCGGTAATTTGAAAGCCAACACCTAGGGCGCTCTGAATGGTCGCCAGATTGATAATTTTCTTATCAACATAACGCTCAGAAACGGCTATCCGCTTGCCAGCGTCATCAGTGACATATTTTCTTCCTACCTTGTATTCAATAAACAGGACTCCCAAACGACGTCCAATATTATTTCTAGATATGCGGTGCATTCTGGCGCCACCTTGACTATTTAAGGTAATACTCACATTGGGAGTTCCTTGCTCGTCAAACCCAGCGGAAGCTTTTGACACATGATCACCTGTAATTACCACCGTGCGCTTTAAAAAAGCGTCTGCAATCCCCCTGTCTCGGACATAGTTTTCACTGAATTCAAATCTTTCGCGATTGGTAGAACCAGCTTCTTCCTCTAACCTGAACTCTAAATTTGCCGTTTTACCAATAATCCGTTTAGCCTCGGCAGTATCCTGCACACCAGGCAGCTCAACAATAACCCTATTTCTTCCCTGGCGCTGAACAACTGGTTCTGACACCCCTAATTCGTTCACGCGATTACGTAACGTCGTTAAATTTTGATTAATAGCGTAGTCTTCAATTTGTTTAATTTCTGATTCCAACATTTCAGAGCGAATGATAAAAAAACCGTTCTCTTCACTGCTCTTCCTGGTTATACCTCTAAATTTATTACTCAAAATACTATTTGCCTGGTCTGCTTCAGCCTTAGTTTTAAAAATACTAACTATTAACTTCCCATTCGCTATTTTTACAGACTCATAACGTAGCTTTTCTTCTCGCATGGCAGCACGAACTTGGACAACCAGCGTTTCCATTTGCTTTCCTACAACCTCATCAGTATTTACTTCAAGCAAAAAGTGAACACCTCCTCGGAGATCAAGGCCGAGCTTCATTGGAGAAGCTCCAAATTTAGACAACCATTCTGGAGTTGTTGGAGCCAAATTTAATGCAACAATATAATCGGGGCCGAGCTGATCCTGAATAACCCGCTTTGCAGGCAACTGCTGATCAATATTTTTTAAGCGAAGGAGACCATTTTCTCCGCTTGCTTCTTCGCCAAAATATTCAATATTCGCCACTCTTAATGCATTTGTAATTTTATCCATCACCGACTGATCAATTATCGTTTCTCCGCTCTGCCCAGAGATCTGCAATGCGGGATCTGGCGCAAAAAGATTCGGTAAGGCATAAATAACACTCATAACCGTGACTACAAGAATAAAAAGATAAGTCTTTAAAGGATAATTATTCATAGAATTGTTCTTTATATGTCATTAAAAATGATAAAGATGCGCATTATATGCTGAAAACACTTTTCTTGTGGGGGTCTGTTAAAAATTATTCATGTTGAAGGCTAGAAAAATGATTTTTAAGCTTTTAAAAATTGCTAAACAGCTAACTTTCTCTTTAACACTATTTAATAAGGTTAAATCAATCAGCTCTTACTGGAAAAATAGCAGCAAAAGGAAACTGTCATCGACTATGCTTATATGGGCTGAAGTCCTTGTTCCTGATAAAATTTTTCTGAAAAATTATCCAATCGATGTTCTTTTATCGCTTGACGTATGTCTGTCATGAGATTCTGATAATAACGCAGGTTATGCATAGTATTTAACTGCGCTCCAAGCATTTCTCCACACCTCTCTAAATGATGGAGGTAAGCGCGACTAAAATTTTTACAGGTATAGCAATCACATTTTTTGTCTAACGGCCTAACATCATATCGATATTGTGCATTTTTAATTTTCACTACACCACAACTAGTAAATAAATACCCATTACGGGCATTACGTGTAGGCATAACGCAATCAAACATATCAATGCCGTGTTTTACTGCCTCCAGAATATCCCATGGTTTTCCCACACCCATCAAATAACGGGGCTTATTGATGGGCATTTTGGGTGTCAATGCATCCAACACCCTAAGCATATCTTCTTTGGGCTCACCCACAGAAAGGCCCCCAACGGCATAACCATCAAACCCTAACTCTTCAAGACCCGCTAAAGATAATTCACGTAAATTTTTATACATACCGCCTTGGACAATTCCAAATAATGCGGAAGAACTATCGTCATGCGCTTTCTTGCTGCGCCCTGCCCAACGTAAAGATAGCTCCATAGAAGATCGCGCCTCTTCCTCTGATGCAGGATACGGTGTGCATTCATCAAAAATCATTACAATATCAGCTCCCAGATCCTTTTGGACTCGCATTGAAGTCTCTGGATCTAAAAACACTGAACTTCCATCAACAGGAGAGCGAAAAGCAACGCCCTCATCCGTAATTTTTCGAATCGATCCCAAGCTAAAAACTTGGAAGCCTCCAGAATCAGTCAAGATTGGACCCTGCCACTGCATAAAATCATGCAAATCCCCATGGGCTTTAATTACATCTGCTCCAGGCCTTAACATCAAATGAAAAGTGTTGCTTAAAATTATTTGAGCGCCAATATCTTTAATATCTCGTGGCAGCATACCTTTGACTGTGCCGCATGTTCCAACGGGCATAAAAGCAGGTGTTTCCACATTACCCCGAGGAAACTTAAGTCTACCTCTCCGAGCATTGCCATCTGTAGTATCCAACTCAAAAGACATTAAGCACTTACGTCTCATTTAAAATATTCCCTGAATACACCCTAGTAATCGGCAGCTCCTTGGCTGCACTTAAGTTATGAGTTAAAAACATGGCATCGCCATAACTAAAGAACCTATATTTTTTATCAATAGCTTGACGGTAAGCATTCATTATCTCTGCATATCCTGAAAATGCGCTAACTAGCATTAACAGTGTGGATTCAGGCAAATGAAAGTTTGTTATCATGGCATCCACCACCTGGAATTCATAGCCGGGATAAATAAATATATTTGTTTCACCCTGCATAGGCTTCAGGATTCCATCAGCAGCTGCACTTTCCAAGCAGCGAACACTAGTCGTTCCAATAGCAATTACACGCCCTCCTCGTTGGCGTGTTGCTGCTACTTTTTCGCAAACACTCAAAGGCACATCTATCACTTCTGAGTGCATTACATGATCATAAATGCTATCAGCTCGCACGGGCTGAAATGTTCCAGCACCGACATGCAATGTGACATATGCCATATCAACACCCAAAAGAGACAGCTGCTCTAATATCTCTAAATCAAAATGCAGTCCTGCAGTTGGTGCAGCTACTGCGCCAGGTTTTTTAGCATATACCGTCTGATAGCGCTCCCTATCAGCAACTTGATCAGCACGCTCTATATAAGGAGGAAGGGGCATATGACCCTTGGATTCCAATATGTCCATCACGGATTGATCGCTAAGAAATCTAACCATAAATAAACTTTCTTGACGGGCTTCAACTATAGCTTCAATTTCACCATCAAATATAATTATTGCACCAACTTTAGGCGACTTACTGGCACGCAAATGAGCCAAGACTCTTTGATTGTCAATCAGTCTTTCTACCAACATTTCTATCTTGCCACCAGTATCTTTCAACCCAAACAATCTTGCAGGTATAACTTTGGTGTCATTAAAAACCATTAAATCTCCGGGTTTCACCAAAGAGGTAATCTCAGAAAATGATTTATGCTCCACCTGTCCATCCTGCGATCCCAGAACCAAGATTTTGCTTCCCCTGCGTTCAGCGGTTGGCTCATGGGCTATTAAGTCGACTGGTAATTCGTAGTTAAAGTATTCTCGTCGCATAACTGGTTGTACGTCGTTCTCATTGAATGCAAAGTCGCCAAGAGTAATAGAAATAGAACCCCATGGCCAGCGCCCCTGAGATTAAAAGCTCCGTTAAATAAGCAGTACATTCTCACTTGCTTCTACGAAGGTCACTGCTATAATCATGCTCCGTGCCAGAGTGGTGAAATGGTATACACAGGGGATTCAAAATCCCCCGCCCTTAAAAGCGTGCCGGTTCGAGTCCGGCCTCTGGTACCAGACATATCTTGAAGCCCCTATATCTTTTAAAATATAGGGGCTTTTTGTTTACATAAAGATAACTTATGTAAGATTAGGCTATAATTCGTATTTTTGGAAAAAAATAACACAGACACTGTAGTTGCTATTCTCACGTTAATCGAGCCAGCACTTAAATATTGAGGCAATGAGTTTATGAAAAAATTTGTACTAATTGCACTGTCTAGTCTTTTCTTTTTTAAGGCCCACTGTTACGCCAATGACGAAGAAATTTACATTTGTCCCGTGAAGGAAGTATACAAAACAGGGGCTGGAAAATCCATCGATATGGCCGGAGGCACTGTCAAATTTACAATCAATGGGGAAACCATTGTTGTAACCAACCCTAGCGTTAGCGGTTTCGGTTCGATCCCATTAACCATCATACAAAGAAATGGAAATCAAATTAAAGCAAGGAATCACACCGTAATATTTACATATAAGATCGTATCTCGGGAATTTGTGATTCATACCGGTATTGCTCCCATGAAATTCGATGTCGATGTAGGCCATAAAGGCCAGCAAATGAGAATTTTTGGGGTATGTAATCCAGAATAGATCTTCCTTTCTGTGCTGAGAAGAGGATGATTTTACGTAATACAATTGTCTAAATAGCTATTTACTTCTAGCTCCACTTTCCCCTTGACTGTACTCATTAGAAGTCCTAGCTTGACCTCAACTTTCACCATGAACTCATCAAAACTTATTTTAGCGTCTGCCCCATGATAAACATAATGAACCGAATTACCCTCTAACTGATAATCTCCGCCAAATTTATCTTTGAGTTTTTTGCCAAGTCTTTCAATTAAAGCCTGCAGTTGCAGCTCATCCATATTATGATTTTTTTCAATTAAAATTTTGCTCATATTCCAGCCTTTATAATTTTATAATCTGCCCAAGTAAAAAGTACATTCAGTGCAAATACAACGCTAGAGCAACCCAAATGATGTCATAGTATTTATTACTAACATAGAGATACAATTACGGTCGACCTAAAGAGTGTTAAAAATGAATAAAGAAGTCACTAAATTAAAAATATCTGCAAATATTTTTCGACGACTCATGGCTATGCTATACGACTCTTTACTACTTGTAGGTATTATTTTTGCTTTTGGGGTTATTGTTTTCATCTTAAGACGCTTAGCTGGAGACGACACATTACAGGCACCGAATGATAATGCTCAAAGCATCATCATTCTGGGTATGTGGTTAAGCTGTGCTTCATTTTATGTATGGTGCTGGCATCGTAACGGACAAACATTAGGAATGAAGTCATGGAGACTTCAATTGCAAGATCATAACCAGAAACCTCTTTCCTGGAGAAAATGTTGGTTACGCTGCATTCTTGCGCATATTTCTTTCACGTCTCTTGGAGTCGGTTATTTGTGGTGCATAATTGATAAGGAGGGAAGGTGTCTTCACGATATTTTCAGCCAAACAAAGATCATAGTTTTAGTTAAAAAAATAACGTAACCCAGGTATTCAGCCGAAGTTCATGTGGCGACAGGATCAATGATCCTGAGTCTTTCTTAGGAGGCTCGCCTCAATAATATAATCCCTATAAAGGCGCACATCATTGCAGGAAAAATAACTGCGATAAAAGGAGAAAATCCATATACAATACTAGCAGGTCCAAGGAGATCTTGGCTGATTCTAAATATAATTCCCACCACCACTCCAGCAAAGATGCGGTAGCCCATAGAAACTTGACGTAGCGGTCCAAAGACAAACGAACTTGCAATCAGGATTAAGCTGATCACTGTAAGAGGTTGCAAAGCTTTCTGCCAAAAATCTAACTCATACCTAGAGGCATCCTGCCCTTGATGTCTTAAATAACTACTATGTTTGCTAAGATCTCGCATGGAAAGAGAACCAGAAGGCAATGAAGCTATATTTAGCAATTCTGGCGATAAATCAGTATCCCAATCTTGCGTTACAAATGTTTCTACTCGAGTACTATTTCCTTCAAAATAGGTTGCTGCTCCCAGTTCCTCTACCCACATTTCACCTTGAAATGAAGCTCTACCTGCATAACTAGCCTTCTTTAGCACATGCTTATCATCAAATTGATAGCGAGTTACCCCAAATAATATCCCGCCAGGATAAATGGCATCAAAGTGCGTAAATTCATTGCCTTCTTTGTTCCAAAGACCACCAACAGAGCCCTGAGATAACTTTCCTTTAGTGAGTAGCATGCGTCGACTCTCAGCATACTTCTCTGAAGAAGGGACAACATATTCACCAAACATCGCACCAAGTAAAACTAGCACCATAATTGGACGAAGAACTACCCACACAATATGAAGCAACGATACACCCGCAGCACGAATGACTATCAATTCAGAATTATTTGCCAAACCGCCCAGCCCAACAAGGCACCCAATCAAAGAAGCCGTAGGAAGAAATTCGTAAATTCTAGCGGGTATGGTTAGCGCGACATAAATAACCATCTGGGCAAAAGTATACTCTCCAGTGATGTCCCCCGCCCCATCAATCATGGCGCCGATAGCGTCAAGAATAACTATAATTAACAACACTAGGCCTATAGAACCAACGACCGAAATTGTTACATAAGTCGACAGCGTTTTCATCGATTGAATATCGGTCAGCACGAAAGTGCGCAGTTTCTTGCATCTATGAAAAAAATCAACTCCAAATACCTCTTGATTTCGAAAATATTTTGCTGTGCATCCCGGCAGCTTACTCTTCGACACAAAAGTCGATAATTTTCCCACAAGACACAAAAATAAATTTCGTTTCATCATTTAACCGCCCAGATATTATGCTGTTTTATCTTTAGCTTAATGGCTGGAAAGCACAGCAAAAATAAAGCAACAAATATAAACAATACATGGGTAGCCCATAACCCAATCACAGGTGGAATAATCCCTTCCTCTACTGCGCCGCGGGCACTATTTAGCATCACCAGATAAACCATATAAAGCAAAACTGCTGGTATCATCTTAGAAAAACTTCCTGCTCTTTGGTTTGTTTTACTTAAGGGAACAGCTATCAAGCTCATCACCAACACAAGGATGGGAACAGAAAAACGCCATTGCAAAGCGGCTATATTCGCTAGCTCTTTGGAGACCATCAAGTCCGAGGTAGAGAGCGTGTCAGTTTTTTTTCTAACACGACGATTCGAATCCTGCTTTTGCAAAGATTGCCCGTATTCCTCAAAATGGGTAATCTGATAATTTGCTTGTCCTGGCATCCCCTGAATGCGATAACCATCGCGAAGAACAAGGTAATCTACGCCATCATTATCACTCTTTTGTTCGCCAGTTTCGGAAACGATTAAGACCAACTGTTTTCCATCTTCAGCATTAGGGTAATGCTCAGCAAGAAAAACGTCCAGCATCATGCCATCCTTGTTTATTTTTTCAGCATAAGTCACCCCTTTGCCCTTTTGGAGTGGATAAAAATGACCAGAAGCCATGCCATCTAAGTTTCCGCGAGCATTTTGATCCAAAATAAGCACTTCAGCCGCCCGTGCGCCATTGGGCGTAGCGTAAAGACTCAGATAGGCCACCAAGGCCGCCACTACTAGCGCCGGAGCCAACGTGTAAGCCGCCAACTTATTCTCGCTCATACCGCATGCAATCATGACTGTCATTTCATTTTGAATGTATAGGCGCCCATAGGCCAAAAGGATTCCCAAAAAACATGCAAGAGGTATAATTAATTCTAAAAAACCAGGAAGACGAGCACCAATAAGGGAAAAAAGGATTCCTGCATCTATCTCACCGGCTGCAGCTTCTGCAAGATATTTAACAAAACGGCCGCTCATGACAATCATTAGGAGTACCGTAGAAACTGCAAATGCGGATGCTAGGAAATCACGCGCGAGATAACGAAAAATGAGCAATATAAAAATTCCTATTATGTTTTAATATAAACCTATATTCCGACGGTCATCGATACTCAAAAGAGTTTATTTTGCTAAGTGTACGTCGATTTCAACCCCTCACCAACTAAACTTTGGAGAAACAATGCAACTTACCGCCCTCGCCTGCGACCTTCTTGCCAAAAAAACTGACTGCCTAGTGCTAGTTCTCGGAAATCAACAAGATGACCCCACCTTACAGTTATCAAAATATATAGGCACCACAATAGAGGGTTTGATCAAAAAATTAAAAGAAAGCGGTGATATTAAAGAAACTCTGGGCAGCTCAATCATAATTAATAGTCCTGATGGACTACAAGCGAAAAGGTTATTAATATTTAGTAGTGGCAAGAAAGCACTTGATGAACAATCGTTCATCAAGCTTGCCTCAAAAATTGGAAATAAACTCATTGATTTACCTATCAAAGATGCATTGGTATCACTAGAAGATGTAGCTATTTGCGGACGAGACAAGGCATGGAAGGCACAACAATTTTCTCGAATTCTAGGTGAACACAACTACTCTTCTGGTTCTCTTAAAACTAGCATCAAAAAACTTCCGTCTCTAAAAAAAGTTACTCTTGCTTTATCATCGGAAATAGATTTACAAAACATTAAACAAGCATGCATTTTAGGTTCAGCGATAGCAAAAGGGGTAAATTTGTCTCGATATCTAGGCGATTTGCCAGGGAATATATGCACGCCCTCCTATCTAGCCATAGAAGCGGAAAAGCTTGCAGCACAACACCCTCAGGTTACCTGTAAAATTCTAAACGAAGAAGAGATGACAGATCTTGGAATGGGCTCCCTGTTATCAGTTACTGCCGGCACTCATCAGCCCGCCAAAATGATTATTTTGCAATATTTTGGGGCTAACAAAAAAGATAGCCCTGTCGCGCTTGTCGGGAAAGGAGTTACTTTTGATTCTGGAGGAATAAGCCTAAAGCCTGGCGCTGGCATGGATGAAATGAAGTATGACATGTGTGGTGCAGCTAGTGTTCTAGGGGTTTTTTCTGTGTTAATTGATATGAATTTTAGCCTGAATGTAGTTGGCATAATACCTGCCGTAGAAAATATGCCGGGAGGTAGTGCAATTAAGCCTGGCGATATTATCACAAGCATGTCTGGTCAAACTATTGAGATCTTGAATACCGATGCAGAAGGGCGACTAATTTTATGTGATGCACTCACATATGCGAGCAGATATAAACCAAGAATCATGGTAGATATTGCAACCTTAACAGGGGCATGCGTAATGACTTTAGGTAGCCATGCTAGCGGCCTGCTTAGTAACAATGATACGCTCGCAGAAAATCTAGAAATTGCCGGCAACTCTAGCGGCGATAGGGTTTGGCGATTACCCCTTTGGGATGAATACGATAAGCAGCTAAAAAGTAACTTTGCCGATATGGCGAACATTGGAGGACGCACAGCTGGTACAATTACTGCTGCCTGCTTTCTTGCTCGTTTTATCAAGGAGGGTGCCTGGGCTCATCTAGATATCGCCGGAACAGCATGGAAAAGCGGAGCTGATAAGGGCTCCACTGGCAGACCTGTACCCCTATTAGTTGAATTTCTAATAAAAGAAGCTAGCAATGACTAATATTACTTTTTATCGTATTACGGGAAACTATAATGCGGTCATACTGCTTACCTGCCGATTAACTGAAAAAGCTTTTCAGCAAAATCTTCCGGTGCTTATTCATACACCGGAAGAAGCTATGTCAGAAAAAATTAACAAAGAGCTGTGGAGCTTCAAAGCGACTACTTTTCTTCCTCATCAGATTGAAAAAAATCCATCCACTTCTATTTCTATTAGCCATCACTTAGATCCAGGCAACCATGACGCATTACTTATTAATATGTCCAGCCATCTTACGCCTGACTGGTTCTCTCGCTTTCGAAAAGTGGTAGAAATTGTGTATGATGACGCGCAAGTCATTGCAAAAAAGCGCGAGCGTTACAGTTTCTATCAGAGCCGAGGATACCCCATTAAGTACCATGACTTAACTCGAGCCAGCTAACTAAAAAGTAATACTGAGCATAAGTTCATCGACGCAATCATATCTATCCCTTTATAATTTGCGCCTTTTGTAAATATGGTATTGAGTTCTTCAGTAAACGCAGACGAAATAAATCACACTATCTTTTAACAATGAAATGAGCGTCCATGGAAAAAATTTACTGCCCTAAAGATATTGAAGTCCAGTGGTATCAAATCTGGGAAAAAAATGGTTATTTTCAGCCTTCAGGCCATGGGACTTCACCATATTGCATAATGATACCACCGCCAAACGTCACTGGTAGTCTACATATGGGTCATGGTTTCCAAGAAGCCATTATAGATGCCTTGATACGCTACCAGCGAATGAAGGGTAACGATACCCTTTGGCAAGTTGGCACAGATCACGCTGGAATAGCTACCCAAATGGTAGTGGAGCGGTTACTCAATAATGAGAATGTAACTCGTCATGATTTAGGTCGGAAAAAGTTTATTGAAAAAATTTGGGATTGGAAAGAAGAGTCGGGCGGAACAATCACCAGACAACTTCGTCGATTAGGGGCCTCGCCAGACTGGTCGAGTGAACGCTTCACCATGGATGACGGTTTTTATAAAGCCGTTCAAGAAGCTTTTATCAGAATGTATGAAGACGATCTCATCTATCGGGGAAAAAGACTCGTAAATTGGGACCCTAAGTTACATACGGCTATCTCTGACCTTGAGGTGATTTCCGAGGAAGAAGATGGAAATTTGTGGCACTTTAAATACCCATTATCAGATGGCAGTGGATTTCTAACTGTTGCCACTACTCGTCCAGAAACGATGCTAGGGGATACTGCTGTCGCTGTACACCCTGAGGACCAGCGATACAAAAAACTTATTGGCAGGCATATTACACTGCCTCTCACCAACCGAAAAATTCCAATAATTGCTGATGACTATGTTGACCAATATTTTGGTACGGGTTGCGTAAAAATCACTCCAGCACACGACTTTAATGACTACGAAATAGGCCGGCGCCACAACTTACCCATAATCAATATATTTAACCATGATGCTCAATTAAACGAGAATGTGCCCGCTGCATATATAGGAATGGATAGATTTGTTGCTAGAAAAAAAATTATAGCCGACCTAGATAGCCTAGGATTGCTGGCTAAAATTGATGCGCACAAACTAAAAATACCTCGTGGCGATCGTTCTGGTGTTATCATAGAACCATATCTTACAGATCAGTGGTATGTAAGAACATCTCCTCTAGCAAAAAAAGCGGTTGCTGTAGTTGAAAATGGTGACATCGAGTTTGTGCCAAAACAATATGAAAATATGTACTTTTCTTGGATGCGAGACATTCAAGACTGGTGCATATCCCGTCAACTTTGGTGGGGGCACCGTATTCCCGCTTGGTATGACGACAAAGCAAATGTTTATGTTGGTCGGTCTGAACAAGAAGTGCGTGATAAAAATAATCTTGGCAACATAAAACTCACACAAGATAACGATGTTTTAGATACTTGGTTTTCATCGAGTCTCTGGACTTTTGGTACTCTTGGCTGGCCAGAGGCCACTGAACTGCTAACAAAATATCATCCCACGAGCGTCCTGGTCACTGGATTCGATATTATTTTCTTTTGGGTTGCCAGAATGATCATGATGAGCCTCTACTTCATGAATGACATTCCGTTTAAAACGGTCTTCGTTCACGGCTTAGTGCGTGACAGCCATGGCGAAAAGATGTCTAAGTCTAAAGGAAATGTCATTGATCCTATTGATCTGATTGATGGCATTGAATTAGAACCATTGGTCGCCAAACGTACCTCAGGGATGATGCTACCCCAACTACGTGAAAAAATTGACAAACAAACGCGTAAAGAATTTTCGAATGGCATAGAAGCCTATGGCACAGACGCACTTCGTTTTACCTATTATTCCCTAGCATCAACCGGGCGAGACATCAATTTTGATGTAGGAAGAATTGCAGGTTTTCGTAATTTCTGTAACAAGATATGGAATGCTGCACGCTATGTATTAATGAATACAGAGAATCAGGACTGCGGTCAAAATAACCATGGTGACTATGAGCTCTCCCTTCCAGATCGATGGATTATTAGTCGCTTGCAGCAGGCTGAAAGCACAGTTGCAGAGGCGGTTGCCAATTACAGATTTGATCTAGCCTCTCAAGCTATTTATGAGTTTATATGGAATGAATACTGTGATTGGTACCTAGAGCTATCAAAGCCTGTTTTGTGGGACGATGCCTCTGATTCACGCCTTCAGGTGGGAACCCGTCGTACGCTCATTCGAGTTTTAGAGGCCACCCTTAGAATGACCCATCCGTTTATGCCATTTATTACGGAGGAAATTTGGCAACAGGTAAAAACTTTAGCGGGAGCTAAAGGCGACACTATCATGCTTCAGTCATACCCTATTTCAGATAATACACTCATAGATAATGAAGCTATTATCAACATCGAATGGCTTAAAAATGTTGTTATTGGCATTCGCAACATACGCGGTGAAATCAATATATCTCCAGCTAAGATGCTAACAGTTTATTTGCGTAATGGATCACAAGAAGATAAATGTCGCTTGGCTGAAAACAGGCCTTTCTTGATGAAACTGACGCACCTAGAGGCAATAACATGGCTTTCTCCTGACGAAATCGCCCCAGCGTCTGTAACAGCACTAGTGGGTGCAATGGAAATTCTTGTGCCAATGACTGGATTAATTGACAAAGAAGCAGAAACTATACGACTGGACAAAGAACTAGAGAAAATTCAAAAAGAAGTAAAAAACATAAAAGGGAAACTGAGCAACGAGTCATTCGTCAAAAAGGCTCCCCCAGAAATTGTCGCAAAAGAGAGAGATCGACTGGATGAGCTAGAGGTAACTTCTGTAAAACTTATACAGCAGAAAGAAAATATTGCTAATCTTTGAAAGACTCATTTTCAGTCTACAAGCGAGTATCTTTGATCTACTCTGGACGCATATGCGGAAATAACAAAACATCCCGTATCGATGGAGAATCGGTCAAGAGCATCACTAAACGGTCAATACCAATTCCTTCTCCAGCAGTCGGCGGCAGCCCGTATTCTAGCGCTCTAATGTAATCCGAATCGTAGTGCATAGCTTCGTCATCTCCAGCGTCTTTTTCAGTTACCTGCTGACGGAACCTTTCTGCTTGATCTTCCGCGTCATTGAGCTCAGAAAAACCGTTAGCTATCTCTCTTCCACCCACAAAAAATTCAAACCGATCAGTTACAAACGGGTTGGCGTCACTGCGACGTGCAAGAGGCGAAACCTCTGTTGGGTACGCTGTAATAAAAGTTGGTTCATCCAATAGGTGTTCTACAGTTTTCTCAAAAATCTCGATCTGCACCTTACCTAAGCCCCAGATGTCTTTTAGGGGGATACCTAAAGCTACTGCTATTTTTCTAGCTTTAGCATCATCGCCTAGATCTTCTTTGGAAATATCAGGGTTAAACTTCAAAATGGAGTCAAAAACTGAAATTCTTTGGAATGGTTTAGAAAAGTCATAGATCTTCTCCTGAATCACCTCACCTTCCTTATTTTTTAACGTATTGCCAACCTTGGAGCTCCCCAGTACTGCAAAAGCTAGCTTACGCAGCATATCTTCTGTCATATCCATTAAGTCAATATAGTCTGAATAAGCTTGATAAAATTCCAGCATAGTGAATTCAGGATTGTGACGGGTAGACAGCCCCTCATTACGAAAATTACGATTAATCTCATATACTCTCTCGAAGCCTCCAACTACCAATCTCTTGAGATATAGTTCTGGAGCTATGCGTAAATACATATCAAGATCTAACGCATTATGATGTGTAATAAAAGGGCGAGCGGCGGCGCCGCCAGGGATCGTTTGAAGCATTGGCGTTTCTACTTCCATGAAATCGTTATTATTCAGATAGCAACGAATGAAATTAATCACTTGCGAGCGAATTTTAAACACATCGCGGGCTTCAGGATTAACAATCAAATCAACATAACGTTGTCGATACCTCATCTCTTGGTCTGATAGACCATGATGTTTATCAGGAAGAGGCCTCAATGATTTTGTTAACAGATGATTTTTATCCATACTGACATACAAATCACCCTTGTCGGATTTGTGTAGCGCCCCGCTCACACCCACAATGTCACCAAGATCGAGGTTTTTGGCAAAAGACCGTGCTTCCTTAGCCACATAAAGCTGTATAACTCCAGACATATCCTGAATCACCATAAAAGCACCACGATTTCTGATCACACGACCAGCGACGCTCACTTGATGACCTTTAATCTCAAGAGCTTCTTTTAATTCGCACGCATATCGGTTTTGTAGATCACCAGCTAAATCTTTACGCCGGAAATCATTAGGAAAAGAACTAACATTATTGGCGGCTGCCTGTTCACGAATGAGCGCCAACTTAGCCCTTCTTTCGACAATCAATCTATTCTCATCTTGTTGTGGTTCGTTGTTCATAAGCTTCCCAGTTGATTCAATTCTGATTTATTATGTCTGCAAAATTTGTATTCTCAATTAAGACTTGTTTATTTACAAACCTGCTTTTAGTGAAGCCTCTATAAATTGGTCTAAGTTTCCATCCAGAACTGAATTGCAGTTACTAGTCTGAATGTTGGTCCTTAAGTCTTTAATTCTTTGATCATCTAAAACATAAGATCGAATCTGACTACCCCATCCGATGTCTGACTTAGAGTCTTCTAATACTTGAGCAGCTTCACTTCGTTTAAGCATTTCCTGCTCATAGAGTCTTGCTCTAAGCATTTTCCAGCAATTATCTCGGTTTTGATGCTGAGAGCGCTCACTCTGACACTGAACTACCACCCCTGTCGGTAGGTGTGTCAACCGTACTGCTGAGTCTGTCTTGTTGATATGTTGCCCCCCAGCGCCACTGGCTCGATACGTGTCTGTTCTTACATCTGTTGGATTAATATCAATCTCAATATCATCATCTATTTCTGGAGATGCAAAAACAGAACAAAACGAAGTATGTCTACGATTTCCTGAGTCAAACGGAGACTTTCGAACCAATCGATGCACCCCTGTTTCTGTGCGTAACCACCCAAAAGCATGTTCGCCCTCAAAATGTATTGTGGCACTTTTGATACCAGCGACCTCCCCAGGAGAAACCTCCTCCAGAGTTGCCGTAAAACCTTTCGTTTCACCCCAGCGAAGATACATACGTAAAACCATTTCCGCCCAATCTTGGGCTTCAGTTCCACCCGAACCTGATTGAATATCTAAATAAGCATTATTTTGATCCATCGGGCCAGAGAACATTCGACAGAACTCGAGTTTAGCAAGCTGGTCTGACAGGACAACCAGCTCGGACTCTATCGACTGAATGGCGTCAACATCTTTTTCCTCGAACGCTATTTCTAAAAACTCCCAAGCATCAGAAACGCCCAAGTCTAATGTATCTATGGTTTTAACTACCAGCTCAAGAGACGATCGTTCACGGCCAAGATTTTGGGCGCGAGCAGCATCGCTCCAAACATCAGAATCCCCTAGCTCTAACTCAACCTCAACAAGACGATCTTTTTTGTTAGCGTAGTCAAAGATACCCCCTTAGTGCATCAGTTCTTGACTGAAGGTCCTTAAGGGTATTCTTAATAGGGTTGATTTCCATTAAATACCGCCACCTGAAAATTAGAATAGGAGGCGAATTCTATCGGAATCCCAACTCCTTCTCCACCTACTTAGGCATCCAAACAACAGACTAGGCTCAAAAATCATACAATAGCAACTTTAGGCGCAACTATTCTCATAAATTGCATGCATATTGACACGAAAATCAAAAACTCTGTTAAAATTCGCGGCTCATTATTATCGCCAATCACATAAGTATTAGAATCAATCATGAGTTTAATCCGTCTCGATGATATATGTATTGAATTTGGCGATGTGCCATTACTCAATAATACTAGTTTTTCCGTAGATCCAGGAGAAAGAATCTGCTTAATCGGGAGAAATGGAGCGGGGAAATCGACATTACTCAAAATCATTAATGGAGAAATTAAACCTGATTCTGGTGAGCTCCACTATAAACAACATCTACGCATTAGTCAGCTAGAGCAAGCTCTGCCCACAGCCGTTGATCGTAAAGTTTTTGATGTTATCAAGGATGGTCTAGCCGACCAACAAGCACTAATTGATCAATTTAATCAGCTTGCGGCACAAGCTATGGATAAGAGAGGATTAAGTGAGCTAGAACAACTACAAGGACAAATTGATGCCGGCGGTGGCTGGCAGATTAATCAGCAAGTTGAGACTATTATTAGCCAGCTAGATCTTCCTGCTAATAAAACATTAGCTGAACTCTCTGGGGGATGGCGTCGTCGAGTTGCTCTAGGTAAAGCATTGGTTTCCAACCCTGATCTACTGCTGCTAGATGAACCAACCAACCATTTGGATATCAGTACAATTGAATGGCTAGAGCATAAAGTGCGGGGATACCAAGGCAGCGTCATCTTTATTACTCATGATCGCAATTTTCTACAGAAGCTAGCAACACGCATCGTAGAAATAGAGCTTGGCCGACTGATCAGTTGGCCTGGAACCTTTAATAATTACCTGTTACTCAAAGATAAGTCAATAGAGCACGAGCAGACCCGCAATGCTCTATTTGACAAACGTTTAGCAGAAGAAGAGGTCTGGATTCGTCAAGGTATTAAAGCTAGGCGGACACGAAATGAGGGGCGAGTACGTGCACTGCTAACAATGCGAGAAGAACGTATGCAGAGGTCTAGTCGCCAAGGGAAAGCTAAAATTAGCGTCGAAACATCAGATAAATCTGGTCAAAAAGTAGTTGAGGCACGTAGTCTTTGTCATGGGTATAACGGTGAGACCCTGATGGATGATATCAATATCAATATACGGCGAGGCGATCGGATAGGTCTCATTGGTAATAATGGCGTAGGAAAATCTACTCTACTTAAAATTCTCTTAGGACAAATAATTCCCGATAAAGGCTCCGTGAAGTTAGGCACCAACTTAGAAATAGGTTATTTCGATCAAATACATCGAGAGCTAGATACTGAAAAAACTATTGCCGAAAATGTAGGTAATGGCAAAGAATACATAAAAATTAATGGCAAAGATCGCCATATTATAGGCTATTTACGTAACTTTTTGTTCTCCCCTAAACGCGCCATGACTCCAGTAAAAGCACTCTCTGGAGGCGAGCGAAATCGGGTTCTTCTGGCTAAACTATTCACACAACCTAGTAATCTACTAATACTAGATGAACCAACAAATGACCTTGATATAGAAATGCTCGAAGTGCTTGAAGAGCAACTGATAGAGTACAAAGGAACGTTAATTATTGTTAGCCATGACCGTCAATTTCTTGATAACGTTGTCACAAGTGTATTAGTTTTTGAAGAAGAAGGGAAAATCCAAGAATACCTAGGAGGTTATAGCGACTGGGAAAATCACGGCAAAGCGCTAAAAATTTCTGACAATGAAAACACTAAAAAAAAGCGCGAGAGTAATCCCAGCAACTTAGTTTGCATCAATACAAAAAAAATAATGCCAGCCAAGCTAAGTTACAAATTACAGCGTGAACTTGATCTGCTGCCAACGCTTATCGAAAAACTAGAAGAAGAGATAGTCGCTTTACAGAAACAAACTACCGCACCAGGATTTTACCTTAAGCCATTCATGGAAACACAGCCTGTATTGGATGGTATGGCAAAAAAACAGGAGGCTCTATATGCTGCCTCAGAAAGATGGCTCGAACTTGAAGTTGATAAAAGCTAAATCTTGAGTTCAATCAGATGTAATTACAAAATGAAAGATTCTACTATTAGCTGCAATGATTCTCTTCCTTGCCAAAAATTAATATCCATCTTGTAGACGATCTGTACTTTTTCTTTTTTGCCGTCAGGCCAGCTATCCATATCTACATTAAATGCGATGGCGTCAATTAACTGACGATGCCTACTGTCTACCGATAGTAATAGCTTAAGGTGTTTTTCAGCCACAATTCGCTGACTGGCAACATAGAATGTCCCTTGAAATAACGGCTCTGGAAACTGCTGTCCCCAGGGGCCAGATTCCCTTATTAACAATCCAGTTTGTAGGCTTAATTCTTCCGGTGTTAGCTCGCCGTCTACAAATACTTCAACCTCTAGATCAGAAGGCGTCAGCTGGCGCCTAACCTCTAAATCAAAGGCCTCAGAAAAAGCACTGTAATCTTTCGCTTTAATGCTTAAGCCTGCTGCCATCGCATGTCCTCCAAACTTGCTTATTAGCTCTGGATGGTTTGTTGCTACTGCCTCTAAAGCATCGCGAATATGTAATCCAGGAATTGAACGCGCAGATCCTTTATATTCCTTTGTATTGTCATCCCCGCCAGCATCAGCAAAAATAATAACTGGACGATGTACGCGATCTTTAATTCTAGATGCAAGCAGGCCGATCACTCCTTGGTGCCAATTGCTGTCAAATAAACATAGCCCCCAGGGTAGTGACTTCTGGTCCATTTCAAGATGGTTGAGAATTGCAATTCCCTCTTCTTGCATACCTGCTTCAATCTTTCTTCTATCAAGATTAAGCTGATCAAGCTGCAATGCATACCCTCTTGCGGTGCTCGGATCATTTTCTAGGAGACATGCAATACCAATACTCATATCATCTAGCCGGCCAGCGGCGTTCAGTCGTGGCCCTACAGTAAAGCCTAAGTCAGTAGCAACTAGTTTTTGGGGGTCTTTGCCCGCCAAAGCCAACAATGCTTGCAGCCCAGGTCTCGACCTCCCAGAACGTATACGCAATACCCCCTGATGCACTAATATTCTGTTAGTGTGGTCAAGAGGAGCAACGTCCGCTACAGTCCCAAGTGCAACCAAGTCAAGCCACTCCGCCATATTTGGAGGAACAATATTATTGCACTCGAACCAGCCAGTCTCACGCAACCTTTTTCTCAGAGCGCTTAATAGATAAAACACTACTCCAACGCCAGCAAGATTTTTGCATGGAAAGTCACAACCATGCTGATTTGGGTTCAAGATAGCATCTGCAGCTGGTAACTGAGGTCCTGGCAAATGATGATCAGTTATCAAGACCTTGATCTCCGCCTCCTTAGCTGCAATGACACCTTCAATACTAGATATGCCATTATCTACCGTAATAATAAGGTCGGGATTCCGTTGCTTTGCTATATCAACAATTTCAGGGGTCAGGCCGTAACCAAATTCAAAACGATTAGGAACGATGAAATCTACATATTTCATTCCCATGGCACGAAGAGCCAACATGGCAAGTGCCGTACTGGTGGCGCCATCAGTATCGAAATCACCTACTATCAATACTCGCTGCTGCTGTTCTAGAGCCGCCTCCAGAAGCTCCATGCTTTCTTCTAGCCCTTTAAGGCTATTGGGTAAAAATAAGCTTGCTAAGGAGCGATCTAACTCTTCTTCTCTGAAAATTTGACGACCTAAATATATTCTTTTCAGCAAGCTAGGCAGCTTATTGTCAAAAAGACCAAGCTCTAAATCTATTTGACGCTTCCTGATATTGGGTTTTATGCGCGCAAGTTTTATCAATGCTTCCCCTAACAAAACATTCTATCTAACTTCAATTGACTATAAAAATTTATATTTTTTCGTGGCAAACCTAGCCAATCAAGCAGCTGGTTACTCATAAATACAGATAGATTTCAGATCAGAAGCCACCCTCTCAATCCAAACTCGATCTTCTTCTCTAAGAGGTTTTCTCTTTAATATGCCAAATTTACGGATCGATTGTATCGCTTGAGAAACCACCTGCCTTACTTCTTCAAGATCGACATCCTGATACATCAGAATAGAAAAATTTTCTAATTCGCTCTGTGTATAACTGTCATCCAATACTTTCAACAAGAAACTTAAAAGATGTTTGCGCGCCTCATTTCTTATGTCCATAATTTTTATCTTTTGTTAATTTCAAACTTATAAAGCAATGTAGGGTCTATTTTTAACAATTAACCTATTTCAACATTAAGGCTTCAGCTTCAAATTTAACGCCTATCCACCCATATTGCATAAAATTTCTTATATTTTGATGGGTTTCTGCGGAGGGATGCTCCAATACATCTTTTCGATAAAAATCACCAAAACATTGCAGCACTTGATTTTCAGTCAGCCCATTAAGATGGCCGAATGAGAATATCTTACAAGAGCCGTTGTTCTCCCCTTTATTATTCACAATTTCGCCATTTGAAAACATAGTTTCCTTGAAGCGGTAATATATATCGATAACAGAAATAGTGTCATCAAAGGATATCTTATCTGGGGAGCTCTTTAATATCTGGAAATATGCACCTAAGTTCATTCAATCTCACCTGAGTGAAAGCCACCCAGCACTTTTTCTTTCTCAAAAGAGAACAAGTCATGAGTTATAGTCAAAGATATTTCCTCTACTCAGTTGTCAACACATCACACCTGAAAAGAGCGCTGTTCACAGCACCTAATGATTTTGATAGCTTTGGTAGCAACATACCCATTTTCACAAAAAGCCCCCATGGTGCATTGATTACAAACATGCCAGAAGAGGTCATACCTCTTGCATCAGAATCTTGATCAATCCCAACCTCAAAGCGCTGAATATTTTTAATTCCACTTTTAATAAATTTCTTTTCCAGTCGATCAATTTTTTCTCTGCTCACTACCGGGTACCAAACTACATAAATCCCCGTTGAAAATTTTTTATAAGCTTTGCTAACAATTTCATAAACTCTCTCATAGTCAACTTTAACTTCATATGAAGGATCAATAAAAATAAACCCTCTGCGCGAAATAGGTGGAAGTAAAGCTAGCAGTCCCGAAAAACCATCTTGATCATATATTTTTATCCGACGATCATGCGCTACATTAGCCCCCAATAGCTGAAAATCCTTTGGATGAAGCTCATAAAACCAAGCCTTATCTTGTGGCCTTAAAAAATATTTAGCAATCAATGGCGACCCCGGATAAAAAGTCGTCGATGGGAAATTATTGTAAGCATCAATGACTTCAAAATATTTAGAAAGTTCTGGCCAATCCTTCCTATGAAGCCGATCAATTCCCTGAGTGTGTTCCTCTAGCTTTGCCGCATGATTGGATTTTAGGTTAAATAAGCCAGCTCCTGCATGCGTGTCCATGTAATCAAAAGATTTATCTTTTTTAGTCAGATAATCAAATATTTCAACAAGAACAATATGTTTCAGCACATCGGCAAAATTTCCAGCATGGTATGAGTGTCTATAACTCAGCAAAACAAAACCCCATCTTACTTGAAGGCATATTCGCAAAGGAAAAATAACCGCCTTCAATAATCAACGGATATTATCAGCAATGAATTGTTGTACTACTTCTATGCTATTAGGCTGCACAGAATAATCTTCTTGCCTGTCAAATAAATCTGCCATATATCGAGGCAGCTCAGGGTTACTAGGGAACCCTGCTTTACGTATCGATTCAGGAAATTTTGCAGGATGAGCTGTAGAAAGACAAACTACAGGGACATCTTGTCGACGAAGTGTTTTACGTGCTGCCTCAACACCAATAGCGGTATGGGGGTCCAAAAGGTACCCAGTGGCTTCCCAGAAATCAGCCATCACCTGAGTTATAGCTTTATCATCTAGCCGATAGCTCGTAAATACTGCTCGAGCTTTGACTAATGCCGGATCGCTTAAGGTTAATTTTCCAGTTGTTTTAAACGTCAACATTAAATTATTGATGGTCTCGCCATCTTGATCATAAAGATCAAATAGCATGCGTTCAAAATTACTAGACACCATAATATCCATAGATGGTGAAAGGCTGTGCACCAAAGTTTTAAGGCTATGATTATTATTACTAATACATCGGTGCAAAATATCATTAGCATTTGTAGCAATAACTAACTTATCTATCGGTAGGCCCATTTTTTTTGCCAAATAGCCTGCAAATATATCCCCAAAATTTCCAGTTGGAACTGAAAATGACACAGGGCGATGAGGGGCATCTAATGCCAGGCCTGCATAAAAATAATACACAATCTGGGCCATAATCCTTACCCAGTTAATCGAATTAACTGCTACAAGCTGGCGGTCAGGAGGCAGAAATGCCTGATTTCCGAAGCTACTCTTTACCATATTCTGGCAATCGTCAAAGTTTCCTTCTAGAGCTATATTGAAGACATTATCCTGAAGGACTGTCGTCATTTGTCTGCGTTGTACTTCAGAAACCCTATTGTGAGGATGCAGAATAAAAATATCTACATTATCACTATGACGACACCCTTCAATTGCTGCTGAACCAGTGTCACCAGAAGTCGCGCCCATGATAACTACACGTTGATCCTTTTTTTTCAAAACATAGTCAAGCAAATTACCAAGAAACTGCAAAGCAAAGTCTTTAAACGCTAGAGTAGGGCCATGGAACAACTCAAGAATAAATTCGTTATGGGCAGTCTGCACGAGAGGAGCGATAGCATCATGACGAAAGGTGCTATAAGTTTTATAAATCAACTCTCTTAAGTCATCGCTTGGGACTTCTCCATCGACAAACGGTGACATCACCTTGAAGGCCAATTCCTGGTAAGATAAAGATGCCCATGAAGCAATTTCTTTTTTAGAGAATTGAGGGATTTTTTCTGGCACATACAAACCACCATCACTTGCAAGGCCAGCCAACATTGCACCCTCAAACGACAATGCGGGAGATTGTCCACGTGTACTGATATATCTCAAAATAACCACCTACCTGACTGCTGTTCGCTTGCTATATTTAATTTCGTTGCTTGCCGGGTGCTTGACAGACATTCAGTTCAATGACTCAACCCTTATCCTAACGACATCACCCGAGATAACACCTAGAGCTTGAATTGTTTCCACGGCCTTATCTAGATATTTCTCCAGAGTACTATTAGTCAGAAGAATTAGCTGAGCATGGTCTTTATCTACTGCAGGCTCTTTTTGAATAACAGCCTCAATACTTATATCTTCTTCACTTAAAGCTTTAGTAATTTGAGCTAATACGCCCGGAACATCTAGGGCGGTAATTCTCATATAGCTGGCAGTTTCTACCTCACCGATAGGCAATACACTGATTTCCTTCAGCTGGTCAGACTGAAAGCCGTAATGCGGCACACGTTGCTCTGACCCAGCGCCGAATGTTCGAGCAATATCACAAACATCAGCAATTACTGCAGAAGCAGTTGCCTCCGCGCCCGCTCCAGAGCCATAATACATGGTAGGTCCAGCTGCATCACCCTTAACTAGTACTGCATTCATAACCCCATCAACATTGGCTATTAAGCGCTTCTCGGGTATTAAGACTGGATGGACACGTAATTCGATTGCGTCGTTTCTTTTTCTGGCAATACCTAAGTGTTTAATTCGATATCCAAGCTGTTCGGCATACATAACGTCTTGGGGTTCGATTTTGGCAATCCCCTCAGTAAAAATTTTATCAAACTGTAAAGGACACCCGAATGCCAAGGAAGCCAAGATAGCCAGCTTATGTGCTGCATCAATACCTTCGACATCAAAGGTCGGATCAGCTTCAGCATAACCAAGTTTTTGAGCTTCTTGTAAAACATCCATAAACTCACGATTTTTGTCTCTAATTTCGGTCAATATAAAGTTAGAGGTTCCATTGATTATTCCTGCAATCCATTCAATGTTATTAGCAATCAATCCCTCTCGAATAGCCTTCACGATCGGAATGCCTCCAGCTACTGCGGCTTCGAATGCAACGGTAACTCCTTTTTCTGCAGCAGCTGCAAAAATTTCATTACCAAACTCAGCGATTAACGCCTTGTTAGCAGTAACAACATGCTTCCCGTTAGCAATAGCTCTTAGCACCAAATCCTTGGCAACTGTGGTTCCACCAATAAGCTCCACCAGAATATCAACATCGGGGTTGTCTGCCACGGAGAATATATCTCGAGATATTCTTATTCCTGTTAGATCGCAATCCACGTTATCACGCCTAGCTCCGACCTGATATACAACAATTTCACAACCCACTCGAGCGTTAATCTCTTTAAGATTTCGACTTAGCACATTGACTGTGCCGCTTCCCACAGTGCCTAAACCACAAATACCGATATTTACAGAATTCAATGTATTCGCCCTGACTTAAAAATTAGTTTTTGCGCCTGAAATAAAAAATAATTATCACAGGCATAAATTTAATGTAACGCTTTAACTTCTATATGGAAAATTAGAGGCGTGCGCCCAACAAGAAGTTTGCAACCATAATAGTCGACAATGTAACTGTCAATGATAGCGGCAAAGTTTAAACACAAACCACTAGACTGGTAACCCCTTGGGTTACTCAACCCCAATGATTGATAATAGATCTTTAGCCGAACGATAGCCCATCAATAACGTTCCATCCCCCAGCAATATCGCAGGCGTGCCTGTAATACCTATTTCTTGACCAAGATCATATTGATCAGTAATAGGATTTTCGTTGCAATCATTCTCTGAAATAGTTTCACCATTTTTTAAAGCCGATAATGCTGTTTTTTTATCACTAGCACACCAAGCAGACGTCATTTTCTGATATGAGTCAGAACCAATACCTGCTCTTGGGTAGGCCAGATATCTTACCTCTACACCTCGCATAGAAAGGTCAGGTAAGGTTTCGTTGTGAAATTTTTGACAAAAATGACAATCTACATCAGTGAAAACATAAATAATTGCTTTAGTTTTGCCTGTTAATGAAGGGAATGCGATCACATCATCCAAGGCAATAGCGTCTATTTTATTTTTACGCATCTCTATAATATGACGAGGCACAACAGGTGCAAACTGGCCTGGTTTCACATGATACATATCTCCCGCTACTGCATACTCCCCTGTTTCTCCAACATAAAGAGACTGCGTAGCGTTAACCCTAATCAAATAAAGGCCTTGAATTTTTGTCTTTTCTACCTTCCCAAATTTTAAATCTGGTCGAGAGGCTTTAAGTGTGTCTGTAATTTTTTTAGCAATCTCTGAAGAAACACCTTCGGCAGCCACTGGTACAGCAGCATACAGTAGGGAAAATGCCGCCAAAATATAAGATCTTAATATTAATAAATTCATATTTTTCTTAGCCATAAATATTTATTTTTTGTGCAGTCTAACCCCTAGGGTGATGCTCGGCATGCAATGCTTTCATGCGGCTGTTGGCTACATGGGTATAGATTTGAGTAGTTGAAAGATCGCTATGACCCAGCAGTAACTGAACCACTCTGAGATCAGCGCCATGGTTCAGTAGATGGGTTGCAAAAGCATGGCGGAGCGTATGCGGTGAAATGGACTTTTCTATTCCTGCATCTTTAGCATGGCGCTTCAATCGATGCCAAAAAGTTTGTCGTGTCATCTGTTGGGCTCTAGAGCTAACAAATAGAACATCACTTTGAATCTGATTTAATAACATAGGTCTTGAACACTTAAGGTACTTATCCAGCCAGCTCATCGCTTCTTCCCCCAAGGGCACAAGTCGCTCCTTGCCACCTTTACCGAACACCCTGACAACCCCTTGACGTAAATTTACCTCATGTAATTTTAAGCTTATTAGCTCTGTTACTCTCAATCCAGAAGCATAAAGAAATTCTAGCATCGCTCTGTCGCGCAACCCCAAAATATCTTCAATACTTGGAGTGGCCAGCAATCTCTCAACATCATCTTCAGACAAGCTCTTAGGGAGCGGACGCCCTAATTTTGGATTATCTACTAACACTGTAGGATCTACTTGTATCTTTTTTTCTCGCAAGAAGTGGCGATAAAATCCGCGCAAACATGACAATTGTCTTGCTGTGGTTCTTGCAGATAAGCCTTGTTCAAAGCGGTGAGATAGAAATATTTGTAAATTGTGGCGCACAACTGCTGACAGTTTAATGCCCTGGGGATCCAGCCATTTAGCAAAACTTCTCAAATCCCGACCATAAGATTCCAGACTATTTCGACTTAACCCTTTCTCCATCCATACGGAGTCAAGGTAGTTGTCGATAAGGAGCTGGTTGGCATTACTAATAGTCATATTTGATTCTAGATATCGGAAGTTTCAGCACTCAATGCAATAGTACATATTACAGCCTATAGCGTTCAAGAGGCTACTCCCGTCAAATTTATATCTCAATAATTTTATTCAACAAAAAAGGCACTAACAAATAGCACCTTTCTTTTTAAGTTAGTCTTATTCATAAGAACTAGTTTATATTTAGCCTAATTTTTCTTTAATGCGCGCTTTACGGCCTGACAGTTCACGTAGGTAGTATAACTTAGCTTGCCGTACATCTCCACGACGAGAAACAATTATACTTTCAACCTGAGGACTGTAGGTCTGAAAAGTACGCTCTACACCAATACCATTTGATATCTTACGGACAGTAAAGGCAGAATTTAGGGCACGATTGCGTTTAGCAATCACAACACCTTCAAAAGCCTGAAGGCGCTCACGCGTACCTTCGATCACCTTCACCTGCACCACAACAGTATCGCCAGGTGAAAATTGCGGGAGCTCCTTGCCCATCTGTTCCGCTTCGATTGCTGCTATAATTGAATTCTTACCGCTCATGGTTTGCTCCTCAGCTCTTATAATTTGGTGCTATTCACCTTTTTTTTGAGTAGCGTCGAGCAGAGAGGAAAACAATCTACTTGCTTTCGTCAGTCGACTCTTTTGAAACACTATGTTTAGCTAGGCTATCAAGTATTTCTTGTTGCTCTGCATTAAGCCTCATACCTTCCAGTAAGTCTGGCCGTCTCTGCCAAGTTCTTTTTAGTGACTCTGTTAGCCGCCAGTGCTTAATATCTTTATGATTTCCTGACAATAATACATCTGGAACTTTCAAATTTTCGTAACATTCAGGTCTTGTATAGTGAGGATGGTCCAATAAACCCTCTGAAAATGAGTCTTGCTGTGCAGACTCCTTATGACCTAGAACTCCAGGAAGCTGACGCACTATTGTGTCCATTATCACCATAGCAGCCAACTCTCCACCGCTAAGAACATAGTCACCAATAGACCATTCTTCATCAACTTCTAGCTCAATCAGCCTCTCATCTACACCCTCGTATCGTCCAGCAATCAATATAAGATTCTGCTCGACAATCAATGACTTTACACCCTCTTGGTCTAATACTCTTCCTTGGGGAGATAAATAAACAACCTTAGCTTTATCTCCTATCCACTCTCGTGCTTCTCTGATGGATTGACGCAATGGTTCAATCATCAAAACCATTCCGGGGCCGCCGCCATATGGTCTATGGTCTATGGTCTGATGGCGATCAACAGTATGTACTCTAGGGTTAAACATTCCAACATCAACAAGACCAAGCTTAACAGCGCGTCCGCTTACACCATAATTAAGCACCGCATCAAACATTTCCGGAAATAGCGTCACCAAAGCTACCTTCATTGCCTCGCCTCCGTAGTTTCTCTGATGACCCTAGCGTTTTACTTGGTGCTCTTAAAATTCAGCATTCCAGTTCACTTCAATCTTTTTCGAGATAAGATTTACAGTTAAAACAACTTGTTTTGTGTAAGGGATCAATCTCTCTTTAAAATCCAAGCTATCGATATCGCCCTTTACCTCAAGCACATCATTTGCTCCGGTTTCCATCAGGCCAGTCACAACACCTAAGTCGATTCCGCCTTGAATTGAGATGACCCTGAGCCCTTCAAGCTGATACCAGTAATACTCATTTGAGTCTAATTCCGGAAACTCTGATCGCTCTACTGCAATATTTCTTTGACATAGCTCCTGTCGAGCAATATCTCTATCATCAAAATCTAATATTTGAACAATCAAATCTTGGCTCGCCACCTTGTACTGGGCAACTTGAATCTTTTTCCAACCCTGATCTGTTTGTAGCCACCAAGGTTTATAATCAAAAATACTTTCTGGTTCATCAGTATATGGGTGAATTTTTACCCATCCCTTAATACCATGAACAGTGGTAATTCGCCCCACTACCATAAGATCTGATGGGCTCGAGGAGCCAGAAGCAGTATAATTTAGGTTCACTTCAGTCAAAAAATCTTGTTAGCATCAGGCTACAACAGATTCTTTTATTAAGCGGGAAACACGATCACTCATACCTGCGCCTAGCCCAACCCAGTGCTGCACTCGATCAGCATCTACACGGAGACGCTCTTCCTGTCCTCGCGCTATAGGATTAAAAAAGCCTATTCTTTCTATGTACTTGCTATCACGCGCCCGACGACTGTCGGTAACATGAATGTAATAAAAAGGGCGTTTTTTAGAGCCCCCGCGAGCTAAACGAATTGTAACCATGGAGCTTCTCTTTTTTATTAACTATTTCAACTTACCGGTTGTTCGCTGCATTAGTAATTAACGCAATAACGCAGCATAAAAAAACCGAGCGCACTCAAAGTGCGCGCAATTATATCCAAAAGATCTTAATGTGTATAGTTTTAGGCCAAAAATGGATTAGATAAATTAGACTGCTATTTTTTTTATTTTTTAAAATATCACTGCAAATTTACCGATCACGAGCTAGCTATTGCTAGTCCTAGAATCAAATTCCCCAGCTACTATATAAAAAATACAGCGCTCTAACGAGCATGAGTCAGGTAAAAATTTAACCAATGCTTGGCAAGTACGCTTACATCAAACTGATTAATGGCTCGCTCTCTAGCTGCAGCACCACAGCTAGTCGCCAAGTCTGGATTCGATAAGAGCTTTTTCATGTATTTCAAAAGTGCATCTGGATTTCCTAGCTGATACGCTAATTCAGTTTTTGATCTTGTATCGTACCCCAAATTCCATAAATATTCGATGCCATTAAAGGGGTTCCGATTGCTGCAGCTTCAATAATAACAGAGCCTCGATCATGAAAAGATTCTTAAAAAGGCACATTTCCAGACATTCCTTGCATCATACGCAGCATGCCCTTGCCTTTCATTTTTTTCATCATCACGCCCATCTGTTTGTGCTGCTTCAATAAACGATTTAAATCTTGAAGAGTGGTACCGGAACCCTTGGTAATTCGACGCTTACGAGATCCATTTAAAATTTCTGGCTTACTGCGTTCCAACTTGGTCATTGAATCAATGATAAATCTCATTCGAGAGACATTTTCAACCATATTTGTTTTTGCAGCCATTTGCGGCATATTTCCCAACCCAGGCAACTTCTCCATTATTCCAGATAGTCCGCCCATATTTTTCATTTGCTGTAATTGATCCCTTAAATCATTTAAATCAAACCTTTTGCCTTGTGAAAATTTTTTTGCTAGTTGCTCTGCTTTCTTGCGATCAACCTTTTGTTCAACCTCTTCAATCAGCGACATAACATCGCCCATCCCGAGTATGCGAGACGCTATTCGCTCTGGATAAAAAGGCTCTAGTGCATCTGTTTTTTCTCCGGCTCCTAAAAACTTAATTGGTTTTCCTGTCACCTGCCGGACAGAGAGTGCCGCACCGCCACGAGCATCTCCATCTACCTTGGTGAGAATAATCCCAGTTAAAGGCAAGGCATCGTTAAAGGCTTTGGCAGTAACAACTGCATCTTGCCCAATCATGGCGTCAACGACAAATAGTGTTTCTATTGGATTAACTGCTGCATGTATGAGCTGAATTTCATTCATCAGGTCGCTATCAACGTGAAGACGCCCCGCTGTATCAATCAACAGGACATCCATAAACTTGATCTTGGCAGATTTAAGGGCGCCTGAAGCAATATCGACAGGCTTTTGCGAGGAATCACTGGGATAAAAGTCAACACCGACTTCATTCGCCAAGATCTCCAACTGCTTTATTGCGGCCGGACGATAAATATCGACACTTACAACCATCACTTTTTTCTTTTTCTGTTCGACGAGAAATTTTGCCAATTTTACAACAGAGGTGGTTTTACCAGCCCCTTGTAAGCCGGCCACCAAAATAACGGCTGGCGCTTGGGCAGCAAGATTTAGCTCCTCATTGCTATCGCCCATCACATGCTCTAGCTCAGCTTGAACAATTTTTAGGAACTGCTGACTCGGAGTAAGACTCTTGGCAACATCCTGCCCTAGAGCCCGCTGTTTGACAGCTTCAACAAAGTTTTTTACTACTGGCAAAGCGACATCTGCCTCAAGAAGAGCCATTCGCACTTCTTTCAAGGTAGACTGAATATTTTCCTCAGTAAGGTTTGCTTTACCAGAAATTTTTTTAAAGGAGCTGGCTAAGCGCTTACCAAGATTCTCAAAAATTGCCATGGTTAATTTGCCATCATAGGATTAGTCAATTAGGTTCTTTCTTTTATTATATCTCAAATATTTTTATATATAATTTAAATCAATCTTGTTTCGATTTTTATAATTTAATATTGCCGGTTATTTTCTTAGGCCCAATTCCTGAAAAATGCATTCAGGATTTTTTATCCTAGCGCAAAGTCTTTCTTTTAAAAACTAACAGGCATATATCAGCTCTTTTCGCCCAACCATATTTGTGACACACTTTGATATTATTACAACCTCGACATAAATAATAAAAGAACAAAACATACTATGTTTGCCGCTACTGCTTCAATTATACTTTACCTGATCTCAGGCTTTTATCTGGCTTTGCAGCTTAGCAAGGACACAGCACAAAGAACTACTGTTTTCCTCTTAATCGCAACTTTGGCTATAGCTGCTAATGGCTACGCAAGCCTCCAGTGGCTGATCACTGATCAAGGGGTCAGCTTTAGCCTGATTCCAATGGCAACCGTCATTACTTTTACAGTTAATTTCATTGTGCTAAGCAGTCGCCATCGCAAACAGCTCCAAAATTTATTTTTGGCTTTATTTCCCCTAAGCGCACTAATACTTTTTTTGGCTATGACAACCCAAAATGCTAAAATAGCCTCCTCTGAAGTTTCAATCCAGATAGGTTTTCATGTCTTAACGTCGATTTTATCCTACAGTTTATTGACTCTTGCCGCCTTTCAGGCATTATTTTTATCTCTTCAAGAGTGGAGATTACGCCATAAGCACTTTGGAAGCTTTCCGCAAATTTTTCCGTCTCTTCAAACAATAGAGTCTCTTTTATTTGAAACACTCTGGATTGGTTTTGGCTTATTAACGCTGTCACTAGCAACAGGTTTGATATTTTTTGAAGATTTCTTTGCACAACATCTTGCTCATAAAGCATTTTTCTCGATTTTTTCTTGGATATTTTTTGCTATTTTACTTTGGGGTAGGCACACAAAAGGCTGGAGAGGGAAAACTGCCATACGCTGGACTTTGACTGGGTTCACCACTTTAGCTATTGCTTACTGGGGTACCAAATTCGTTTTAGAGATGCTGCTTTTCAGTTAAACAACCAAAGAGTCTAGAAATATAAACACCTGAGGTATCAATAACATATTGATATAATCATAGAATGCTTGCCAATCTACACAAAATTCTTCAACATACATAACTTATAAGAAAAAAAGGTTCTACATTCTTTGAACGACGCTCCCATAGGGTTGCTATTTTCTATTCTCGGCGGCCTGTTAATACTATCAGCATTTTTTTCCAGCTCAGAAACCGCGATGATGTCTCTCAACCGGTATCGGTTAGATCACCTAAAAAAAAATCATCGTGGAGCCCGAAAAGCCTATAAACTTTTAATGCGTCCAGACAAGCTGATTGGCATCATTTTGATCGGCAACAACCTTGTCAATATTCTTGCCTCGGCAATTGCAACAGTCATAGCTATTCGCCTTTATGGTGATGCTGGTATATTTATTGCAACAATATCGCTAACACTAGTAATACTGATATTTGCCGAAGTCACTCCAAAAACAGTGGCAGCCCTACACCCAGAAGGTATCGCTTTTTTTTCTAGTCATATACTTAGGGTGCTCTTAATATTATTTTATCCTTTTGTATGGCTGGTAAATCAAGTATCGAATGGACTATTGAAAATTTTTGGAGTCAATCCAGATAAAAGTCGAGATGACAGCCTGAGCAAAGATGAACTTCGCACGGTAGTAGGTGTATCTAGCGAAAAAATACCGGAGCATGAAAACATGCTCATTAATATCTTGGATCTGGAAGAGATAACCGTCAACGATATCATGGTGCCTCGCAATGAGATTGTGGGCTTAAACCTAGATGATGATACGAAAACTCTTTTAGACATCATCATCAGTTGTGGCTATACGCGCGTGCCAATCTACAGAGGAGATATCAACCATATTGAAGGTTTTCTTCATATGAAAAATGTCTCTAGATTACTTCGCACTGGAGGCGAAGGATTCACTCAAAAATCCCTTAAGCGATTTGCTCGCGAACCCTATTTTGTTCCAAAAAATACCCCCCTAAACAAGCAGTTATTGAACTTCAGGCTTGATCGACGACGAATTGGCCTGGTGGTAGATGAGTATGGCGAAATTGAGGGTCTTGTAACGCTAGAAGATATTCTGGAAGAAATTGTGGGAAATTTTACCACCAATAGAGCTGAAGATGAAAAATTAGCTATAGTTAAACTTAAACACAACATCTTTGAAATTGATGGATCAGAAACTATCAGAGATATAAATAAAAAAACTAACTGGGACCTGCCTACAGACGGTCCAAAAACTTTAAGTGGTATAGTTTTGGAACACCTTGAAAATATTCCGGATGGCAACGTTTCTTTGGAAATTGAAAACTATCGCATTGAAACAATAGAGTTGAGCGACAAAAGTGTACCCAAACTCCAAGTTAAAAAATTATTCATAAAAAGCGACCACATAACAAAAATGAGAAGCTAGAACTAGCTGTTCGTTCAAGCAAAGGGGTTATTTTTTTGAGAACGCTGAAAAGCGTTTTTTATTACCCCAAGACGATCTTGATCTTCCATTAACATCCATTCTCTAATTTCTCGTGATGTGCGATAGCAGCCCACGCAAATATCTTCTTCACTCATAGCGCAGACTGAAATACAAGGTGATGGAACATCATTAGTCATTTTAAAACCAATAAAATACAGGAGTCATTTTTATAAAATTATTGAATAATTTTTCTTTCGTTGCAACTCTTGAAATTTAGACACATTGAACACAATAATTTTCTATTAAATTTATATATAATAACAGCACATTGACAGCTATGTCTCTTCAATTTATATAACAACACAATCTTATGAAATTTTGTAGTGTATGCGGACACACCACAAACTTGGAGACTCCCATCGGAGACAACCGAGAGCGTGATGTATGTGTCAGCTGTAATACAATTCACTACCAAAATCCAAAAATTATAACTGGCTGTATTCCAGTTTTCGAAGATCAAGTCTTGTTGTGTCGCAGAGCGATTGAGCCACGTCTAGGTTTTTGGACGCTACCAGCTGGATTTATGGAAAATAACGAGACCTGCTTAGAGGCGGCACTTCGAGAGTGCGCAGAAGAAGCGAATGCCCATATAGATAATCCGATTTTTTGTGGCCTATTTGATCTGCCGCATATTAATCAAGTGTACCTATTTTACCGAGGACATATTAGCAATGGGGGGTTTAGCCCTGGTATTGAATCTCTTGAAGTTAAGTTATTCAAAGAGCATGAAATTCCATGGAAAAATCTAGCTTTTCCTATTATTAATCTCATGCTTAAACATCACTTCGAAGACACGAAGTTCGGCTATAATAGGATACAAACAGGCACAATAAATAGCTCCTGGAAAAGCTAACATGCTCAACTACTAAAATTATCAACAAAAATTAGACTACCCCTATTTGTATTGCTTATAGTCTATATTTGATTGATAATGATTATCATCTACACTTTAGAAACGCATCCTAGCTATCAAATGAACATATCCTTTAATCAGCTTACAGTTGGCGATAATGCTCGAGTTAGCGACTTTGTCAACGTAACTCCGTCTTACAGAAACAGACTTATGAGTCTTGGTTTGACGCCAGGAACTCTTTTTTCCGTTCAACACAAGGCCCCTCTTGGGGATCCTATAGTAATAATGGTAAGAGGTTTTCGTCTAAGCATCAGAAGGCAAGAAGCAAAAGGTTTAATGGTAGTTAAACTATGAAAAACGATTTCACGATAGCCCTTGTAGGAAATCCAAATTGCGGAAAAACGACTCTCTTTAATGCACTTACAGGCTCCAATCAAAAAGTAGGAAACTGGCCTGGTGTTACCGTAGAACAGAAAATTGGGCATTTTAAGCATGCAAATGCTCACTTTAAACTGGTTGATCTTCCCGGAACATATTCGCTACATATTTCATGTGAGGCTGACTCTATAGACCAGCAAATTGCACAACACTTTATATTGGAAGGCAGCGCTGATCTAATAATTAATATAATTGATGCTTCTAGCCTTGAGCGAGGCCTTTATTTAACCACACAGCTAATGGAGGCTGGCACGCCTTTGGTTATTGCATTAAATATGATAGATGTAGCAGATCAAAACGGTGTACACATAGACCCCTATGATCTATCAGAAAAAATTGGTTTTCCTGTAGTACCTATGATTGCTAGCCGAAGCGAAGGCACAGGTACATTAATAGATGTAGTCAGCAACCATCTCTATAAAGATAACCATAAATCTCAGCCTGTTATTGTTTCCCAGCCGCTTGAACATACAGCAAATAAAATTCTTTCTTTGATGAACCAATATTCGCCAGAGTCAAGTAGACTTAAGGTCACCGCTGTTATGGAGCAAGACGAGTCAGCATTGAACGACTTCCCAGAAGATATTCAAAAGGAAATAAAAGCAGAGGTTAGCTTACTTGAGTCCAAACTAGCAACAAGTGTATCGGATGCCTTAATTACAGATCGCTATAACTGGATTGGGAAAATTACTACAGATTCAGTTCATTATGAAACCAAGATCAAAAAAACTTTCTCCGACTATCTTGATGCCGCACTGCTTAATCGTTTTTTTGCGTTCCCTATATTTCTTGGGGTAATGTACTTAATGTTTATGGTAGCCATCAATTTTGGTGGGGCCTTTATTGATGTTTTTGATATAACTGCCGGAGCAATATTTGTTGAGGCGCCAAAACAAATACTCACAGCTTTAAATTTTCCGCCATGGCTGGTGACGCTTATATCAGATGGAGCAGGCGGAGGAATCCAGCTAGTTGCTAGCTTCATACCAGTTATAGGAACTTTATTTTTCTTTCAGACATTTTTGGAAGACTCTGGTTACATGGCACGTGCAGCGTTTATTCTTGATCGATTGATGAGGAGTCTTGGATTACCTGGAAAATCTTTTGTTCCATTGGTGATAGGTTTTGGGTGCAATGTTCCTTCAGTAATGGGAAGCCGAACCTTGGATAGCCATCAAGACCGTCTACTTACAATCTTAATGGCGCCTTTTATGTCTTGCGGCGCAAGACTAACTGTATATATTCTCTTTGCCACAGCTTTTTTTTCTGAAAATGGGCACAATGTGGTCTTTGGTTTATATCTCATCGGTATTATACTTGCCATGCTAACAGGCCTACTTGTTCGTCGAAAAATTCTAAGTCGGGATATATCTCCTTTCATTATGGAGCTACCCAACTATCATACCCCAACCTTCAGAGGTCTCCTTACTCATACCTGGCATCGGCTGCACGGATTCATAGTTCGAGCTGGAAAAGCTATTATTTTGGTTGTCATTGTCTTAAATTTCGTAAACTCTATAAGCGTAGACGGAACCTTCAATAACGAAAATACTAGCAAATCATTGCTTTCGGTAATTGGTAAAACCATAACGCCGGTGTTTTCCCCTCTTGGCATCAAAGAAGAGAATTGGCCTGCCACTGTAGGGCTTTTTAGTGGGATTTTTGCAAAAGAAGTGGTTGTTGGCACCTTGGATGCACTTTACTCAAGTATGGCTAAAGATGAAAATAGTGCGCTAGAAGAAACACCTATAACCACAGGCGATAGAATTTCAGAAGCCTTTGCTACTATCCCAAAGAATTTAGCTAAAGTGAATTCAATGTGGAAAGACCCGCTTGGGTTAGGTATGGATAATCTGGGAGACGATCAAGCTTCTGCAAAAAACCAAAATATAGCAGTTTCCACCATTACCCTTATGCAAGAATTATTCGATGGTCCGATAGCTGCTTTCAGCTACATCCTTTTTATTCTTCTCTACATGCCTTGTGTTGCAACTTTAGGTGCAATTTATAAAGAAGCAGGAAAGGCTTGGGCGATTTTTTCAGCCACATGGAACACCCTGCTTGCATACGGAGTTTCTGTTATTGTCTATCAAATAGGTACTTTCACCGCACACCCACAACAATCAATACTATGGACTACTAGCATGGTGTTAATGCTTTTTTGTAGCTATTTATTGCTTATAGCATACGGAAAAATAACAGCTAAAAATGCAAACTTAATACCAATTGTTAATTTACACTGAAAATTACACATCATGCTGCAAAAAGCATCACTCAAATGGATGGCGGACCACAATAGTCTCTATTCTATCGGGGCCAGTAGAAACAATATCTACAGGGGTGTCCAGCAAATCCTCAATGCGCCTAATATAGCTTCTGGCATTAGCAGGAAGGTCACTTAACAACTTGACTCCCACCGTAGACTCGTCCCAACCAGGCATTTCTTCATACACGGGGGCTATATTTTCATAATCATCAGCGTGACAAGGAATTCCTATTTTTTTGCCCTCAGTGTCTTGATACGCAACACAGATCTTAATGACTTTAAGTCCATCCAGCACATCCAATTTCGTCAAACAGATTCCAGACACTGAGTTAATACGAATAGCTTGCTGAAGAGCTGCGGCATCAAACCAACCGCAACGGCGCTCCCTTCCTGTAGTAGCACCAAGTTCATGGCCTTTAACACTGAGATGTTTTCCTGTATTGCAAAATAACTCTGTCGGAAAAGGTCCAGAGCCAACCCTTGTCGTGTAAGCTTTAGTGATGCCCAAAACATAGTCTAAATATAATGGTCCAAATCCACTCCCTGTTGCTGTAGAGCCAGCAGTTGTATTGGAAGAGGTTACAAAGGGGTACGTGCCGTGATCAATATCCAATAGTGACCCTTGTGCGCCTTCAAACATTATATTGTCGCCACGTTTTCTAGCTAAATGCAGTATATTAGTGACATCATCAACCATGGATTTTAGTTCATCCTCCCAAATTAAAGCCCTAGAGAGAGTATCTTCATAACTCACAATCTCTTCTCCATAAAAAGAGGTAAGTATAAAATTATGGTAGTCCATTAACTCTTTTAGCTTTAATGCAAACTTATCTCGATTAAATATATCGCCTAAACGAAGACCTCGACGAGCCACCTTATCTTCATAAGCAGGACCAATACCTCTACCAGTAGTGCCGATCTTAGCTTCACCTTTAGCTTTCTCTCGCGCCTGGTCAAGAGCAATATGTACCGGCAATATTAATGGACAGGAGGGAGAAATACGCAATCTTTTCCTTACTGGGACACCCTGCTGATGAAGTTCTTCCATCTCCACCAATAAAGCATCAGGGGATAAGACAACTCCATTGCCAATCAAGCATAAAACACCCTCACGAAGAACTCCTGAAGGAATAAGATGCAATATTGTTTTTTTACCATCAATAACAAGGGTATGGCCTGCATTGTGGCCGCCCTGAAACCTAACTACCACAGTAGCCTGATCTGTCAATAAATCGACAATTTTACCCTTGCCCTCGTCTCCCCATTGGGTGCCAAGGACTACTACATTCTTACCCATTTAATCTCTCTAGGTTCATTAAAAAATTTGGTTATATAGGAAGGATTTGAAATTTTCCATCAACTAGAATCAACTGTCGATCACAGCCCAACTCATCGTAATCTGGATCTTGGTCAGGAAACCCAAGAATCACTCGATTGCCATTTAGTCGCAAATTTTGTATCACTTTATGTTGCTCATGGCTATCTGTAACTGGCGAAAAGATCCCTGAAAATGGATCTTTTTGGTGTTGGGTAAATTGAACTAGCGTGTGCAGACTCATGTTAAAACCAGTTGCTGCGCGGGATCTTCCAAAATTTTTACCCACATGATCATATCTTCCGCCATTACCAACAGCTTGCCCCATACTTGGGGCGTACGCAGCAAAAACCAGCCCAGTATGATAATGATAGCCACGCAACTCGCTTAAATCAAAACATAACTCAAGCTCAGGATTGCTTATTTTTAAGGCATCAGCAACTGATTGCAGCTCATCTAACGCAAGTTCAACCTCTGCTGGAGCTTCAGCAAGAAATACTCGAGCCTTATCCAGCACAGAAATATCTCCTGCCAGATCAACCAAGGATCGTAGCATTTCTGCATACGCATCATCTTGTATATTGCCAGAAACCCAAAAATTAAGCTCCGGAATGGATTTGCGCTGAATCAGATCAAATAACTCTTTTTCTTTTTGATCGGGCAAGCCTAGTACTTCAAGGAAGCTCTCATAAATACCGACATGACCAAGATCTAATCGCGGATTTTTTAAGCCAGCCAGCGCCAATGTTTCGACCATTAATCGAATAACTTCGATGTCTGCAGATAGTCTTGATTCACCATAAAGCTCTACCCCAATTTGAATTGGTGATCGGCTTTCTAGCGGATATCGGGGTTTCGTATAGAGCACGGGTCCCACATAGCTCAAACGACTTGGGCCTTTTCGCTTGAGGCTGTGTGAGTCCATGCGACTTGTTTGCGGTGTGATGTCGGCACGCACGCCCATCATTCTTCCGCTTGCTTGATCGGTTAACTTGAACGTCATTAAATCAAGATCTGAACCAGTTCCACTCAAAAGGGATTCAGTAAATTCCACCAATGGTGGGATTACTAAGTCATAACCCCAAGAATAGTACAAGTCTAAAGCCTGTCGACGCAATTTCTCCATTCTAAGAGCTTGCTTCGGCAATACATCCTCAATGCCATCTGGCAATAACCACTGATTAACTACAGCCATTACATCCACCTACTTGATCTAAATTTGCTCATGGATCACAGAAAATTCCAATCATTTCACTCTTAAATTATTCGCCTTTTTGGCTATTCAAGTAGCGAAAGAAGTCACTTTTTGGGTCCACTAAAAGCACATCGCCTTTATTCGCAAAGGATTTTCTATAGGCAGACAAACTTCGAATGAAAGCGTAAAACTCTGGATTTTTTGTATATGCAGCGGCATAAGTGGAGGTTGCAGTTGCATCGCCTTGACCTCGAGTCTCCTCGGCGGTCTTATATGCATTAGCCAACAAGATTGTCTTCTGACGGTCGGCATCTGCACGTATTTTTTCAGCCGATTCACCTCCCTCAGAACGCAATATTCTAGCCTCTTTCTCACGCTCGGCCTTCATTCTCCTGTAAACTTGCTCACTTACTTCTGGCGGCAAATCAATCCCTTTAACACGAACATCCACTACTTGAACCCCTAAGGATTGAGCAAGAGTTAGATTGAGCTTCTCTGCTAAGTGTTTCATGAGCTGATCCCGCTCACCAGACACCACCTCATGTAGCGTTCTTGCCCCAAATTGATTACGTAGGCCATCGTTCACACGGCTAGCTAAACGCTCCATCGCTATAGCCTGATTACCACCAGTTGCCCTATAGTAAACATCTACATCAATGATGCGCCACTTAGAAAAAGCATCGACGATTAATCTCTTCTTTTCTATCGTAAAAAAGCTAGCAGGATCTGCATCCAACGTTAGAACTCTGCCATCAAATTTTCTAACCTGATCAACAAAAGGAATTTTATAGTGCAACCCTGGCTGAATATCAGTTTCTATAAGGCGGCCAAACCTTAATTTGACACCTAGTTCTGTTTCTTGAATTACATACAAGACACTACTGCCAATTAAAGCCAACACCAAAAGAAGTACTAAGGATAAAGAACGACTAGTCATCTAACGACCCTCCCTTGATCTGGCTGAATTCTGGCGACTTGAACTGCCACCATCTTCTTCATTAGAATTACTTGATCCATATGCCGGTAGTTTTACTTGCGATGAGCTTGATTGCATAATTTTATCCAGAGGCAGATAAAGCATATTGTTGCCGCCCTCGACATCAACTAGCACCTTTGTACTGCTGCTCATAACCTCCTCCATTGTATCCAAGTAAATTCGTTGGCGTGTTACTTCTGGTGCTTTATTGTACTCCGACAATAACAGCTCAAATCTCTTCGATTCACCTTGTGCCTCCGCAACTACTTGCTCTAGATAGCCGTTAGATTCTTCAATCAATCGCTGAGCTTGACCTCTGGCTTCAGGAATAATGCCATTTGAATAAGTCTGGGCTTCATTAATAAGCCTCTCTTTATCTTCTCGAGCTTTAATCACATCATCATAAGCAGCTTTAACTTGGCTAGGCGGTTTAGCTTCCTGTATATTAATTTTACGGACCTTTATTCCCGTGCCATAGTTATCGAGATAAGCCTGTAATCTTTGCTGAACCTCATCACCAATTTTTAAGCGCCCTGTAGAAACTACCTCGTCTAGCTTACTGCTACCCACCACATGGCGTAACGCACTATCAGAAGCTTGGCGTAAGCTAAGCTCAGGATCTTTCACATTAAGTACAAAAGATTTTACATCGCTAATGTTATATTGCACGGTGAGCGGTAGCTCTACAATATTTTCATCTTGTGTCAGCATTTGACCTTGACTTGAGTATTGGCGCTCCTCAGTAACACGAACCTTGGTAACACTATCCACCAAAGAGGGATTCCAGTGAAGTCCAGGCCCCATGGTGTCCAAGAATTTTCCTAGACGCAAAACAACTGCCTGTTCTTTCTCATCAACCTGATAAAAGCCTGTTATCCCCCATCCAAAAATTAGAACAGTCAGGATGAGTCCAATCAAGCCATTGGCGCTTCCGTCGCTTGATTTTTTTCCACCACCACCGCCAGAACCGAAGATACTTTCTATGCGAGATCGGAGTTTTTTCAATGCTTCATCAATATCTGGGGGGCCATCACCACTGTTGCTGGCGCCCCAAGGATCTTTGCCGCCTCCGGGTTCATTCCAAGCCATAATAATCTCCAAGTTTTTCTATATTGTGTATCATTGTAGCAATTGTACCCTGCCACCAATTAAATACTATTATTTCAAGACCAAAACATACTATTAAAAAAATATACACATTTAATTAATCTCGGTTAACTGAGTAGGATTGATTTTGCAATCCCTTAGGATCCGAAGATAATCTATCCTAGGAATTCTGACTTTTAGTAAAGAATCACCGCTTTCCCTTAAAGTCTCAGCTATGACTACATTGTTTTGATAAAAAATAGCCCTCAATTTTCCCATGCTTGGGGTGAGCCTCAATTGCTCACAAATCACATCCTTAGACAACAACTCAGACATTGCTTGCAATAATAACTCACACCCAATTCCGGTTTGAGCTGACAGCCAAACTGCAATTGGCCTACCGTTTGCATCTCGATCTATCTTTTGATTAGCTTGATCCAGTAGGTCTATTTTATTAAAAATAATCAGTGTGGGAAGTGTTAGAGCGCCAATTTCCGACAACACATCATTAACATGCTTGATATTAATCTGCCGCATTTCAGAAGGCGAATCTACCACATGCAAAAGCAACGTAGCACTTGCGGTTTCTTCTAGTGTAGCCTTAAAAGCTTCTATTAGTTGATGCGGCAAGTGGCTAATAAAGCCTACTGTATCCGCCAAAATAATGGATCCAACATCATCTAGATCTATATGGCGCATAGTCGGATCTAATGTTGCAAAAAGTTGATCAGCGACATAAACGTTTGATGCCGAAAGTCTATTAAATAACGTTGATTTGCCTGCATTTGTATACCCAACTAAAGAAATAGTAGGTACTTCTGCTCGCTCACGAGAACGACGACTCTGATTGCGTTGACTCCGCACCTTCTCCAGCCGCTTAAGAATAGACTTAATGCGAGCACGCAACAATCTTCGATCAGTTTCCAGTTGAGTTTCTCCTGGACCTCGTAAGCCTATGCCTCCTTTTTGTCGCTCTAGATGAGTCCATCCACGAACTAGTCTTGTTGACATATGCTGTAATTGCGCCAGCTCAACCTGTAGCTTACCCTCATGCGTAAGGGCTCGCTGCGCGAAAATATCAAGAATGAGCCCAGTTCTATCCAGTACGCGACACTCAAGTTCGCCCTCTAGATTTCTTTCTTGACTGGGAGACAGTCTATGATTAAAAATCACAATATCAGCACAATGCTCGGAGACCGCTTGCTTTAGCTCATCAAGCTTGCCAGTGCCAACAAAATATTTTCGATGAGGTGTGCTTCTAGATCCAGAAATTAAGGCAACAGGGTCTCCACCTGCAGAAATGACCAACTCTTCAAATTCCCTCGAATCTTCTGGTTCACGCTCACTATCTAATTTTAAGTGCACTAAAATAGCAATTTCACCAGAATCTGGACGCTCAAAAAACAATTAAAACTCCCTATGATTCACTAATTGAATCTTCATTTTTGTCGCTTACACCAACCTCTTCCAACTGCACGCTACGGGAAGGACTATAGTGGAAATGGCATGCTTATATACCATTTGACTAACTGTATTTTTCAATAATATTACAAATTGATCAAAAGATTCTATCTGTCCTTGTAGTTTAATTCCACTTACAAGAAATATAGAGACTGATATGCGCTCTTTGCGTAAAAAATTTAAAAAAGGGCCCTGCAGATTATTTCTTTTTGTCATTAAAATTATCCTCAATATAGGAATAAAGATCGCTGAAAAATGCAACCTATTTCAAAGTCTATTTACACATCACAAGAACGGCTAACACCTCTATTTATAGTATTACTGGTGAAGTATTCTTGCATATGCATGAGTTTTTTAAAATTTCTAAACACCCAGCTAACACTTTTTCAGAAAGAATTTTCTTTTCATCCGCATAATTAACTTGAAGTTGGTATAAATCGGGCCATTTCTTCAACCAAGTCAACTGACGCTTAGCAAGCTGTCTTGTCGCTATAACGCCTAGACGGCAGACCTCGTCACAACTAATATCTCCCGATAAATATTTCCACATCTGTTTATATCCAACAGCACGCAGAGAAGAAAGGTCTGGGCTTAGATCTCCTCGCTCATATAGCGCCTGAACCTCAGACTCAAAATCTGCATCGAGCATTGATTTAAATCGTTGCTCGATACACTGATGCAAATACAGCCGGTCCAACGGGATTAGTGCGATCTGCACAAGCTTATAATCATTTAAAATAGGCTTAATTAAGCTTCCTTTTTCTTGCTGATTTCGCTTTATGAGCGACAAGGGCTTGCCTGTTATCTGGAAAATCTCCAGTGCCCGTTGTATACGTTGAGAATGGTTAGGGTGGATCGCTCCGGCAGACTCTGGGTCAATCTCTGCAAGCTGAGCATGCAAATAAGGCCACCCTTTTTTTCTCGCAGCAGCTTCAATTTTTTTGCGTATTTTAAAGTCAGATGGCGGGTTATCTGCCAGACCATCAAGAAGTGCTTTAAAATACAACATTGTTCCGCCTACCAGTAATGGAATCCGGCCTTGTTTGGTAATATCTTCCATTTCTTTTCGAGCATCTTGCGCAAAGTCCGCCGCAGAATACACTTCAGAAGGATCTCGAATATCGATTAATCTATGAGGCACCTGTTCTAGCAACTCTCGGGTTGGTTTTGCCGAGCCGATATCCATTCCCCTATAGACTTGAGACGAATCAACACTAATCAACTCTATAGGTAAGTGTTTGCGCAGCGCTACCGCTAAATCTGTTTTTCCTGAAGCCGTTGGCCCCATAAGAAAAATAGCTGGGGGGAGAGAATTAGTAAACGAGTTATTCATGGCTGGCATCATTTGCGATACAGGCAAACGGCATCACCTGAGAGATTTGATCGACACCCAACAGCTGCATCAACAGCCTATCCACCCCCATTGCCACCCCCGAACAAAAAGGTAGTCCAAATGCTACAGCATCCAGAAGATTATCATCCGCAGGTATAAATTTCTTGCCTGCAGCTTCACGGAGAGATGCATCAACAGCAAACCGATCTCTCTGTTCGTCTAAGTCATTAAGCTCCACATACCCATTAGCCAGCTCTACGCGATTCAAGTAGACCTCAAATCGTCTGGCTACAATATTGCCCTGAGAGTCCTCTTTTAATTGAGCTAACGCAGATTGGCATTCTGGATAATCATGAATAAAAACCAAGCTATCCGGGAGGTTTGGCTCAACAGAAAAACTAAATATTAAATTAAGGCAATCGCTACGGCTATCTCCAAAAAAATCTCTATTTGACGCAATTGAAGCTATTTTTTGCAGCTCAACAAGAGTGGCTTTATGCGGATTTAAACCAATTATTTGCTCAAAAATATCTGCATATTTTAGAATTTTATGCTTACAATCTAGGCCTAATTTTTTAATAAGTATTGCAACTTCACCCATCAACTGATGCTCATCAAACCCAAGGCGATACCATTCAAGAAGGGTAAACTCTGGTTGATGATAGCGTCCGATCTCCTCCGCACGAAAAGCTTTACCTAATGAATAAATGGAGCCAGAACCAGATGCAAGCAATCTCTTCATGAAGTATTCTGGGGAACTCTGCAGATATTTTCTTTCTCCAGCCATATCGATTTCAATGCAGTCGACATGCAAATCAGTTACTCCAGTTTGACCTATTAGAGGAACATCCACCTCCAAAACTTTTCTGTCCTTAAAGAAGTTGCGGATAACGCAAAATAACTCCGATCTAAACTCCAGGGTCTTAATCGTAGCTGTTGGTCTCCAATTGCTCATAGTCAGTAAAATTTTCGCCTGGCCTGATAGTTAGGCCCGACTTATATATTCTCCAGTACGAGTATCAACTTTAATGATCTCGCCAATATTTAAAAAAAGTGGCACCCTAACTGTTACACCGGTACTTAGGGTGGCTGGCTTAGTGCCCCCTTGAGCAGTATCACCTTTTAGACCTGGGTCGGTATCTGTAATTTCAAGCTCCACATGATTGGCTGGTGTGATTACCAAAGGGACTCCGTTGTGTAATGTTACCATCACAGTATCTTGCTCCCTGAGCCAGAGCGCCGAATCACCAACAACATTTCTATCAGCCTGGTGCTGCTCGAAAGTATCGGACTCCATAAAGTGCCAGTACTCTCCATCATTATAGAGGTACTGCATATCGGCCTCTGCTATATCAGCCCCCTCAAGAGATTCTCCAGACTTAAAAGTTTTATCCCAGACACGCCCTGTTTTAAGATTACGCAAACGAACGCGACTAAAAGCCTGGCCTTTGCCAGGCTTGACAAGTTCATTTTCTACGATACTGCAAGGATCGCCATCCATAATTACTTTCAGACCGGAACGAAATTCATTGGTAGAATAGTTAGCCATTGTTACCTCAATATTCAATAAATTATTTTAAAATACACAAGAGACCACTATGATAACCCGTTCCATTGCATCTGTAGATAGTCTTACCTGGCAAGAGCAGCTCACTGAAAGCATTCGAGATCCAAAAAAACTACTCGAATGGCTTGAGTTCGATCAAAAAATAATAGATAGCCTGTTGGGCGGGGCCACAGAGGCTAGCAATGATTTTTCATTGAGAGCACCGAAAGCATACCTGAAACGTATTACAAAAGGCGACCCTAACGATCCATTATTAAAACAAATTCTCCCATCAAAAGAAGAGATGTATGCAGTACCTGGATATACAACAGACCCACTAGAGGAAACAGAGACGAATTTAATCCCTGGATTGATACACAAGTATGCAGGCCGCGTATTGTTGATTGTTAGTGCTAATTGTGCAATTAATTGTCGCTACTGCTTTCGACGTAGCTTTCCCTATCAGGAAAATAAGCCAGGCCGAGATGAATGGGGGCAAGCGTTGGCTTATATTCGCAATAATACTTCAATAACTGAGGTTATCTTTAGCGGAGGCGACCCTCTTGCGGCTAGCGACAAACAGTTACGCTGGCTAACCAACGAGATTGCACAAATACCACACATTCAAAGACTAAGAGTGCATACACGGCTCCCTATCGTTATTCCAGACCGAATAACAGATGATTGCATAGAGTGGCTAACATCAACTCGCCTATTGACCTCACTGGTCATCCACAGTAACCATCCCAAAGAGTTAGATGTCTCTGTAGCTGCTGCTCTTAACCGTCTCTCTCAAGCTGGAGTCACCCTGCTCAATCAAACAGTACTGCTTGCAGGAATTAATGATTCAACTGAAGTACTTCAAGAACTAAGTGAACGACTTTTCCAAATGAAAGTCTTGCCTTACTATCTGCATCAACTGGATAAGGTAAAAGGTGCGGCCCATTTTGAAGTAAGCGACGCGACGGCCAAAGAGCTAATCCTTGGGCTTACGTCGAAACTACCTGGGTATTTAGTCCCAAAATTAGTGCGAGAGATTCCCGGTATGCCAAACAAAGTTCCCCTGCTTTAGTTTTTTATCTATCAGGAGGTTATTCCCAGCGCGAGACATCCCTATCACTAATACCCATTAAGTAAAGGATTCCGTCCAAACCAACTTTAGATATAGATTGCTTAGCAGTTGCTTTCACCAAAGGTTTGGCTCTAAAAGCAATTCCTAAACCGGCAATACTTAACATAGGCAAATCATTAGCTCCGTCTCCTACTGCTATAACCTGCTCCAGGTTAACCCTCTCACCAGCGGCTATATTGCGCAATAATTCGGCTTTCCTGGGGCCATCAACGACTTCTCCCACAACATTCCCAGTCACTTTACCATCAACTATTTCAAGCTGATTTGCATAAACATAATCGATTCCTAATCTTTTTTGAATTTGACAGGCAAAGTAGTCAAATCCACCCGAAAGAATGGCTGTCTTGTAGCCCAAAAGTCTAAGTGTAGCCATTAACTCTTCGGCACCCTCTGTAAGCTGTAAGCGTCGAGCTACTTTCTCTAGCACCGATTCATTAAGGCCCTCTAAAAATCGCAGGCGTCGACTAAAACTTTCCTTAAAGTCTAGCTCGCCTCTCATAGCAGCTGCGGTTATTTCAGCAACTTTCTCACCAGCCCCTATTTCTTTTGCTAGCTCATCTATCACCTCAGCATCAATCAACGTTGAATCCATGTCAAAAACAACTAAACGGCGATTACGGCGAAAAATATTTTCTTCTTGGTAGGCTATATCAACATCCATTTCACTAGACATTTCAAGCAATGAAGAGCGAAAGACAGCCAAGTCTAAAGGCACTCCACGTAAAGAGAACTCTACGCAAGACCTGCTACTACTTTCCAGTCGGTCCAAGGACATTCTGCCGGAGAGACGACTAATTTTGTCTATGTTTAGGCCATGCTCAACTGTAACAGCAGTTACAAGGGCTATATGCTCAGCTGTCACCTTTCGCGACAACAAAGTTACAATATGACGAGGCTTGCCTTGTTGATCAACCCAATTTGAATAATCCTCATCAGCGATGAGCTGAAAACGAGTTTTCATACCCATCACGCCAAGGGAGGAAAAAATTTCATCTTTTATTTTTTCTAACTGATGATCCAAAGGTGTTCTCACCAATAATCCAAGATTTAAATTATCATGTATGACGGACTGACTAATATCCAAGATATCACATCGATGATTCATCAATGCCTCTGACACAGCTTGAGTCACTCCAGGCTTATCATCGCCTGATATGCTAATAAGCAGAATTTCTTTCACAATTGATTCCAATATAAAAAATACAAACTAATAATACCAGCACCCTCTATATTAAGTATCACAGAAAGACGATCGATAAGATAGAATGAGTCTAATCCAGCAAACTTTATGGGAATAATTAAGAATGGGCAAGAACAAAACATCTTATGCAAAATTGCTGCCTACGTTCACCGTAATATTTTCTTTAATTTTTGCGAGCCTAAGCGCAATAATATTAAGTATAGAGCTAGACTCAATAACTAATGAACAAGAAAATTATCTAGGGCAGACTCTGTCATTACAGCTAGCTAAAGTAGCTCAAAATTCAATCATCAACCAAGATCAACTGAGTCTCCAGATAGAAATAGACGACATACTAACCATTGAGGGTGTCGAACATGTTGCGGTGCATGACGCAGCTAAAAAACTTCTGGCAAAAGCCACAAAATCGGCCAACAGGACTCCTCTTTCAAGTAACACTTACACTAGCACCATAACCATAGAAAACGCTACTGCAGGATACGTTCTAGTCCAATTCGACCAAGAATTTTTTGCGGCATATTTTCAGACTTTGCGCCTAGAAATCGCTTTTTTATTCGCTAGCATATTTCTTGTGCTAATATATTTATCAGCTAAAATAGGGAAAAGTCTTTCATCTAGACTCAATCATCTCATCCAACAACTGCCTGGGGATGATAAAGAAGCTATGGATGAGTTGAGTGCACTCGAGTATCGACTCAAGCCCCTAATAGCAACTAGAAAAGAAAATCAACAACCCTATACCGAGCAAGGGGTAGAAGATTATGCGCTTTTGGCTATTGCCTGTAAAAATTTAACCATCTTAAAGACAAGGGTAAATCCAGAACACCTCGAATCGGTTATGTCTCAATTTGATGTTCTGGTCAACGATGCAACGGACATTTATGGAGCGACCAGACTAAGCGCAGGGCAGCGTAGCATATACCTAAAATTCAAAGGAAAGTCGGAATATGGTGATCACACTCTCAGGGCTTTATATTGCGCCACTGCAATTCATGCTTTAAGTAAAAAATTACTCGATACACAAGGGATAAAGCTAGAAATAGCCAGCGCAATATCAAATGACATAAAAAAACACTCCAGATCTCAGATTCTTAACGAATCGCATTGTGAGGTGCACTTGAATTCACTTCAATTAATGCTGGAACAAGCCGTTGATGGGGAAATACTTCTAGACGCACCAACTAAATCACATGGGTCACTTCAAGATATATCCTTATGTCCTCCCAGCGAAAAAAGTGTGCTATTTAGGGTTGAAGAATTAGATGAGGGCAGTAAAGAATTAATCTCACAGCAGATTGCTATCCTAAGTCGCGATATATAGGGACACTTACAACCAAGACTTAGGCTAAGGGCTGCACAAGAAAATGTTAGCTATTTTATGACGGGCGACCGATTTTAAAATCAACACCCTGAATGTCTGCTGTATCAATTAACTGATGAATATATTTAGAAATTTCTATGCGGTGGCCAATTTCTATCAACATATCAGCGATATCACTTTTAACTTGATCATAATCTAGCTGTTTCGCTGGTATTTTTTTATCAATGTACACTACATGGAAGCCGAAATTCGACTTAACAGGCTTATCGGCTAATCCTTCTCCAAGATTAAAAACTATTTTTTCAAATTCTGGAGGAGTTTGACCTCGGCCGACTCTACCCAACGTTCCACCTGTCTCTTTAGAGGGACAGCTAGAATACTCGTCCACCAAGAAATCAAACTGATCTAAAGAATCTTTCAACTTTGAAATTAATGATTCAGCTAATTTTTTTGCCTGAGATCTTTCATTTTTTTTCTCGGGAGTCGCGCCTATCAAGATATGTTTTAGCTCCAGCATCTCTTGAGTGAAGAATTCAGCCTTATGTTCATTATAGTACTTCTCACATTCTTCTTCAGAAACTTCTTCTGACTTTGCTATTTCTTTCTCAATAAGTCTGCCAATTATAGTTTCCTCGACAGGAATATCGCTGTCTTTTGGAAGATTCTTGTTCAATCCGAGCTTGTGGGCTTTTTGCACAAGCAGTAACTGTGTTATCAGGACCTCAGACGATTTTTTAATCATGTCTTCCGGAGAATCCGTCGAATGATGCGACATCTCCTGAATTATCTCAGCAGGACTAATCACAGTTCCGTTTACAATAATTTCTTTAATATCTTGCAATTTTCTTACTGTGGATTCATTCTCGGGAGAGGAATTCATAAGGGCTCTCTAAATTAGTATCTATTGCTAACAGCAATTAGGGATTGCAAAATACAATAAAAAGCATGCCATTATCAAGTTAATACTATAGAAACTTTTGAACTACTGTTTCTTCCAAGCTCTCTGGAGATAAAGCGGCCAGCTTCAACAATTTTTTCTAAATTTATGCCATGCTCGATATCTAACCCATTAAGCATATAAATCAAATCCTCAGTAGCGACATTCCCTGAAGCAGCGAAACCTTGAGGATTTCTTACATAAGGACAGCCACCTAGGCCAGCTACAGAGCTGTCAATAACAGAAACACCCATCAACAAAGCAGCATAAATATTTGCTAGTGCTTGGCCATAAGTATCATGCAGATGCACAGCAATATGCTGGATAGCAATCTTTTCCGCCACTTTCTCAATTACCCGAGAGATATTTTTTGGTGTACCAATACCTGTTGTGTCGCCCAGTGAGACTTCATAACACCCCATCTCGCTAAGTCTAGCAGCTAGCTCAGCGACTTTAACTGGATCTATATTACCCTCGTAAGGGCAACCCACCACACAAGAAATATAAGCCCGTACAGGTATATCTTTATCTGCGGCAGCCTTAAGAACGGGCGTAAAGCGCTCTAAACTCTGATCAATGGAACAGTTGATATTTTTTTGACTAAAAGATTCGGAGGCTGTCGTAAAAATTGCAACTTCTCCAACATTCACCGCCATAGCACGATTAAACCCTTGTAGATTTGGAGTTAATGCTGAAAAGGTGACATCTTCCCTTTGCTTAATGCCACGAAAAACAGCATCACTAGTAGCCATCTGGGGGACCCAACTGGGGTTCACAAAACTACCCGCCTCAATATAACGAACTCCTGCATCTACCAGAAGGTCAATGAACTCTATTTTTAATTTGGCGCCAATCAATTGCTGTTCGTTCTGAAGACCGTCTCTTGGGCTTACTTCTACAATTTTGACTTTCTTAGGTAGTGCCATAGCCTTATTCTAACTGTTAGATTGCCTGAGAGCATTAGATAGTTTAGTGATAATATGGCATAACTAGAATTCTGATTATAAGAAGGGACACGGGATGACAAAAGTGGGCAATGGATTATCTGCAGATAGGGCAAATTGGAAATTTAATGGAAAAATTGTGGATTTATTTGATGACCATATATCCAAATCAGTGCCCCTCTACGAAGAAGGACATGACCTCATATGTGATATGAGTGATTTTTTTATTAAGCCAGACTCTCTATGCTATGAGGTGGGTTGTTCTACAGGTACCCTAATTCTAAAGCTTGCGATGCATAATCAAAAAAAACCAGGGGCCCGCTTTATTGGCATAGACATAGAAAAAGATATGATCAAAAAAGCCAGCAACAAGGCCGCTAAAATAAAAGGCTTAAATATTTCTTTTGCTGCTGACGATGTCATCGAGTTAGAGATGGATAACGCCGATTTAATTGTTTGCTACTACACCATTCAATTTATAAATACATCGGTTCGTCAAAAATTAATCGACAAGCTTTATGACAGATTAAATTGGGGGGGAGCTTTGTTGTTGTTTGAAAAAGTACGTGGTGCAGATGCACGTTTTCAAGATATTTTGAGTGCCCTATATAACGACTATAAAATTCGCCAAGGCTATTCAGCTGATGAGATTATTGCTAAATCTAGAAGCCTAAAAGGTGTTCTCGAGCCTTTTTCCACACAAGGTAACTTGGACATGCTCGAGAGAGCTGGATTTGTCGATATCAATACAGTCCAAAAATACCTCTGTTTTGAGGGATTCCTGGCTATTAAATAAGATTGCTCAGCAGTTTATCTTATAGCTGCGATAAGTAAGTATCCAGTCTGTCTGAATTCATCATAAAAGTTGATTTCTTATCGATTGCTGCATTTTTTACCTCACTGAGGTTGACAGCTTCTCCAACTTGAATAACGCCGATCATAGCCATCATAGCGTGTGGATCACACTGGTAGACATAGACCCCTTCACTATCCAGCTTGACGGTTATATCTTGGCTTAATTGTCCAGCCCAACTAGAGGCGCCCTCTGGAATCATGCCGTCCATGGAGACTGAATTATGCGACATATCTGTCGCTTTAAAATGGATGGTATCGCCTTTAGATACTTTAATCACAGCAGGCTCAAAAACCATACTTC
>CAWURY010000008.1:0-48592 GCA_963925605.1 uncultured Porticoccus sp. | reverse complement strand
CCCTACCGTTTCTTAGGCGGCGAGTGCGTAGTTGTCGTCGTTGGCAACTAATAGTTTGCGACTTTGGATTAACGAGATTGGTCACCATCTCGGCATGCACCTTGGGTTTTGTAACCGGCGTCGAATCCAGAACGCCCCCTTGGGGGCAATGTTAACACAGGTATCAGAAAATTTGATGTAAGTTATTGGGTAAGAAGTTCAAAAAAGACAGGCTGGGCTAGATGTTGTGCCGCATGATTCGTTGTTTTTGGCGCTGCCAGTCATGATCTTTCTCAGAGGCGCGCTTATCATGAACTTGCTTACCTTTTGCTAAAGCAATTTCGCATTTTACAATGTGCCCTTTCCAATATATGGATAACGCAACACATGTGTGTCCTTTTTGGTTAACGGCGTTAAATAAGCGAGATAGTTCTTTTTTGTTTAATAAGAGTTTTTTATTTCTACCAGGATTGGTGACATAATGCGTTGAAGTCGTATTTAGCGGCGCTATATGAGTACCCATGAGGTAGGCCTCACCATTTTGTAGCAACACAAAACTATCCGCTAGCTGACCTTTTCCAGCGCGTAAGCTCTTTACTTCCCATCCTTGTAAGACCAATCCAGCTTCAAATTTTTCTTCTAGATAGTAGTCGTGGCGAGCTCTTTTGTTTTGAGCAATGACCGGATTTTTCTGTATTTTTTTTGGCTGTTTTCCCATAAGTATGATTATAGAGATTGATAGAGCAAGCTCCTATGATTTTTTTGTATGTTAGGATGAAGAATAAATAGTATAGCTTGATTGGTTTTTAAGGGCACAATTTGTCGGTATAATTAAATTTGTCGGTATAATTAAATTTTTAAAAATTAGGCAGGATTAATGTTGAAAAATTCTCACTCCGAAGCCTCTTCTCAGAACAATAAAAATACTTCCCAAGGAAGCATTCATGGCACATGGGCTAGCCGCTGGACTTTTATTCTGGCAGCAGCTGGCTCTGCGGTAGGCTTGGGAAACATTTGGAAATTTCCTTATATTGCAGGTGAGAATGGCGGAGGCGCATTTGTCCTTGTTTATATTGCATGCATTGCAATTGTGGCCCTGCCAATTATGGCTGCTGAGGTGGCATTAGGACGCATGGGAAGACAAAGCCCCATCAACACCATTCGCAATTTAGTTAAAAAGTCTGGCACGAGCAAAAGTTTTGGCGTTATTGGTTGGATGGGTGTTTCTGCTGGATTGATGATATTGTCTTATTATGCAGTCATTGCCGGCTGGGCCCTTAATTACATCGAATATATGATTTCCGGAGTCTTTCAAAATGTAACTGCTGAACAGGCGGGTACTATTTTTGATGACCTGATGAAAGATAAGAACGAATTGATTTTCTGGCAATCGTTATTTATGTTGATGACCGTTGTTGTTGTTATGTGCGGAATACACAAAGGCTTGGGCCTAGTATCTCAAATCCTGATGCCTCTTTTGTTTTTACTATTAGTAGGCTTATTAATATTTGGCTATCAGCAAGGGGACCTCATCGGCGCCTTTAATTTTTTGTTTGGGTTTAATTTTGAATTTCTTACATGGCAGTCAGTGTTGGTAGCCTTAGGGCATGCTTTTTTTACATTAAGCATAGGAATGGGTGCAATGATGGCCTATGGAGCATACATGCCAAGCAATACAGGAGTGTTTTCAAATGTTCTCATGGTCGGTGTCCTCGATACCCTGGTTGCGTTGATCGCAGGATTGGTTATTTTTTCTATTGTTTTTGCAAATCCTAGCATTGAGTCTAGCGCTGGACCTGGACTGATGTTTGTTAGCCTGCCCGTGGCTTTTGGTAATATGCTAGGTGGTTTGTTTTTTGGAACTATTTTTTTCGTGCTAGTCAGTCTAGCAGCATGGAGCTCATCAATTTCACTGATTGAACCAGCTATAGCTTACTTAGTTGAATCTAAGGGTTTTAGTCGAATCACAGCAAGTTTATTATTGGGTATGATTGCTTGGATTATTGGGCTGGGTAGCGTATTTTCGTTTAATATCTGGGCTGAGGTAAAAATTGCTGGGTTTAATTTTTTCGAACTAATAGATTTCATTACCGCTAATATCATGTTGCCGTTAACGGGGATATTTGTAGCAATTTTTATTGGTTGGTTTGTGAAGGAAAAAATGCTCCAAGAGGAATTATCTTGTGACCATCAAGGATTATCCTGTGTTTGGCAGTGGACTGTACGATATGTCTCGCCTTTGGCTGTGATGGCTGTGTTAATTATGGGTATTTACCCGAGAATTACGTAATGCTGACAGTCATCAATCGGACCGCTTTGGTGGCCTATTCAGCGCAACAGATGTTCGACTTAGTCAATGATGTGGCTTGTTATCCCGAGTATATGAAGAATTGCGTGGGTGTCGAAATTCTCAAGCAAGATAAATCCTTTATGCTGGCTCGACTGGATTTGAAGAAAGGTTTTCTGCGACAAAGTTTTACAACTCATAACACCTTATATGAGCCAGAGCGTATTAGTATGATTTTAGATGAGGGCCCATTTAGCAAATTTTTCGGAGAGTGGTCTTTTAAAGCGTTGGATGAGGATGCCTGCAAGGTATCTTTGGATTTGGAGTTCGAGTTTAATAATTTTTCTGTGGGTTTAGCCTCAAACCAACTGTTTACTTTAGTGGCTAATAATCTTATTGATGCTTTAGCGTGTAGAGCAAAAGAGGTGTATGGATAATGGTGAAAAAAGAATTAATTCAGGTTGAGGTCGCCTATGCATTGCCAGTGAAGCAACAGATAATAGAGCTACAGGTTCCTAGCGGAACAACAGCATTTGAGGCAGTCAAACAATCTGGCATTGTCGCGCAGTTTCCGGAAATAGATATTGAGAATGTAAAAATGGGTATCTTTGGGAAAGCGCTTGGTACTAAAGGCTTGAAGCCACCAAAGAATCAAGTGCTTGAACGAATGGATAGAGTCGAGATATATAGGCCGCTCATTATTGATCCAAAAGAGATCAGGCGACGTCGCGCAGAAAAAGCGACTGGCGCATTAAAAACAAAGAATCTTGCAAGTTCAGATTAAGGGGTTGCTGAATCAGATATGCTGCCTGGAGTCTCTGTGTCTTCGGCCTGTTCTGAGTTGGGCATAAAATCACCTCGAAGACCTATCAATTTGTCTCCTTTGAAAAAAATGGCCATTTTTTCCCTAACTTCTGGCCCCTTTGCTGGCTTTAAGCTATAAAAGTAATCCCAACGATCTTGATTGAAGGTATCCGCGACGAGCGGTGTTCCCATAATAAACCTTACTTGAGATTTCGTCATCCCCGGTTTGAGCTGATCAATCATAGCCTGATCGATGACGTTGCCTTGCTGCATATCAAATTTGTATACTTCTGGCAGTTTAATAAGACTGCGGTCGAATGTTGGCATTTTGGGCATAGAAAAATTCGAACATCCAGGTATGGCAAGAACCACGGCTATATAATATAGTATTTTTGCAGATAAATGCATTATGGGGTTTCCGTTATCACATCAACCATTGATAATACAGAATACAATCTATCTATAGAAGGGTTTAGAAAGGAATGAATGACGAAAATCGTGAATTACGTGATGCAGGATTAAAAGTCACCGCCCCTAGACTTAAAATATTAAATATTTTAGAGAGCTCCATTGAATCCCATTTAAGTGCGGATGGTATATATCGTCAGCTTATCGAGACAGGGGAAGATGTTGGGATTGCCACAGTGTATCGTGTTTTGACTCAATTTGAGACCTCAGGACTTGTAATACGGCATAACTTTGATAATGGCCCTGCGGTTTATGAAATCGAACGCGGCGGCCATCATGATCATATGGTTGATGTTGATAGCGGAAAAGTGGTTGAGTTCCATAGCGCTGAAATTGAAGAGTTGCAAAGAAGAATTGCTGCTGATAATGGGTTTGAGTTGGTTTGCCATAGCTTGGTGCTTTACGTAAGAAAAAAATAGCTTATATGACTAGATCAGACCTCTTTATTTGATTCGATCATTTCTTTTGCGTGACTTAAAGTTGTATTCGTAATATTGGCGCCCCCAAGCATTCTTGCAATTTCATGTATTGTTTCGGTGTTAGATAGAGTGGCTATTTTGCTGTATGTAATATTTTTTTCCGTATTTTTGCTTACGAGCATATGATTATGAGCTTGAGCTGCCACCTGAGGTTGATGGGTGACGCAAAGGACTTGACCTCGATGCCCGAGCAGACGAAGCATTCTTCCTACTATATCAGCGGTAGCGCCACCAATTCCTACATCGACTTCATCAAATACGAGTGTTGGGATGGATGAATTTTTGGCTGCTATTACTTGAATGGCAAGACTGATTCGAGATAGCTCGCCGCCGGATGCAACACGAGTAAGAGTCTTTGCCGGCTCTCCTGGATTTGCGCTAATGAGAAACTCAATATTCTCTTGACCGTGCGCCCCAAGTTCATCATTTGTCAGTGGTGTGAGATTGATTATAAATTGCGCGCCAGACATAGAAAGCAACCCAAGTTGCTCTTGTATCGCTGCGGCAAGCTCCTTAGCTGCAAAGCTTCTTTTTTTGGTCAACTGTTGGGCTGCCGTCAGGTATTCTTGATGCAGTTGGATTGCTTGTTTCTTAAGAAATACTTCATCATCATGGCTCATTGAAAGATTTTTTAATGCATCTTTGAGTTCTTTATTTTTGAGATGGAGTTTTTCTGGTGAGACCTTATATTTTCTTGCTAATTGGTATATCTCACCAAGTCTGTTTTCTATTTTTTTGAGCGTTTCTGGCTCAGCAGTAAAGTTATTTAGGTGCTGCTGGATTTCTCTGCCGGCCTCTTGAATTTCAATTTGAGCGCTAATAAGCAATCTTTCAGCTTCCTCCAGAGCAGCTGGTTTTTTGGGCATTTTTTGTAGTATTTGCAGAGAGCTATTTAGTCCCTTTTCAAGATTAAATTGATCCTCTTCCGAGCATATTTGAAGAAGTGCGTGGCTATCGGTGATTATTGATTCTGCATTTGAAAGTACTATTTGTTGTTGCTCAAGCGACTCCAGATCATTTTCAGAAACATCAAGCTCATCAAGCTCTTCAGCCTGAAAAGAAAGTAATTCTCGAGATGCGAGAAGTTCTGCAGACATACTTTCAAGTCGTGTGAGTTTTTTTCGAGCAGCCAGCCATTGATGAAAAAGTTCTTGGGTTGTTTTTGTTAGGTTAAGGCAAGCAGCAAAATTGTCTAAAATATGACGATGGGTTTCGCGCCTGAGTAGTGATTGATGTTCATGCTGATTGTGAATGTCAATAAGGGTTTCCCCAAACTCCCGCAACTGCTGCATTGTAGCCAATTGCCCGTTGATATGGCCGCGGGACCGACCTTCTTTCGTTAACACTCTTCGGAGTACGCATTCATCATCTGCAACATCGAAATCATTGCCGCTGAGCCATTTTTTGGCGTGAGGCGCCTTGCTGATATCAAAAACTGCAGAGACTTCAGCTCTCTCGGCTGTGCTCCTAATTTGCTCAATGTCTGCCCTGTCGCCCAGCGCCATCGATAGCGCATCGACTACCAAGGATTTTCCTGCGCCAGTTTCTCCTGTTAGGGCAGTCATGCCTTTACTGAAGTCTATTTCAAGATGCTCTACTAAAGTAAAATTTTTGACAACTAGCGTTAAAAGCAAAATCGTTCTCGCGTTAATTTAACATGAAGACCATGTTGTTAATCTTATACAGATTTTTCTGATGCGTCTGCCCTTGAAACTTTTTGTGATGACCCAATATAAGCATACATAGCTAGATGAGGCTTTAAGCTTTTGTGTAATTTTAGCTTGGTTTAAATTTAATGAAAATGAGCATCAAGGAGATTGTTTGTGGTGGGCAAGAAAAATAAAAAATCTGCCGAAGTTACTGATGATGCTATCGATGAAGCGACGGAAGAATCTAAAGTAGTTTCCTCGGAGCAGTCAGCATCAATAGATCCTATTGTTGATGAAGAGCCTGATGTATTGCTACAACTTGTCAGACTTGAAGCAGATCTGATAGAAGCAAAAGATGAGTCTTTGAGGAATCAGGCGGAGATGCAAAATATTCTGCGTCGTTCAGAGCGCGATATTCAAAATGCTCACAAATACGCGTTAGATAAGTTTGTAGCTGAGTTACTGCCCGTTATCGATAACCTCGAGCGGGCGCTTCAAAGTATTGATCAGGATAAAGAAGACCTTCAATCGTTGACTGAAGGTGTAGTGCTCACATTAAAAAGCTTTCAGGACGTTTTGGCGCGACACAAGGTGTTGCCGATAGATCCTAAAGGTGAAGTGTTTAACCCTGAGCTCCATCAGGCTATGAGTATACTCGAGATGCCTGGAGCAGCCCCCAATACGGTTGTGGATGTATTTCAAAAAGGATATACCCTGAACGACCGTTTGGTTCGCCCTGCTATGGTTGTAGTGGCTGGGGTTGAAAAAAATAATATTTAACAAAGAAACAATAAGGCAAAGGTTGAAATTTTCGACAATGGGCCAATATTGTTAATTAGAGATGATTTTTGAATTTGAAGTTATGTTAATCCCGGAGAAAAAACCATGGGTAAAATTATAGGAATTGACTTAGGTACTACCAACTCTTGTGTTGCTGTACTGGAAGGCAATAAACCAAAAGTAATAGAGAATGCTGAAGGTCTTCGCACCACTCCATCTATTGTTGCATTTGTTGATGGTGGCGAGATTTTGGTTGGACAGTCTGCAAAACGTCAGGCGGTGACCAATCCAGCTAATACGCTGTTCGCAGTAAAGCGTTTGATTGGCCGTCGCTTTGACGACGATGTAGTTCAGAAAGATATTAAGATGGTGCCCTACAAAATTGTTAAGGCAGACAACGGTGATGCTTGGGTCGAAGTAAACGGCGAGAAACGAGCTGCCCCACAGATTTCTGCTGAAATCCTTAAAAAAATGAAAAAAACTGCAGAAGATTATCTGGGAGAATCTGTTACGGAAGCGGTGATAACTGTACCGGCGTATTTCAATGATTCTCAACGACAAGCAACAAAAGATGCCGGAAAAATTGCTGGACTCGATGTCAAAAGAATCATTAATGAGCCCACTGCTGCTGCGTTGGCTTATGGGATGGACAAGACCCCAGGCGATCGCGTAATTGCTGTTTATGATTTAGGCGGCGGTACGTTTGATATTTCTATTATTGAAATTGCTGACGTAGATGGCGAGCATCAATTTGAAGTCCTTTCAACGAATGGAGATACATTCCTGGGCGGCGAAGACTTTGATATGCGTTTGATTGAGTACTTGGCTGAGCAGTTTAAGAAGGAAAATAGTTTTGATTTGCTTAAGGATCCTATGGCCATTCAGCGCCTTAAGGAGGCTGCGGAAAAAGCGAAAATAGAACTTTCCTCTAGCCAGCAAACAGAAGTCAACCTACCATATATAACTGCTGATGCTACTGGGCCAAAACATCTAGTGGTTAAGCTCACTCGATCTAAGCTTGAGTCTTTAGTTGAGAAGCTGGTTGAGCGCACCATGGCGCCGTTAAAGATGGCTCTAAAGGATGCAGGAAAGTCTATTGCAGATATCGATGATGTTATTCTCGTTGGTGGCCAAACACGCATGCCGATGGTTCAAGAAAAAGTTACTGCTTTTTTTGGCAAAGAGCCTCGTAAAGATGTAAATCCAGATGAGGCTGTTGCTATGGGGGCGGCTATTCAGGGCGCGGTGCTTTCTGGTGAGGTAAAGGATGTATTGCTGTTGGATGTTACTCCGCTTACTTTAGGTATAGAGACGATGGGTGGTGTAGCTACTCCATTGATTGAGAAAAATACAACGATTCCTTCGCGAAAATCCCAAATTTTCTCTACGGCCGAAGACAATCAAACAGCTGTGACTGTGCATGTTGTTCAAGGTGAAAGAAAACAGGCGGCAGGTAACAAGTCTTTGGGTCGTTTTGACCTGGCTAATATTCCTCCTGCGCAGAGAGGGATGCCGCAAATTGAAGTAACTTTTGATATTGATGCAAATGGTATTTTGCATGTAAATGCAAAAGATAAGGCTACAGGTAAAGAGCAGTCGATTGTGATTAAGGCTTCATCTGGTTTGTCTGATGAGGAGATTGAAGGAATGGTAAACGATGCAGAAGCGAATGCCGTTGAAGATCAAAAATTTGAAGAGTTGGTGAAAGCTAGAAATGCTGCAGATGGGCTCGCTCATGCTGCTACAAAAACTGTTCAAGAGGCAGGAGATAAAGCTACAGATGAAGAAAAAGAGGCTATTGAGGCTGCTGTAAAAGAAGTCGAAGTTGCTGTTAAAGGCGATGACAAGGAAGCCATAGATGCTGCTGCCGCAAAACTTTCTGAGGTCTCAAGTGCTCTTGCTCAAAAACTTTATGCTGAGCAGGCTGCAGCCGCAGAAGCAAAAAATTCCGGAGATAAATCAGAGTCTTCTGCTGGCGCTAATGATGCAGTAGATGCTGAATTTGAAGAGGTAGATGCTGAACCTGAAAAAGAAGATGAAAAAAAGTAAGTCTTTGGCTAAGTTCATGCTTTTATTGCATAGTATTGTCGATTGCAGGCGCGGGCTAGTCTCGCGCTTTGCTATGTTTGAGTTGCAGTAAAATATAACCTAACCTACTTAACCTCTGTCTTTGGCAGAAAAATTTATATACAGAAGCAGATAGCAAATGTCTAAACGTGATTATTATGAAGTTCTTGGTGTATCAAGAGATACGTCTGATCAAGATATAAAGCAAGCCTATCGTCGAATAGCGATGAAAAGTCACCCTGATCGCAATCCGGATAATAAAGATGCGGATCATGTATTCAAAGAAGCCTCTGAGGCTTATGAGGTGCTTTCGAGTCCAGAGAAGAAGGCGTCGTATGATCAGTACGGCCATGCTGCTGCGGGTTCCGCTGGGGGTCGTGGTGGCAATGAAAATTTCAGTGATATTTTCGGTGATGTTTTTGGGGATATTTTTGGTGGATCTCGAGGCCGGCAGCGTGCTGGACCGATGCGCGGATCAGACCTGCAATATAATTTGGATATGGTGCTAGAAGATGCAATAAAGGGTAAAACAGTAAAAATTAAGATACCTGTCCTTTGTGCTTGCAAGCAGTGTAATGGATCTGGAGGTAAAAAAGGTTCTTCTCCCGCCACCTGCAGCACTTGTGCTGGTCACGGCCAGGTAAGGATGTCCCAAGGGTTTATATCTGTGCAACAAGCTTGCCCGAAATGCCACGGTCGCGGAAAAGTTATCAGCGACCCGTGTTTGGGTTGTCGCGGACAAGGACGAGTTGAAGAGAGTAAAACCCTTTCCGTAAAAGTACCACCAGGTGTTGATGCTGGGGATAGAATCCGTCTTAGCGGGGAGGGTGAATCTGGTCCAGAAGGAGGCCCATCTGGAGATTTATATGTGCAGATGAATGTTAAAAAACATGATATATTTCAAAGAGATGGTCGAGATCTATACTGCGAATTACCGATAAGTGTTATTGATGCTATTTTGGGGCATGAGATAGAGGTCCCCACATTGGATGGTCCTGTTAAATTAAAAATTCCTCAGGAAACTCAAACTAGTACTATATTTAGACTTAAGGGCAAAGGTGTCACAACCGTTCGAAGTTCTGGGATTGGAGATTTATTTTGTACAGTAATACTAGAAACCCCAGTTAATCTTGATGATAAACAAAAAGCATTGCTTCGTAAGCTGCAGGAGAGCCTGAATGGAGGGCAACATTCGCCCAAAAAAGCTTTTTGGTTTAGAGGTGTAAAGAAATTCTTTGATGGATTTACTATATAGTTATTAATGGGTAATGTTCATGTGTTTGTATTAAAGTGTCCATAATAGAGTACTTAGTATAAAAATTTATTGTTCTAAAAACTCTAAAATAAGATTATTAATTTTATGAAAAATAACCCCATTAGAATTGCAATAACTGGTGCTGCTGGGAGAATGGGCAGAGCCTTGATTGAGGCTGCAACTCTTAATCCCAATACTCTGTTGACAGCTGCTATCGTGAGGCCGGGCAGTTCACTTGTGGGATCTGACGCAGGTGATTTTGCGGGCATTGGCCATTTAGGCGTTCCATTGGTTGAAAATATCAGGGATGTGATCGATAACTTTGACGTGCTAATTGATTTCAGCTCTATTGAGGGCACACTGTTGAATGTAAGGCTCTGTGCCGAAAAAAATAGAAGTATTGTGATAGGAACAACCGGGTTTACAGATAGCCAGAAAACCCAACTGCTCTCTTCTGCAGAAAGAATATCGCTATGCATGGCTTCTAATTTTAGTACAGGTGTGAATCTGTGCTTTAAGTTAATTGATTTGGCTGCTCGGATCATGGGGGATGAGGTTGATATTGAAATTTGTGAGGCCCATCATCGACATAAAATAGATGCACCATCAGGAACTGCTTTGAATATGGGGGAAATTGCTGCCCGCGCATTAGGTCTAGATTTAAAAGAAGCTGCAGTATATAGACGTGAAGGACAAATAGGGACCAGAGACCAAAAAACTATTGGGTTTTCAACAATAAGGGCGGGAGATATTGTGGGAGATCATACTGTAATTTTTGCTGCTGAAGGCGAGCGGGTTGAAATTACTCACAAGGCTTCTAGTCGCATGTCGTTTGCTCGCGGAGCTATTAGGGCGGCTGAGTGGATAGCTAGCAAAAAAACTGGCATGTACGACATGCAAGATGTACTCGATCTCAAGCGATAAGGTGGTTTTGGGTAAGTATTGTCTGGACAGCCCGCAGTCGTTCACCTAATATATTTAATATATTTTTTAGCACTATTTTAACACTTTAAGCTCTTATATTAGACGAATACAATCCAGCATTTTAGAGGCGAGGTAAAATAACTTGCTTCACCTCGCTTTTTGCTGTTCGGGGCTTGTTTTTATCCAGTCATATGTATGCTGCAGAATGAAGTGAAGCAGGCCTGCTTTACAGCACTGATAATTCACTACTTGTCGTTAAGGAGGTTGCATTGAATACCGATTCTCATCGGTCAGCTATCTTAGTGCTTCAAGATGGTACTATTTTTAAAGGCAGATCCATTGGTGCTGAAGGTTCGTCTAGTGGAGAAGTGGTCTTCAACACATCGATGACTGGTTATCAAGAAGTTCTTACTGACCCATCCTATGCGCGTCAAATTGTTACTTTCACGTACCCTCATATTGGCAATACCGGGACAAACACTGAAGATGAAGAGTCGCCGTGTATTTGGGCTGCTGGTTTAGTTATAAGAGACTTGCCTGCATTGGCTAGTAATTTTCGCTCGCAACAGAGTCTTGATGTTTACCTGAAAGAAAAAAATATCTTGGGTATTTCAGATATTGATACTCGAAAATTGACTCGTATTCTTAGGGAAAATGGGGCTCAAGGCGGCTGTCTTATGGCGGGTGATATTGATGAAGGGCTAGCGCTGGCAGTTGCTCGTGATTTTGTTGGCCTAAAAGGGGTAGACCTTGCTAAAGAAGTTACTACAGCTGCTATTTTTAAATGGACAGAAGGGAGCTGGAAGCTTGGTTTTGGTCATCAGCAACCCAAAAATAATCCTTATAAGGTGGTCGTCTATGATTTTGGCGTTAAGCGAAATATTTTGCGGATGCTTGTTGATCGAGGGGCTGAGTTGACTGTAGTTCCTGCTCAAACATCTGCCGCTGAAGTATTAGAAATGAATCCTGATGGCATATTTTTGTCTAATGGGCCAGGAGATCCAAAGCCCTGCACTTATGCTGTGGAATCTATCAGAGAGATACTAAAGACAGATATTCCGATATTTGGTATTTGCTTAGGGCATCAACTGTTGGCGTTAGCTAGTGGTGCGAAAACTATAAAAATGAAATTTGGCCATCATGGAGCCAATCATCCAGTAAAAGATATTGAAACTGGAAAAGTTATGATTACCAGTCAGAATCATGGGTTTTCTGTTGACGAGGAATCACTTCCTTCCACCCTTCGCGCCACCCATTACTCACTGTTTGATGGCTCTATTCAGGGGATACATCGAACAGATAAGGCAGCTTTTAGCTTTCAGGGGCACCCCGAGGCTAGCCCAGGGCCACATGAAGCTTCACTATTATTTGACCACTTTTTTGAATTGATAAGTTATGCCAAAAAGAACTGACATTAAAAGCGTTTTAATTCTTGGAGCTGGGCCTATTATTATTGGCCAAGCCTGCGAGTTTGATTACTCTGGCGCGCAAGCTTGCAAGGCGTTAAGAGATGAGGGTTTCCGGGTTGTCTTGGTGAATTCCAACCCTGCCACTATCATGACAGATCCTTCTATGGCTGATGCCACGTATATTGAGCCGGTAGAGTGGCGCACTGTTGCAAAAATTATTGAAGAAGAGAGACCTGATGCCTTGCTGCCAACTATGGGTGGGCAGACAGCACTGAATTGCGCCTTAGATCTTCACCGAGAAGGGATTTTAGATAAATTTGATGTGGAGATGATTGGCGCCGACCAAGATGCAATTAAAAAAGCGGAAGATAGAAGTCTTTTTGCTGCCGCAATGAAGAAAATTGGTTTGGAGACTGCTAGAGCACTTATTGTGCATAGCCTCGAAGAAGCGCTCAAAGTTCCAGACCTCTTTGGATACCCTTGTATCATAAGACCATCATTTACAATGGGGGGGTCAGGAGGAGGAATAGCGTATAACCGAGAAGAATTTATTGAGATCTGCCAGCGTGGACTTGAGTTATCGCCAACTAATGAATTATTGATTGATGAGTCTTTGCTTGGATGGAAAGAATTTGAAATGGAGGTGGTGCGAGATAAAAATGATAATTGCATTATCGTTTGCTCCATTGAAAACTTAGACCCAATGGGCATTCATACAGGTGACTCTATTACCGTTGCCCCCGCTCAGACGCTCACAGACAAAGAATACCAAATCATGCGTAATGCTTCTATTGCAGTGCTACGGGAAATTGGTGTCGCAACAGGTGGCTCAAATGTTCAGTTTGCAGTCAACCCAGATGATGGCAGGATGGTGGTTATCGAGATGAATCCAAGAGTATCTCGTTCTTCCGCGCTGGCATCAAAAGCGACAGGGTTTCCTATTGCCAAGGTGGCAGCAAAATTGGCAGTTGGCTACACCTTGGACGAACTTCAGAATGACATCACCAAAGGCGCTACACCAGCTTCCTTTGAGCCCAGTATTGATTATGTGGTAACAAAGATCCCTCGATTTGCTTTTGAAAAGTTCAACCAAGCTAACGCTAAACTGACCACGCAGATGAAATCAGTAGGCGAAGTTATGGCTATTGGCCGCACTTTTCAGGAATCTCTACATAAGGCTATGCGAGGACTAGAGGTTGGATCGGCAGGTTTCGAGAAACAGATAGATATTACTACAAAGGATAACTTGATTGAATTGCAGTATCAATTAAGGGTCGCTGGTTCAGAGCGTATTTGGTATGTTGGTGATGCTTTTCGAGCAGGCATGGATGTCCCCGAGGTGTTCAGGCTTACAGCTATTGATCCTTGGTTTCTTTTTCAGATAGAAGATCTGATTCGAGAAGAGGCGTCTCTTGAGGGCCTTTCGTTAAATGCTATTAATGCAGCGCAACTATTTCGTCTTAAGCGCAAAGGATTTTCTGATCAGCGTTTAGCGGCACTCTTAGATGTCAGTGAGAAAGATTTTAGAGCTTTTCGGCATAAAGCTAATGTGCGTCCAGTATTTAAACGTGTGGACACATGCGCAGCTGAATTTTCAACCTCTACAGCCTATATGTACTCAACCTATGAGGAAGAGTGCGAGGCGCAACCGTCGGCGCGTGACAAAATTTTAGTGTTGGGTGGAGGTCCCAATCGAATTGGGCAAGGCATAGAATTTGATTATTGTTGTGTGCATGCTGCTTTAGCAATGCGCGAAGATGGCTATGAAACCATCATGGTTAACTGCAACCCTGAGACAGTGTCTACTGATTACGATACATCTGATCGTTTGTACTTTGAGCCAGTTACGCTAGAAGATGTGCTAGAGATTGTAAATGTGGAAAAGCCTAAGGGCGTCATTGTCCAATTTGGCGGACAGACTCCATTGAAGTTAGCGCAGGCTTTAGAAGATGAAGGGGTGACAATTATTGGAACAACGCCAGATGCTATTGATTTGGCGGAAGATCGAGAGCGATTTCAGGAAATGATTAACAAGCTAGGATTGCTTCAGCCTTCAAATGCTATTGTTCGTTCTTTTGAGGATGCTATAAATGCAGCGACAGCAATTGGATACCCGCTGGTTGTTCGCCCCTCTTATGTTCTAGGCGGAAGAGCTATGGAGATTGTCTACCAACAAGATGAGCTGAATCGATATATGGATCAAGCTCTTAAAGTGTCAGGAGATGCTCCGATATTACTAGATTACTTTTTGTCTTCTGCTATTGAAGTAGATATAGATGCTGTTTCTGATGGAAAAGATGTGGTTATTGGGGCAATTATGCAACATATTGAACAAGCAGGAATTCATTCAGGAGATTCCGCTTGCGCCTTGCCACCATACAGTCTTCCTAGCGATGTTCAGAATGAAATGCGTGCAATTGTAAAAACAATGGCTATTGAGCTTCAAGTTAAAGGCTTAATGAATGTGCAGTTAGCCTGGCAAGACGGTAAAGTTTATGTGATTGAGGTAAACCCTCGTGCCGCTAGAACTGTCCCCTTTGTATCTAAATGTATAGGCGTATCTTTGGCTAAGGTGGCTGCTCGCTGTATGGTGGGCGTCTCGTTAAAGGATCAAGGCTTTATTAAAGAAATAACACCTAATTTTTTTAGCGTCAAAGAGGCCGTGCTGCCATTCAATAAGTTTCCAGGTATAGATCCCATTCTTGGCCCAGAAATGAAATCTACAGGGGAAGCCATGGGAGTTGGGTGTACCTTTGCTGAGGCTTATCTTAAAGCACAGTTAGGTGCTGGAAACCCAATACCCTCTAAAGGAACGGCATTTTTAAGTGTACGAGACCCAGATAAAAGTGGCATCGTTGATGTTGCCATTAGCTTAATAAATTTAGGGTTTAAATTAGTAGCTACAGAAGGGACATCTAGAATTTTATCTGATGCTGGTTGTTCTGTGGAGACTGTCAATAAAGTCCAAGAAGGTCGTCCCAACATTGTTGATATGATTAAAAATGATAAAATTCATCTTATCATCAATACGACTGAGGGCCGTCAAACGATCGCAGCTTCTGCGCCAATCCGCTCGAGCGCTGAACAACATGGGGTCTATTACACAACTACTTTGGCAGGCGGAGAAGCTGTCTGTATGGCCTTGCAGATTCAAGGCGAAATAAAGGTTAATAAATTGCAGAATCTTCATTTAAGGGGCAAAGAATGAGTAAGATACCTATGACTTTATCTGGGGCTGAAAGCCTCCGTATCGAGCTAGAAAAACTAAAGAAGATTGATCGCCCGAGGATTATTGCAGCAATTGCTGAAGCTCGTGCGCATGGTGACCTTAAGGAAAATGCCGAATACCATGCTGCTCGAGAACAACAAAGTTTTGCAGAAGGGCGCATTCAGCAAATTGAAGCTAAATTCAGTAACGCTCAAATTATTGATGTCACTAAAATTCCCCTTGGGGATAGGGTGATCTTTGGTAGTACCGTGTATATTGTTAATCTAGAAACAGACGAGCGGACTCACTATCAAATAGTTGGTGATGATGAATCGGATATAAAGAAAAATAAAATTTCATACCAGTCCCCTATAGCTAGAGCGTTGGTTGCAAAAGAAGTCGGTGATGTGGTTCTAGTCAAGACCCCATCCGGAGATGTGGAATATGAAATTGACGATGTGAAGTATATTTGAGGATTAAATTTTAAAGTTATCGCAGCAAATTGGATAATCTAGGGTTTGGCTTCTCTGATTTTTTTAATAGCAGAGCTATATGGCCAACAGATTGAACCGTTTGAGCGGAAAGCCGTTCGCAAATCTCCTTAATGACCTCGGATTTAGCTTTGCTGTCACCACCGCAGATTTTAACCTTGATGAGCTCGTGATCATTAAGCGCTCGATCAATTTCAGCTAAAACATTTTTGCTTAACCCGTTACCTGCAATTGTGACAACTGGGTTTAGATTGTGACCTAACCGCCGCAGTTGCTTTCTGTCTTCATTGGAGATTTTCATTGATCACCGCCCTTAATTTAAGTTGCCTAATTATCGACTGTTTCTAACAGGAGCACCATTATAGGTGAAATATTAAGCTGATTGGATTTCCATTACGATAGTTCGACACGCATTCTATACTGGTTGTTATTTTTATGCGTTAAAACTTTATCCCAGTATTTTTGTATGATCCGGTACTTTTGATTGCGTTGTTGATCAAACAAATAACAGATTAAAATACTGATTAACTTCCCTTTAGTAATAACTGCAAGCCTCGGTAGATGAATATGCCCACACGTTCGAAGAGCAGTCAAAAATGGTTGCAAGAACATAATCGCGATCATTATGTGAAACAGGCCCAGCAGGATGGTTACCGTTCTCGTGCCAGCTATAAGCTTTTAGAGATCAATCAAAAAGATAGATTATTACAGCCTGGGCTAGCTGTTGTTGATCTTGGTGCTGCACCTGGGGGTTGGTCTCAAGTTGCTGCTAAATTGGTCGGCTCCAAAGGAAAGGTGATAGCATCCGATATACTTAAAATGGATGTTATTGCAGATGTAGAGTTTATTTTGGGAGATTTTACGGATCCGATTGTATTGCAACGAATACTGAATTCACTAGAAAAAGGTTTAGTAGACCTTGTAATTTCTGATATGGCCCCCAATATGAGTGGTATAAAAGGAATTGATCAACCTAAGGCTATGTATCTAGTGGAGCTTGCTTTAGATTTGGCCACACAGATTTTGAAACCTGGAGGCAATTTTGTTGTTAAAGTGTTTCATGGAGAGGGTTTTGACCAATTCATGCTTGAATTAAAGAGACGCTTTAAGCGAGTTACGGCCCGTAAGCCTGATGCCTCGAGGTCTCGTTCGCGAGAAGTTTATGTTGTGGCAAAAGATTTTAAAAATTGAGTATTTGGTATTTAATGGTGTAAAGTTGACCGTGGTAATGAAGCCTTGCAGTTGCTGAATAAAAAGCTAATTGGTCGACCAAGGCTAGTAAATAAAAAATGGGGATTTTTCTTTGAACGATATAATGAAAAACATTATCTTATGGTTAATCATTGCTGCAGTTTTGCTGTCGGTTTTCCAAAATTTTAACTCCCCATCCCCTGATAATGCCATTAACTACTCTACATTTGTAGAAGATGTGCAGCGGGGTAATGTTGAAAGTATAGTTGTTAAAGGGTCTGTAATCGAAGGCCTTAGGACAGATAAAACAGCATTTAAGACAACCCGACCCGCGGTATCTGATGATGGCTTGATGGGTGACCTGCTTGAAAATCGTGTAAAGGTTGAAGGACGAGATCCGGAACCACAGAGTCTATGGAGTCAACTTTTAGTTGCAGCTTTTCCAATTATTTTAATTCTTGCAATATTTATGTTTTTTATGAGGCAAATGCAAGGGGGGTCAGGTGGTCGAGGTGGCCCAATGTCTTTTGGTAAAAGTAAAGCAAGATTGCTGGCTCCTGACCAGATCAATACTACATTTTCTGATGTGGCTGGTGTGGACGAGGCCAAAGAAGAGGTTCATGAACTAGTAGATTTCTTGCGTGACCCTTCACGTTTTCAGCGCTTAGGCGGAAAAATTCCCCAGGGTGTCCTCATGATTGGTCCGCCCGGTACAGGGAAAACATTGTTGGCTAAAGCTATCGCTGGCGAGGCTAAGGTCCCATTCTTTTCTATTGCTGGGTCAGATTTTGTAGAGATGTTTGTTGGTGTTGGCGCTTCACGTGTTAGGGACATGTTTGAGCAAGCTAAAAAGCAGGCACCCTGCATCATATTTATTGATGAAATTGATGCTGTTGGCCGCCATCGTGGCGGCGGTCATGGCGGTGGAAATGATGAGAGAGAGCAAACATTAAATCAACTACTGGTTGAAATGGATGGCTTTGAAGGTAATGAAGGAATAATTGTCATTGCTGCTACAAATCGTCCTGATGTATTGGATAAAGCGTTGCTTCGTCCGGGAAGATTTGATCGTCAGGTTTATGTGGGGTTACCAGATATTCGAGGCAGAGAGCAAATTTTAAAAGTTCATTCAAAAAAAGTTCCGCTTGATGAAAAAATTGATTTAAGTGTAATAGCTAGAGGTACCCCAGGTTTTTCTGGAGCAGATCTAGCCAACTTGATAAATGAAGCGGCATTATTTGCCGCCAGAGCCAACAGAAGGGTTGTTGGTGGTGAGGAGTTTGAAAAAGCTCGAGATAAAGTCATGATGGGTGCTGAGCGACGCTCTATGGTCATGTCTGAAAAAGAAAAAGTAAATACTGCTTACCATGAGGCTGGGCACGCCATTATTGGTAGGCTGGTCCCTGAGCATGATCCCGTGCATAAGGTTTCAATTATTCCTCGTGGGCGTGCGCTGGGAGTGACGCAATTCCTTCCAGAAGAAGACAAATATAGTCTTACTAAACTTCAGCTAAAGAGCCAGTTATGTAGTTTATTTGGCGGCAGAATAGCAGAAGAATTAATCCATGGCTCAGATGGTGTAACCACCGGGGCCTCTAATGATATTGAAAGGGCTACCCAAATGGCGAGAAATATGGTGAGTCGTTGGGGGCTGTCGGATAAAATGGGCCCTGTTCTTTATGGTGAGGAAGAGGGGCAAGTTCCAGGCATGGCGAAGTCTGCTTACTCTGAAGATACTGCTAGAGAAATTGATATTGAAGTACGACAGATGCTTGATGCTTGCTATGCTCGCTCTGTGCAGATATTAAAAGATAATATAGATATTCTTCATGCTATGAAGAATGCCTTGATAGAATATGAAACCATTGATCTTGAGCAAGTTAATGATTTGATGGAACGAAGAGCGGTTCGCCTTCCTTATAATTGGAATAATCATGATTCTGGTGGTAAGACTAAAAAGAAAAGAAATAAAAAAATAGATGATACTGGTTTGACTTGCCCCTCCGCCGAAGAGTATTAGGATATTTATTTTCGCTAGCAGAAATATAGGCTCATTAAGAGAAATTTTAAATACCCTTCTAGGGGGCGGACGGTAATCATTTGAGTTTTATATGACCCTATTATTTTAGTTCTGCAACGCAATATACTTTTGATGAAGCTTCTAATGAAGACGAGCTCTTTCAGCTTAAACTTTTCCTCTCCCCATATCATGGCAGTTCTAAATGTAACTCCAGATTCTTTTTTTGATGGAGGTATTCTTTGCGACAGAAATAACCAGGCCAATATTTCCTTGGCGCTTGGAAAAGTAGACTCATACCTCAAGAGTGGCGCTAGTATTATTGATGTAGGCGGCGAGTCCACTAGACCTGGAGCAGAACCTGTAGGTGTTGACGAGGAACTTGATCGAGTAGTGTCCGTAGTTGAAGCCATCGTAGAACGTTTTGGTGTCTTTGTATCGGTAGACACTAGCTCTCCATTAGTTATCACGGAGTCAGCAAATGTTGGTGCTGTGATGATTAATGATGTTCGAGCCTTAACTCGCAAGGGTGCAGTTGAAGCAGTTGTCATGGCAGATCTTTCTGTTGTTTTGATGCACATGAATGGAGAACCGACCAGCATGCAGCTTGCTCCAAGCTATAAAGATGAGGTTGATGAGGTAAAAAGTTTTTTATTGGAACGTGCTGGTGTCTGCGAGACTGCCGGGATTAAAAAACAAAAGATATTTATTGATCCTGGGTTTGGCTTCGGTAAAACACTAGAGCATAATTTACAACTATTTCGTAGTTTAAACAAATTAAGTGAACTAGGCTTTCCTTTGGTTGTAGGGGTTTCTAGAAAATCAATGATAGGTGAGATTTTAGATAAACCTTTAGATGAAAGATTATTTGGCAGCATTGCCTTAGCGATGCTAGCAGTACAAAGAGGCGCTAATATAATTAGAGTTCATGACGTAGCTGCTACCGCTGATGTGTTGAGAGTGCTGAATGCTGTAAAGGAAGAAATATAATGAGTAGAAAATTTTTTGGTACAGACGGTATACGTGGTCGAGTCGGAATCAAGCCTATAACCGCAGATTTTATGTTAAAACTAGGCTGGGCTGCAGGTAAGGTATTTAGCGAGAGAACTGATGGGCGCAAGCTAATCATTGTAGGTAAAGATACCCGAGTATCAGGTTATATGTTTGAGTCCGCATTTCAGTCAGGATTAATTGCGGCAGGAGTAGATGTGGCTCTCTTGGGGCCAATGCCAACCCCTGCTATTGCTTACTTGACGCGAACTTTTCGAGCTCAGGCTGGTATTGTAATTAGCGCGTCACATAACCCTTTTTACGACAACGGCGTTAAATTTTTTGGCGCCGATGGTTTTAAATTACCTGACGAGGTAGAAAAGGCCATAGAAGCGTATCTAGAAAAACCCTTAACAACAGAAGATTCTTCAAGGCTAGGGAGGGCTTTTAGGGTAGAGGATGCTGCAGGGCGTTATATTGAATTCTGTAAGGGCACACTACCATCAGGAAGTAACTTGCAGGGTTTAAAAATCGTCGTGGATTGCGCAAATGGAGCTACATACACGACCGCTCCTAGTGTATTTCGCGAGTTAGGGGCAACAGTCATTGAAATTGCTGTTGAGCCTGATGGCTTTAACATTAACCAAGATTGCGGATCAACGCAGCCAGCGATCTTGCAGGATGCGGTTTTGAAGCAAAAAGCAGATATGGGTATCGCTTTTGATGGAGATGGCGACCGAGTTATGTTTGTAGATCATGAAGGCGAACTGATAGATGGTGACGAGTTAATATTTGTTATAGCTAAGCATCGTCAAAAGAATGGTGGTTGTAGCGGTGTTGTTGGAACTTTGATGAGTAACTTAGGTATGGAGAATTCGCTGATGGATTTGGAGATTCCATTTGCGCGCACACAAGTAGGTGATCGGTATGTAATAGAAGCTCTTCGGCAACGAAAATGGCAATTGGGCGGGGAAGGCTCAGGCCATATTATTTGCAGTAACCTGACCACTACTGGTGACGGTGTGGTTGCCGCATTACAGGTTCTATACGCTATATGTGAAACAAAGAAATCACTAAATATACTTAAAAAAGAAATGCAAAAGTATCCACAAAATATGATTAATGTACGCATTAGAGGGAAGTTTAATCTCAAAAATTTTCCTGCGATACAAGAGGCTGTTTTGTTGGCTGAGAATGAGCTGAAAGATTGCGGTCGTATTTTACTACGCCCCTCGGGAACTGAGTCAGTCATACGAATTATGGTGGAGGCTAAAGATGCCGAATTAGTCAATAGAATCGCTTTAAGAGTGGCAGGTGTTGTTGAAGCTGAAGCAGGGGTGGATTCTTCTGGGTAATAAAAAAGCCTTAATCTAGCTTAGAGTGTTAGGTTGTGAATGCCCCTGTGGTTGAATAATGCTAATATCTCAGATAAGATTACGCCCTTTTTGGGGCTAGGATACTTATAAATTATGCATCGTCCTCTAGTAGCCGGAAATTGGAAAATGAACGGCGATAAGAAAAATATAGCCACTTTAGTAGCGGGTTTGCTTAGCTTGAAATGTAAGGCAGATGTTGTTGTTTTTCCTCCTTATGTTTATATATTGCAAGTGTTAACGGGCCTCTCAGGCACAGCTGTTGCTGTAGGTGCGCAAAATATTTCTGAGTACAAGAGTGGCGCATATACCGGTGAAATTTCATCTGAGATGTTGCGAGATATAGGTTGTCAGTATTGTTTAGTAGGTCATTCTGAGCGTCGTAGCCTCTACGGGGAGAATGATCGCCAGGTTGCAAAAAAATTTCATCAGGCTCAGCTAGCTGGTTTGAAGCCGATTCTTTGTTTAGGTGAAACGCTCAAACAGCGAGAAAAAGGTAAAACTTTTGATCTTATTTCTGCGCAGATAGACACAGTGCTAGACTGTGCTGGAGTAAATTCTTTGTCTGATGCAATAATTGCCTATGAGCCTGTTTGGGCTATCGGCACTGGTAAGCCTGCAACTATTGATCAGATCCAGCTTGTGCATCGGTACATTCGGGAAAAATTGGGTGCGTCTGGGGTAAAGACTAGAATTTTATATGGAGGCAGTGTTACCCCTGCCAACACTGCTGAACTGCTTTTTCAGGCGGATATTGATGGGGTTCTTGTTGGCGGTGCTTCTTTAGATATTGATACATTTAATGAAATGTGCCAGTTGGCATGATTGCAGTTAACTAATAATTTGGCTGAATTAAGAAAATGGAAAAATTAACATTAATCGTACATATTCTCACGGGTCTAGCTATTATTGGCATGATTTTGTTGCAACAGGGAAAAGGTGCAGAAGCTGGCGCATCTTTTGGTTCCGGCGCGTCGCAAACTATGCTCGGCAGCGCCGGTAGCTGGAATTTTTTCAGCAAGATTACAGCTATACTTGCGACAATTTTCTTTATCACTAGTTTTGGTCTAGCCGTTATAGCAAAAGATGGTGCAACTTTAAAGGAGGGTATTTTCCCTAGTCTAGAAATCATACAGCAGTCAGCAGAAACTGAACTGCCAGAAATTGACACTGTTGATGAAATCTCTGACATACCAAAATGAAGTCCAAACAAAAAATTGCCCAAGTGGTGGAATTGGTAGACACGCTATCTTGAGGGGGTAGTGGCGAAAGTCGTGCCGGTTCAAGTCCGGCCTTGGGCACCAATCATTATTTTATGCCCCTCTACAGCCCATTTTAGAATTGGGTTTTGATAGCTCCCTGTGTACAAATAAGTTTAGTAATTACTGTATTGGTTGATGTGGTATCTAGATCCAATATTACAAAATAAACTACTAGCTTAAAATTTAATTAAATTTAGATATAAAAGAAACTAAAATATGAAAATGATACAGAAGATATGCTTGACTTTATTGCTAGCTGGATTATCAAGCGCTTATGGCGCCCATCATGAAGAAAATGAACATGAACACAGAGCTACCCCTGATCAAGCAGAGGAAGAAAGAACGATGCGTGCCTCTTGTGCTGAAGATGCAGCTAAACTAGAACCTAAGTTTTTAGATGAAAAAACTTGTCTAGAAACACACGAATACAAGGTTAAGGGTTAGCATAGATAGCAAGTGTAAGTTACTGTAACAAATTTTAGTAATGGTTATTAGAAGCTTTGAAGCCTTGTGCTACCAGATTTTATTGCCCACTGCTTCAGCATAGTCTAGAGTCAAAAATAAAAATTAAATCAAATTGACAGGGGTTTAAATGCCAAAAAAAATCCTGCTAACAATTTTTTTTCTGGGCATGCTTCTGACTGGCTGCATGTTCTCTAGTCCTCAGCCGCCCAGCAATCAGTCTAATATTTGCTCTATATTTGAAGAGAACCCAGAATGGTATGATTATGCTAGAGATTCTCAAGAAAAATGGGGAACAAGTATCTCTACCCAGATTGCATTTGTTAAACAGGAGTCATCTTTCAGGCATGACATAAAACCACCGAGAGATAAATTGTTGGGGATAATTCCTTGGTTTAGGTCTTCTTCTGCATATGGTTATGCGCAGGCTCAGAATGAAGTGTGGTCAGAATATGAAAAAGAAAGAGGGTCTCTTTTTTCAAGAAGATCCCATATGAAATATGCCACTGATTTTATTGGCTGGTATAACAAAAAAAGTCGAGAAAATTTGGGCATTAGCAGTGCTAATGCTGAGCATCTGTACTTGGCTTACCATGAAGGCCGCGGTGGCTATAAACGAAAAAGTTACCTTAAAAAAAATGCATTGCGTAAAATTGCAAAAAAAGTTGATCATCAAGTAAAAATCTACCAAGGACAGCTTGCTAGCTGTGAAGCAAAATTCAGATGCAGGCATTTCTATCAGATTTGGCCAATTTGTCGTTAGAAGTAGTTGAGCCAGTGTTCTATCCGAACTGTATCGCTAGTAATTAAAAATGATAAAGAAAAGACTGGATATTTACAGGGGGTTTACCTTGACCAGATGTAATGCGAGCTCTATAATCTCGGCCCCTTAGAGGTGTTACGCAGAAGTTGTGAGACGAAACCTTTTAAGGATTATAACTTGGTGATAATTGTGATCTTTTTAAGACTATACAGTTAAGTTGAGTTGAAAAAATTTGTTGCGGGGTGGAGCAGTCTGGTAGCTCGTCGGGCTCATAACCCGAAGGTCGTTGGTTCAAATCCAGCCCCCGCTACCAAATATTTACATAGGATAATTTTCCTATGTTGACGTGATGAAATAGTTCATGTTCACAAAGCCCCTTTTAGGGGCTTTTTGTTAGGCGGCCGAAGTTATCAAAAAGTAACTGAGTGTCGACTTAGTTGAGAAAGTCGAGAGGTTTTAGTGGCAACGAGACAGGATGCACTTGTAGCTTTAGTTGTCCCAGTGGTAGATGCTATGGGATGCAGGTTTTGGGGATTGGAGTATTTGTCTTCTGGGCGTAGCGCCATGCTTAGAATATATATTGAAAACGACCCTATTACAGTTGAAGATTGTGAAAAAGTAAGCCGACAGGTTGCCAGTTTGCTTGACGTTGAAGATTTAATCACTAGTGAATATACATTGGAGGTGTCTTCTCCTGGTCTAAACAGACCATTATATACACTGGTTCAGTATGAACAGTATAAGGGCGAAAAAGTTGTTTTAAGATTACGCTTACCTTATGAAGGCAGACGTAATTTTAAAGGGTGCTTAAATGGTATAGAGGGAGAAAACGTTTTGTTGACAGCCGATGGCTGCCAATTTATCTTTCCAATTAATAGTATTGATAAGGCGAATATTGTCCATCCATTCTAAGGGCGGTTGCGAGGCTGAAAAATGAATAAAGAAATTTTGATGGTGGCAGAAGCCGTCTCAAATGAGAAAGGCGTATCTTCGGAAGTTATTTTTGCAGCCATAGAGCAGGCTTTGGTGGTGGCGACAAAGAAACGCTATGACGAAGATTCTAATATTCGCGTGGTGATTGATCGCGAGACGGGCAGCTATGAGTCTTTTCGTTGGTGGACAGTGATGGCTGACGAAACTATGGCTGAGCTTGGCACTCAATTAACTATTGAGGAGGCTCACGAAAAAAATATTAAACTTAAGGCTGGCGATGTCTTTGAAGAAAAAATTGAAGATATTGGTTTCGGGAGAATTGCCACTCAAACTGCAAAACAAGTAATAGTTCAAAAAGTGAAAGATGCCGAACGAGCCCTGGTTGTTGATTTATTTCGCGAACAAGTCGGAAAATTAGTCAGTGGAACCGTGAAGAAAGTAACACGTGATAATGTGCTTATTGATCTTGGCAATAATGCTGAAGGTATTTTGCCTCGTGAAGAATTGGTCGGACGTGAAGTATTTCGAGTAAATGACAGAGTAAGAGCCATATTGCAAGGAATTAATACTGACAATAGGGGCCCGCAACTCTTTCTTAGCCGTAAATGCAATGAAATGCTGATAGCGTTATTTAGTATTGAGGTCCCGGAAATTGCAGAACAAGTTATTGAGATTCGTGGGGCTGCTAGAGATCAAGGCTCAAGAGCAAAGATTGCGGTAAAAACTAATGATGGGCGAATAGACCCCATCGGTGCTTGTATAGGGATGAGAGGCGCACGAGTGCAGGCAGTGTCTAACGAGCTAGATGGAGAGAGAATAGATATTGTCCTCTGGGACGACAATCCTGCGCAATTTGTCATTAATGCAATGGCCCCAGCTGAGGTCGAGTCTATTGTTGTTGACGAAGACTCAATCTCGATGGATGTAGCTGTTTCAGCAAGCTCTTTAGCAATGGCTATTGGTCGTAGTGGGCAAAATGTGCGTCTTGCGTCTGAGCTGACTGGATGGAAAATCAATGTAATGACAATTGATGAGGCTCAAAGCAAGCAAGAAAAAGAGTCCCAAGACCTAGTGAGATTTTTGCAAGAAAAACTTGATATAGGCGAAGATATGGCTGCAGTTTTGGTTGAAGAGGGATTTACCTCTCTTGAGGAAGTAGCTTATGTTCCACTGGAAGAGATGGCAGGCATCGACGGATTTGATGAGGATTTAGTAGAACAACTGCGCGCTAGAGCTAAAGATGCCTTGTTGTCGATAGCCCTATCTTCGGAGCAAGATATCTTGTATCCGGCAGAAGACTTGCTGGCAATGGATGGCATGGATGGAGAGCTTGCAAGAAAGTTAGCTGCTTGTCATATCATCTCGATGGAAGATTTAGCGGAACAAGCAGTAGATGATTTGCTAAATATTGACGGTATGGATGAAAAGCGAGCTGCCGAATTGATTATGACTGCACGTGCACCCTGGTTTGCTGACGAAGACAGCATTAGTTGATCTAGAAGGCTGAAAATTGAGGAATATTGATGGCTGAAGTTATTGTAAGTGAGCTTGCCAAGCTTGTGGGAACGTCTGCGGATCGCCTGCTGAGTCAAATGCGGGAAGCGGGCTTACCGCAAGATAAGCCTGATGCGGTTGTTGATGACCAAGACAAGCAAGTATTGCTAGTATACTTGAAAAGTATGCATGGCGACCTATCTGGTGAGTCAAAGAAAATTACACTCAAGCGAAAAACTCTAAGCACTCTGAAAACAAATTCTGGCAGAAAAACAGTTAATGTTGAGGTTCGCAAAAAACGAACTTATGTGAAGCATGATGATGAGATTGTGATCAATCCTGAAGATCAAGTGGTTGCTAATGAAAACAAAAATCTAAAAATTATAACTATTGATGCTGAAGAGCAAAGGCAAGCGGCAATAATTTCTCGTCGCTCAGCAGAAGCGCAATCTCAAAAAATTATAGAAGATTCTGGCTCTAGCGATGAAGAGAAGAAAAATCAATCAGCCGAAGAGAGCATTGCATCTGCTGGCTCCAACGCCACTTCTGGTGATGTTGGCGAAACTCCAGTAGAGCCAACAAAGACCACTAAAAAGCATGTAAAAGTATATGATGCCGCTCCTGCTGATGATGAAAAAGAAGAGATAGCTAAAAAATCAAAAAAACGTGTCGCGGCAAAAGAGCCCAAACGTAAAATTGTAGATCTACTGAAAGCAGCTGAAGAGGAATCAGAAGAAGAAAATAAGCCTCGGCTTCGCACTGGTGTGAAGATTGTTAAGATTAAGAATGTGCATACGTTTAAAAAACCAGTGGAAAAATTTTTTTGCAACATAGAAATTCCAGAAGAAATTCTTGTCAACGACTTGGCGAAAAAGATGTCAGTAAAGGCCACTGTTGTTATTAGGGTTCTAATAAAATTAGGGGTCGCAGTTTCAATCAATGAGCCTATAGATCAAGATACTGCGATTCTTGTTGCTGAGGAGCTTGGTCATACCGCCACTTCTGTTTCTGGATCAAAAGAAGAAGAAGTGATGATAGATACTTTGCAGACTCTAGTAAGCGAAGTTTTGGTGACACGTGCCCCCGTTGTTACCGTTATGGGCCATGTTGACCATGGTAAAACATCACTGCTTGATTATATCCGAAAAAGTCGAGTAGCCTCAGCAGAGGCAGGAGGCATTACCCAGCATATTGGTGCATATCACGTAGATACTCCAAAGGGGATGATTACCTTTTTGGATACACCTGGACACGCTGCTTTCACTGCTATGCGTGCTCGTGGTGCACAGAGTACAGATGTCATTATTTTGGTGGTTGCTGCTGATGATGGAGTTATGCCGCAAACTAAAGAGGCGATACAGCATGCTCGGGCAGCAGGCGTTCCTCTTATAGTTGCGATAAATAAAATTGATAAAGAATCTGCTGACTCCGAAAAAGTAACTAATGAGCTGTCTGCAGCAGGTGTTATTCCTGAAAGTTGGGGCGGGGATACCCAGTTCATTAAGGTCTCCGCACAAACAGGAGAAGGTATTGATGATTTGCTGGAAGCGGTCTTATTGCAAGCAGAATTACTCGAATTAAAAGCATCTTGCAATGTTCCCGCTAAAGGAGTGGTTATCGAGTCAAGACTAGAAAAAGGCCGTGGCGCTGTTGCAACAGTCTTGGTTCAGGCAGGAAAGTTAAAAAAAGGAGATTTAGTGCTCGCAGGAGAAAGTCTTGGGCGCATTCGAGCGATGAATGATCAGGCAGGAAAAACAGTAACAGACGCTGGCCCTTCAATCCCGGTAGAAATATTAGGTTTGGACACGCCGCCAGCTGCTGGCGATGAATTTCTTGTAGTAAGTGACGAGCGTAAAGCAAAACAGTTGACAGAATTCCGGAAAAATAGAGCCCGCGATGAGCTGGCTTCCCGCAAAAAATCTGCAAAATTAGAAAATATGTTCGCTACGTTTGAGGGTGGTCAGGAGAAAAGCCTTTTACCTATAGTGGTGAAGGCCGATGTTAGAGGTTCTTTGGAAGCTATATTGGCTGCTCTTCACGAGATGGGAAATGAAGAAGTAGAGATAAAAGTTATTTGCTCAGGGGTTGGGGGTATAAGCGAATCAGATATTAATTTGGCAGTTTCTGCTCGTGCTGTAGTGATAGGGTTTAATGTAAGAGCTGACAATACAGCCCGTCGTTTATCAGAAGAAGAAGGGCTAGATCTTCGATACTATAATGTTATATACAATGTTTTGGATGACGTAAGACAAGCATTAAGTGGCTTACTTTCTCCCGAAAGGCGAGAAGAAATTCTTGGTATCGCTGAGGTGCGCGATGTGTTTGGGTCGCCAAAATTTGGTGCGATTGCTGGGTGCATGGTTATAGAGGGCGTAGTTTTTCGACATAAACCGATCCGAGTGTTACGAGATAGCGTAGTAATTTATCAAGGCGAATTAGAATCATTGAGGCGCTTTAAAGATGAAGCTAGTGAAGTTAGAAATGGCGTTGAATGTGGCATTGGAGTCAAAGATTATAATGACATCAAACCTGGTGATCAGATTGAAGTTTATGAAATTACAGAGATAGCTCGGAAGCTATAAACAAGGCTCAGAATTATGCCTCGAGAGTTTACACGTAAAGATAGAGTGTCCGATGCACTCCAGCGAGAGCTATCTAAATTGATCCGTGATGAAGTTCGTGACCCCAGATTGGCAATGGCTAATATTACTGCTGTAGAGGTTAATCGCGATCTTGCTAATGCCAAAGTATACGTTACTTTTGTGGGACTATCTTCTGAAGAAGATAGTCGAAAAGCCACAGAAATACTAAATGGCGCTGCGGGATTTTTGCGAACTAGAGTTGCTCGTGAAATGCAGTTGCGCATCGTCCCGCACCTACGCTTTATATATGACTATAGTGGCAGAAGAGCCCAAGATTTGACGGCTATAATAGAGCGAGCAGTATACCTGGATAAGCAGCGCCAAATAAATCCAGATGAACCTATAAACTATTCTGAGGAAGATTAACATTGGGGCGCCGCAATAAAGGACGTCAGGTTGATGGAATTTTGTTGCTAAATAAACCACTTGGCATTTCCTCTAATGGCGCATTACAGAAAGTCCGACATTTGTTTCTTGCTGCTAAGGCTGGACATACTGGCAATCTTGATCCTTTAGCGACGGGAGTTTTGCCAATTTGTTTTGGAGAGGCAACAAAATTTACTCAGTTTCTTTTAGAAGCAGATAAAAAGTATAATGCAACCATTCGCTTTGGTGTCTCTACCGCTAGTGGAGATGCTGGATCAGAGATAGTTTCTGAGTTGGGTGCTGAGGGCCTAACTGCAAAAATAGTGGAAGCAGTTTTGGCTGAATTTCGTGGAAATATTGCGCAGGTGCCTTCGATGTACTCCGCACTCAAACATGAAGGGCAGCGATTGTATAAGCTGGCTCGACAGGGAATAAGTGTAGATAGAAAAGCCCGTGATATAATAATTTATTCTTTAGAAATGACAGAGTTTCGTTTCGGTGAATTTCCAGAGGCAGATGTAAAAGTTCATTGTAGTAAAGGGACTTATATTAGAAGCTTGGCTGAAGACATAGGCTCTCGATTAGGCTGTGGTGCTTATGTATCCAAGCTACATAGAGACGCTGTTGGTCAGTTTAATGGAAAAGATTCAATTACTATGGAGGAGTTGGAATCTATAGACAAGTGTAGACTTATAGCCAGTTTAGATCGTTTGCTTAAGCCTATGGATGCTGGGATTCAGCACCTAATGGCTATTTATTTGCCTGAAGATATTGCTTTTTATTTTTGCCAAGGGCAGGCCGTAATGACGACACAGGCCTATCGCAAAGGTAAAGAAGGCGATATAGTGCGGGTCTTTCATTTAGAGGGTTCGTTTTTGGGTGTTGGTGAAATTGCAATTGATGGCAAGCTAGCCCCTAAGCGTTTAGTAGTTTAATTTTTTATTCTTAGGATACCTGTAAATATGCGCGGGCATCCTGAACCTTAAAGTCGCATATTGGAGAAATATATGTTAAATGCAGAAGAAAAAGAAGTAATTGTTAAAGATAACGCTCAGTCTAAAGGTGATACTGGCTCCCCAGAAGTTCAAGTAGCCTTGCTAACAGCAAATATTAATAAACTACAAGGCCATTTTGGTGACCATAAAAAAGACCACCATTCGCGTCGTGGTCTAATTCGCATGGTAAATCAACGCAGAAAACTGCTTGATTACCTTAAAGGCAAAGATGTTAGCCGCTATACGCAATTAATTGCTAAGCTTGGACTGCGTCGCTAAGCAGTTACTAACGGCTCCCTTGGGAGCCGTTAGTAACTATAAGGGAAGTGGAGATAACACCTTTATGTGTCATGGTTGATCGAGTTACCTATAATTATCTAGATTTTAAATCAAAAAGTTATTATAAATAAAATCTAAACTTTACGGGTAACTATTGGTAACGCGAGCAGCTTAATTTCTGGTTTTTTGTTAAAAGCTTCATGCTATCGAGAACTATTAGGAAATAAATTTTATGAAACCTGTAATAAAAACATTTCAGTATGGAAAACATACTGTCACATTAGAAACTGGCCGTATTGCGCGCCAGGCAACGGCAGCAGTTTTGTGCACTATGGACAAGACATCAGTGCTTTGTACGGTTGTTGCCGATAAGAAAGCTAAGGATGGGCAGGACTTCTTTCCTCTTGGTGTCCATTACATTGAAAAAGCATATGCTGCCGGTAAAATTCCTGGTGGATTTTTTAAACGTGAAGGTCGACCAAATGAGAAAGAAACACTTACTTCTAGGCTGATAGATCGCCCTATTCGTCCTTTGTTTCCCGATGGATTCAAAAATGAAGTGCAGGTAGTTTGTACTGTAATGTCAGCAGAAAAAGATATTGATCCAGATATTGTAGCTATGATTGGGGTATCTGCCGCTTTGTCTATTTCTGGAGTTCCATTTAATGGCCCTGTGGGCGGCGCTCGCGTCGGTTATACATCAGACCTTGGTTATATCCTGAACCCAACTTACTCTGATTTGGTTGAGTCAGACTTGAATATGGTGGTAGCTGGCACTAAAGATGCAGTATTAATGGTGGAATCAGAGGCCAATGAGCTATCAGAAGATATTATGTTGGGGGCAGTACTTTTTGCGCATCAAGAAATGCAAGCAGTGATCCAGGTTATCACTGATCTAGCTGATGTGGCCGCTAAAACGAGATGGGATTGGCAGTCAGCATCACAGAATGTAGAGCTTGCAGATGCGCTTAGTTCTAAAATAGGTAGCGATCTAGACAACGCCTATCGCACAACAGACAAACAGGAGAGAGTAACTCTACTTGAAGGCCTTCGTAACGATGCGATGGGTTTAGTGAACGAGATAGCAGGTATCAGCGAAGAAGATGTGCGCGATGGCTTTAAAAAACTTGAGAAAAAAATTGTACGTGGTCGTATTACCCGGGGTGAACCACGTATTGATGGTCGTGATAACAAAACTGTTCGAGCTATTGATGTAGCAATTGGCGTACTACCAAAAACTCATGGCTCTGCGTTATTCACACGCGGAGAAACTCAGGCATTAGTAACGACCACTTTGGGTTCCATGAGAGATGCGCAGCTGATTGATGCCTTGGAAGGTAAACGTGAAGATTCTTTCATGCTGCATTACAATTTTCCTCCTTATTCTGTTGGCGAGTGTGGCCGAATGGGATTTACAGGCCGACGTGAAGTTGGTCATGGCAAGCTAGCCAGACGTGGAATTAATGCGGTGCTGCCTTCTCCTGAAGAGTTCCCGTACGCTATACGCGTGGTATCGGAGATTACCGAATCCAACGGATCCAGCTCAATGGCTTCGGTGTGTGGAGCAAGTTTATCCTTGATGGATGCAGGAGTCCCACTCAAGGCTCCAGTGGCCGGCATTGCTATGGGTTTAGTTAAGGAAGAAGATGGGTTTGCAATATTGACGGATATTTTAGGCGACGAAGATCATTTGGGTGATATGGACTTTAAGGTTGCAGGTACAGCGAAAGGCGTTACTGCACTCCAGATGGATATAAAAATTGAAGGTATAACTGAAGAAATTATGGAGGCCGCGTTAGAGCAGGCTCTTCATGCTCGATTGCATATTCTTGGCGAAATGAACAAGGTTCTTGCTAGTTCGCGCGACGAGGTATCCGAAGCAGCACCTCGTTATCATACAATGAAAATTGATGCGGATAAGATCCGTGATGTTATTGGTAAGGGCGGAGCTACTATCCGTTCTTTGACAGAAGCAACTGGGGCTACTATTGATATTAGTGACGACGGGACTATTCGCATCTACAGCGATGACTCTGATGGACTCAATGACGCTATTTTCCGTATCGGAGAGATTACTGCAGAAGCCGAAGTAGGTCGTATTTATGAAGGCACCGTGGCTCGAATTGTTGATTTTGGTGCATTTGTTACTATCATGCCTGGTACAGATGGTCTTCTTCATATCTCTCAAATCGCAGAAGAGCGTGTTGAAAAAGTAACAGACTACCTCAAAGAGGGTCAAGAAATTCGTGTGAAAGTACTTGATGTTGATGCCCGCGGACGGATTAAACTTTCCATGAAGGAAGTAAAGGCAGATGCAGAGGCGCAAAATATTGCGGTAGCTGACGAGGGAGACACAGGAGAGGCAGCTGAATAATGTTGTAAATTTTTTCAGTGTTTTTTAAAAGCGAGGCAAGCCTCGCTTTTTTTATGGATATTTTTTGTCATATGATAATTTTTCAGTGAAAAAAATTATCTTAGAGTTACAATCTTAAGTATGGACGATTATCACCCTTTTAATTCCCCTCAATTTGAGCGACAGCAGTTTTGCGCCAGGATTTTTTTTGGGGCATCTTTGATGGCGGTCTTGGTCTTCATCCTGTTCGGTCGTTATTATTATTTACAGGTTGTTAAATACAAAGAATTTATGACGAAATCTGAAAACAACCGAATTTTGGTTGAGGCTCTACCTCCTGCGCGTGGATTGGTTTACGATCGAAACGGAGTTTTGTTAGCCCAGAACCGAACCAGCTTTAGTTTGTCTGTTGTGAGTGAGAGAGTTGATGATATTAGGTTGTTGTTGGAAGAAATTTCTAGTCTGATCACTCTATCTGATAAAGAAAAAAATCAGTTTTACAAGCAATTAAATAGGCGACGACGATCTTTCGAGCCAGTTCTATTGAAGCTTGACTTGAGCGAAGAAGATCAGGCAATAATTGCTGTTAATGAATACCATCTTCAGGGTATCTTGGTGACTGCTAAGTTATTAAGAGAGTACCCTTTTGGGCAGAATTTTGCTCATGTGCTTGGATATGTGGGGCATATAAATGAGGATGAAATTGACGGATTGGATTCTGTTCTCTATGCAGGAACTCTTGTTTTAGGAAAAACTGGAATAGAAAAAAAGTATGAAGATGATCTCCTAGGTAGAGTTGGCTATCAGGTGGTCGAGGTTAATAATCGAGGTCGTGTAATGAGGCGGCTTCAGCACGATAATCCTATTGATGGAAAGGATTTACATCTACATTTGGATCATCGGCTGCAACATCAAGCTTATGAGCTACTGAAGGGAGAAAAAGGAGCCATTGTAGTTATAGAAATTGACACCGGAGGGGTCCTTGCGATGGCTAGCGCTCCAAGCTTTAATCCAAATGAATTTGTTTCTGGCATAAGCTATAAAAATTATAATGCGTTAACTCATTCATTGCAGTTGCCTTTGTTTGATAGAGTTTTGGGCGGACAATACCCCCCAGGATCGACCGTGAAGCCTGTTTATGCTTTGGCTGCACTAGATCAAGGTGTGATTAACGAAAACTATAGAATAAGTGATCCTGGTTATTTTAAGTTACCTAATTCAGAGCACAAATACCGAGACTGGAAACAAGAAGGGCATGGCAATAATATTCGCTTGCGTGACGCAATCATTCAATCTTGTGATACTTTTTTTTATAATCTGACCAGTCTTATGTCCATTGATACCTTTGATCGCTACGGCTCGGCTTTTGGGCTTGGACAAAAGACCGGTATTGATATGCCTTTTGAGCGGAAGGGAATTATGCCATCACGGTCCTGGAAACAGGAAGCTAAGAGCATGCAATGGTATACAGGTGACACCGTAAATGTAAGTATAGGGCAAGGGTATACTCTAGCCACTCCTATGCAGTTGGCTGTTATGACCGCAGGCATAGCAAGTCGGGGCGAAATACGCACACCGCAGTTGGTTCAAAATCAACAGAATATTTTACCAGTAAAGAGAAAAATTGAAATCTCAGAAAGTCATTGGAATTATGTACAACAATCGATGGAGGGTGTTGTACATGACCCTAAAGGCACCGCGAGAGGTATAAGCAATGGTCTTGACTACAATATTGCGGGAAAAACTGGCACTGCGCAGGTGATCAACATCAAACAAGAAGAGAAATACGATGCAGCAGCTACTGCAAAACGTAATCGTGATCATGCTTTATTTATAGCCTTTGCCCCAACAGTAAACCCAAAGATTGCAGTAGCGATAGTTATAGAAAATGCTGGATCTGGGTCCTCCCAGGCCGCCCCTGTTGCTAGAAAAATTATGGATGCTTATATGAATTTTTATCCTGAGACATCAGGGGATCATGATGTCTCGAAATGATTTTGTCCGACGAATGAGTTCAGGAAACTCCGCTTTTTATGGTGCTTGTAGCCAGTGGAATAGATTTCATTGCGATATTCCTATGATGGGGTTGCTTTTTATTCTGGCTACGGTGGGACTATTGGTACTTTTGAGTGCCAGCGGTCAAAATATTTCTCTTGTAAAGTCTCAGCTTGTTCGGTTCGGTATTGGGTTTATCGCAATGCTTATAATAGCTCAAATTCACCCTCGTTTTTTTGAACGCTGGGCATTTGTCCCTTATTTGGGAGGCGTTTTATTGTTATTAATGGTGTCATTGTTAGGCATAGAGAAAAATGGTTCACAGCGCTGGCTCAGTATAGGTATTCAGTTTCAACCTTCGGAGATTATTAAGATTGCGCTTCCCTTGTTTCTGGCTAGCTATCTGGCCAGAAGATCTTTTCCTACTAGTTTTAAGTATATTTTTTCATCATTGTTATTCATTGTCATCCCTGTAGGCTTAATTGTAAATCAGCCTGACTTAGGGACAGCAATCTTGGTCGTGATTGCAGGACTTTCTGTATTATTTTTGAGTGGGCTGCCATGGCGTTATTTAATTTTTTCTTTCCTGTCGTTAGCTGTGATAATACCCATAGGCTGGTTATACATGTTGCATGATTACCAGAAACAAAGAATTATTACCTTATTTGATCCAGAGTCTGACAAGTTTGGCGCAGGTTGGAATATTATTCAATCTACTATTGCTATTGGTTCTGGCGGTTTCAACGGCAAAGGTTGGGGGCATGGTACTCAGTCTCAATTGGATTTTCTTCCAGAGAGTAGCACGGATTTTGTTGTTGCTGTTTTTGCAGAAGAGTTTGGGTTATTTGGGGTGCTGTTGCTTCTAGCTTTATACTTGGCCCTTATTGCAAGGTGTCTTTTTATTAGTGTTCGAGCACAGAGCATGTTTGGCATGTTATTTGCGGGGAGCTATACGATTTTATTTTTTGTTTATATTTTTGTGAATATGGGCATGGTGTCAGGCATTCTACCTGTGGTCGGTGTGCCGCTACCTTTCATGAGCGTAGGTGGAACATCTGTTGTGATGTTGATGTGCGGGTTTGGTATTTTGATGGCTATTAGTACAGAGAAAAATGATATAGAAAAAAAGCGTGGTAGGTAGCTTACTAAGCACCACCAGATTTATTTATCGGTACATCTTAGGGAATAGTTGGATATGAAAGTATATGTAAGAACAATCTTTGTCTTTACTGCTGCATGTTTTCTGGTTCCTCTATCTGTGCTGGCTGACTATTCAGTGCATCCTGATGCACATGTGTTTGTAGATAGAATGGTGAACGAACATAAGCTGGATCGCTCTTATGTTGAATCATTGCTGCAAAATGCAAACAAACAGCAATCCATTATCGATGCAATCACTCGCCCTGCAGAGAAGGTTAAAACTTGGGCGCAATATCGAAACATTTTTATTCAAGAGAGACGAGTTGATCAAGGGATCCAGTTTTGGCTTGAAAACTTTGATGCTTTAGCTAGGGCCTCCAAAAAATATAATGTGGCTCCAGAAGTAATAGTCGCAATTATTGGCGTGGAAACCTCTTATGGTCGAAATAAGGGAAATTACCGTGTCATTGATGCACTAACGACATTATCATTTGATTACCCGAAGCGCAGTGTATTTTTTACTAAACAATTAGAGAATTTTTTATTGTTATGCGCAGAACAAAATCAAGATCCTTTGATTTTCAGTGGTTCCTATGCAGGGGCGATGGGCTACGGTCAATTTATACCTAGCAGTTATCGTAGCTATGCTGTCGATTTTGATGGTGATGGATTCTCAGATATATGGAATAATGAAACTGATGCCATAGGCAGTGTGGCTAACTACTTCTCACGCCATGGCTGGAGGATGGGTGAAAAAGTGATTGTTTCTGCTAGTTTCTCTAAAGGCCATGACTTATCTCTGGTTAATAAGCTTCAACTGAATAAAACTATTGGTGAGTTAGGAGTGTTAGGATTTTCTCCTATCCAGATATTGCCGGCTGAATCTAAAGCTTTACCAGTCTTGCTGGAAGGCATGAATGGAGAAGAGTTTTGGTTGGGACTCCATAATTTCTACGTCATTACTCGATACAATCATAGCCATCTGTACGCAATGGCAGTGCATGAACTAAGCCAGTTAATTGTGGCGCGAATAGCCAAGGATAAGAGGTAAGCATCCCATCAAAACCTGGTTTTGCAATACACAAAAATCGTTCAGATATGCCATTCTGGCTCCTATTTTTTCTGTACTGATCGGCTGCAGTGAGCCTGGTGTTAAAAATAGCAGTGGTCAAGTGCCTCAAGACGGGCCGCCCCCAGAAAATGATATTCCAAGCATCAATTTTGATATTGCAAGCGTTGCTGACGCTATACCAAAAGTAGAATTGATTACAAAGGCAGGCAACTTTAGTCCATATGTGGTTATGGGAAAAACATATCGGGTCCTCTCTTCTTCTGTTGGCTACAAAGAGCGAGGAATAGCGTCTTGGTATGGATATAAATTTCATGGTCGAAAAACATCTAATGGTGAATTCTATAATATGTACGGCATGACGGCCGCACACAAAAGTTTGCCTATTCCAAGCTATGTGAGAGTCACAAATCTGGAGAACGGTTTAAGCGCTATCGTTCGTGTAAATGATAGAGGGCCTTTTCATGAGGATCGGATAATTGATCTTTCATTTGTTGCGGCAAAAAAATTGGGCTATTTTTCTAGGGGCACTGTTGATGTTGAAGTCGAGGCTATCGACCCTATTGAATATCAAAAAAAACTAGATGACGAACCTAGGTCTGCGGACAAAAACGGGAGGATAGAATTACAGAGCGCCGATCCATCTTTTGCCATAAAGTTTGCTATGAAAGAGGGTGAGGTTATTTCCGACACCTTTATTCAGGTGGCTGCTTTTAGTTCAGAAGCTGCCGCTAACAGCCTTATTGATAGATTGCGAAAGTGGATTAGACACCCCATTAACATGCATCATTACAGTGAACCTCAGATTTTATTCAAGGTAATTATTGGCCCCGTAAAAGACAAGGTACAGATAAAAGAAATAACTACTCTTATTGAGAAACATGAACAGATAGGGAAATTTTTGGTATACCAGTGATTTTGCTGATAAGAGACCGAGCCCATGTTAGAATTATTATATATTTAAAGGCTACTTAATTGGGCAATGCGAGCACCCTATTGATCCATTATGTTGTTTACCATTCGACCTAACTATCTTATGAAGCGAGTTATTTTTATGCGAAAAAAAATGTTAATTCTCTGGCCAGTATTTTTTCTGTTGAGTTTTGCTGCATCTGTTCATGGGAAAATGTTAATGCCAGCACCACCAACTCTAGCAGCTAATGCTTGGATTTTAATAGATGCAAACACCGGCAAAGTGCTGATTGAGCATAATGCAGATCATCAGCTTCCCCCTGCTAGTCTGACAAAAATCATGACCAGTTATCTTGTAGCATCAGATATAGATAGCGGCAAAATAACAGAAGATGATCAAGTTCCTATTAGTGTAACTGCTTGGAAAAAGGGCGGATCCAAAATGTGGGTTCGGGAGGGAACATCTGTTTCTGTAATTGACTTATTGCGTGGGGTGATTGTCCAGTCCGGCAATGATGCCTCCATAGCGCTGGCTGAATATCTTGCCGGCAGTGAAGGCGCTTTTGCTGATGTTATGAATCAGCAGGCCGCGCTGCTTGGGATGTCTGGCACGCACTATAGTAATGCTACTGGCTGGCCTGATGAAGGTCATTTAACCACAGCCAGAGATTTAGCGTTGTTGTCACGTGCGCTAATACAAAACCACCCTCGCTATTATGGAATTTATTCGGAAAAATATTTTAAATACAATGGCATAAATCAACCTAATCGCAATCAGCTACTCTGGCGCGATAGCTCGATCGATGGCTTGAAAACTGGACATACAGAAGAAGCCGGGTATTGCCTTGTAGCTTCAGCTATTCGAAATGGTACGAGACTTATTTCCGTAGTGATGGGGGCTCATACTGAGGAGGCTAGAGCGCAGGAGTCCCAAAAGCTTTTGGCTTACGGGTTTCGCTACTACGAAACAGGTAAAATTTATTCTGCTGGCGATGTCGTAGAAGAAGGTGCACGAGTTTGGTATGGCACTGAAGATAAGGTAAATCTTATTGTGTCTGAGGACGTCTACCTCACCATACCCAAGGGTTCCCAGAAAGATCTTAATGCTAAGATATTGTTAGATGAGATCATTGAGGCACCAATTTTTGAAAAACAAGAGATCGCCAGAATCTCTATCAGTTTAGAGGGTGAACCACTGCTTGACTTCCCTGTGAGTGCTCAGAAAGCAATAGGTGAGGCTAACTTATTCATGAGATTATGGGACGCAATTGAAATATGGTTTAGTGGCTCCTCAGAGGAATGAGCGACCAAGATGTATTAAAATTGATTGCCATAGAAGACATCACAAGAGATGAATTGCTAGGGGTCCCTAAAATTGAGTATCCTTGCGATTATCCTATTAAAGTTTTAGGTGAGGCCGGACCTAATCTATATAGATTGGTGACGGCAATTATAGAAGTCTATTCTCCTGGCTTCGATCAATCAAAAATAACTATTAGAAATAGCAAAAATGGCACTTTTCAGGCAATCACTGTGATCATAACGGCTACCAGCGTTGATCAGCTGCAATCCTTGTTTGATGATCTAAAGATTAATCCCTTGGTTAAAATGGTTATATAGATTTTGATGCGACAGGCCCCTGTGTTGCCTTTAATTATTCGCCATCTAGGTTGTTGTCAATACCTTGATATCTTTTCGGCGATGAAGTCCTTTGTATCAAAACGACAAAAAAGTACGCCAGATGAAATTTGGCTGTTAGAGCATTTCCCTGTATTCACTCAAGGCCAAGCGGGAAACAAGAGGCATCTCATTGCGCCTGGAGATATACCAGTTGTTCAAAGTGATCGAGGTGGGCATGTGACCTATCATGCTCCAGGTCAAATTACTGGATATATGTTGATAGATATGCAGCGTCTTGGCCTTGGTGTGAGGGACATTGTGACTTTAATTGAAAAATCGATAATAGAAACTCTAGCATATTGGGATATCAAGGCGACAACAGATCTTAAAGCTCCAGGAGTTTTTGTAGGCGATGCGACAGAAGATGCTGGTGAAGTCAAAAAGATCGCATCTTTAGGTCTGAGGATTCGTCGTGGCTACAGTTACCATGGGTTTAATTTAAATATTGATATGGATATGGATCCTTGGTCAAGAATTAATCCCTGCGGCTTGGGTATCCCTATGGCCCAAATGGTTGATTTTTTAGAGGAAAGAGTCTCTTTGATTGATATTTTTGAGTACATTTCAAATATTTTGGCCCAAAATTTGGGTTATAATGAACACAAGGTCGAATTTACATTAGACCATTAACTGCAACATGGTGATGGCATGTGTGCTTCTTCTATGACTGAAATAGTCTAGCCAGAAACTTGTTTGAGTAAATTTTATATGATGGATCCTAATGCAGCTCCCCCTAAGCGTACGCGACGTATCAAGCAAGGAGAAAAACTCCGCAGTGCTGAAAAGGTAGAGCGTATACCAGTAAAAGTGATACCCACTGAAACAATCCTTCGCAAGCCTGACTGGATGAGAATTCGCATATCATCTTCACCTAAAGTTCAAGAAATTAAAAATATCTTACGAGCAAACAAGCTAACTACTGTTTGCGAAGAAGCTGCTTGCCCCAATCTTGGTGAATGTTTTGGCAATGGTACAGCTACCTTCATGATTATGGGAGACATCTGTACTCGTCGATGCCCATTTTGTGATGTGGGTCATGGCAAACCAAACCCGCTTGATTTAAATGAACCTAAGAGTCTAGCTAGGGCTATTTATGAAATGAAGTTGCGATATGTTGTAATTACTTCAGTGGATCGTGACGATTTGAGGGATGGTGGTGCACAACATTTTGCTGACTGTATCCGCGAAGCAAAGGCTTTAAGTCCTAATCTTCAGGTGGAGGTGCTAGTCCCAGATTTTCGTGGACGCATGCAGACAGCCTTGGAAATTCTGACGGCAACACCCCCTCATGTCTTTAATCATAACCTGGAGACTGTTTTCCGTTTATATCGGGAGGCTCGACCCGGCGCTAATTACGATTGGTCCCTTAAATTATTGCAGGACTACAAGCGCTATAATCCGAATATCTCCACTAAATCTGGTTTAATGGTGGGACTCGGCGAGACTAAAGATGAGTTATTGCGTACATTGGACGATCTCAGGGCCCATGATGTTGATATGATAACAATTGGCCAGTATTTACAGCCGTCTAAAAATCATCTCCCGGTTGCTCGTTTTGTGCACCCAGACGAATTTTCTGAGTATGCGGAATATGGGTACGGCATTGGATTTAAATATGTGGCTTCTGGGCCACTGGTCCGCTCCTCTTACCATGCAGATAAACAGGCCAGAGGTGAGGAAGTGCATTAAAAAAGGCTCCGCTGATGTCACATCCCAAGCTTTTAGATATTCTCAATGCGACTGTTTATCGTGATGAAAAAAAAGTATTTGATGGTTTTTCGCTATCTATAGAAAATAGACAAAGTTGTGCTATTATTGGCCCTAATGGGGCAGGTAAAAGTACTTTACTGAAGCTCTTATCTCGAGAGATTTATCCGGTTGCTCAAAATAATTCCTTTGTAAAAATACTGGGTATGGAGACGCCAACTCTTTGGGAGCTCAGAGAAAAAATAGGGTTAATATCAGCTGATTTGCAGGTAGGATTCGTTCCTGATATTAGTGGCTTGGGTGTTGTAGTTTCTGGTCTTTATAATTCCATCGGTTTATTTCATCATCAAGAGATCACCGAGCTTGAATTGAAGCGTGGAGGAAAAATATTAGAATACCTGGGTATCAAGGATCTAGAAAATTGCCTTTATCGCCAGATGTCTACTGGCCAACAGCGTCGTTGTTTGCTGGGCCGCGCCTTGATTCATGAACCGGACCATATGATTTTTGATGAGCCCACAAGTGGCTTGGATCTAAGTGCAACCTATCAATACCTTGATATCCTTAGAGGGCTGCTTGGCCAAGGAAAAACTATTTTGCTGGCCACTCATCATATCCATGAAATACCACCAGAAATAGAACGTGTGATTTTGATGCGAGACGGAAAAATTTTTGCGGATGGGCATAAAACTGAACTGCTAACAGATCAATGGATGTCGCGGTTGTTTGATATTCCTCTGAGGGTGGTAACACTTGCTGGTTTTTATCAGATCTTCCCAGCGTAGGGAGAACACAGGCTAATTTATAGCCTTTCTTCAGCACGAGTATATGCAGATAGTTTGGCTGGGAATAAAAAATTAGGAAAGAGTTAAATATGAAGATTGCAAAAAATAGTATTGTTTTATTTCACCATACAATGACAGACCAAGATGGCCAGATTATTGAGAGTTCTACAGGGCAAGAGCCTAGTGCATTTCTTTACGGCCACAAAAATATGATAGAAACACTAGAGCATTCAATGTCAGGAAAAGAGGCGGGTAATAAGTTTTGTGTGACACTACAACCCGAAATGGCTTACGGTCGACTGAATCTCAAGAATAGATTAAGAGTTGCAAGGAAAAGTATTGGGCAAGAAGGAAAATTAGAACCTGGTATGGTAGTCCCCTTAAAAACAGTAGAAGGGACTCGCCCTGTGACTGTTGCGAAGGTTGGGAAGTTTAATGTTGATATAGATTTCAATCATCCCTTGGCAGGCAAAACATTAACATTTGATATTGAAATTTTGGATGTTCGTGCGGCAACGCCTGAGGAGTTGAAGCAAGGAAAACCTCAACCTAGCCTTACTGTGTAGTCTAATAAAACTGAAGTTGTATTCCTAGCGTAAGTGTGTCTGTGTTGTTTCCAGCATATCCGCTAGCATTTGCATCTCCTTGTGCGTAGTTTAGGTTAAGGCTTGCTTTGTGTCCTAAAATGACATAGTTGATTCCCCACTCTGTTGTGTCGCTATTTTTTGCATCATTCGGACTATTTTTTGTATATCTAAGATAGGGCTGAAATTTTCCTGGGCCAATTTTTTCTGGAAGTAAGTAACCGGCTGTGGCATAAAAAGTATTTCCATCAAACAGACAAAAACATTTAGTTGTTGTATCTGCCGGCCGAGATATAAGAGTATAGCCTGCATCTATTTCCTTGTAGCCAGACTCAAAGTTAAACACTCCTTGATTTGATAAAACTCTTTCAGAGAAGACATCAAAAGCATACCCAGAAAAATCACCTGATTTTGAAGTGCTTCCAGTACCATCAGATTGAGACTGAAGAGTGATAGCCGTTGTTAAGATGTTGCCTTGGGCGCCATAATGGGTGGCGCTAGTATAGTAATAGCCGGGTTGTGGTTCTATATTCAGGAAGTTGTAAGCGAGTCGCCCTGCATATAATAGATGGTCAGAGCTGTTGCCGTAATCATCCTCTAGCCCTTCAAAAGCCCCCAATAAATATTGAAATCTTTTTTTTGTTCCCCAAAATACTGCTCCTTCACTTCGCCCTAGCTGCCCAGCAGGACCATCATAATCAGCAGAAAAAAGAGGTTGGCGGTATTGGTTCCAGCTCATCCCTGTGTAGGGACCGTTGAGCCCGGGACGATCAGATGGCACTAGTGTTCTTCCTACCCAGAAATTAACAGAAGGATCAAGCTCAAATTTTAATAAAGCGTCAATGGTCATCATTGAGTCACCTTCATATTTTTCTGTATTGATATTAAATTTCAGATACTTGTGAATCTGGCCTGAGACATATAAACGCATGCTGTTGATAGAGAATTCTGAGCTACTGTCTTTGTCGCTATTGCGTGAGGCAGTTTGAAGACGTAATCCCCCGCCGACTGTCATCCAGAGTGTCTCATTGTGTTGTAGAGTAAGGCCTTTTAATGGAAGCCCTGCCATAGATGGTGATGGCGCCAGGAAAATAAAAAAAATCAGTAGGGGTAAAATATAAGTTCTAGGTAAAAATGACGCAAAAAATCTGCTATTTTTGCAACAAGTTGTCATTTGGAGCCCTATTTTGGTGTAAATTTTTTATCTTCTATTATTGTAGTGCTCTATTTTGCTGTTGCATAGACGATAAAGAGTTATTGTTTGATAGATGCGGTGGCCCATGCGTTATCTTTAATGGGACGGTAGATTCGAATCACAAAATCTATTTCTGTGTTTAGTGATGTTAAAATATTCAAGCTGGCTTGACTTGTTTTGCCAGTCTGCCAGTAGAGCGGCGTCATCGATACTAATTGGCCGATCTGTTTAGTGTCTTTTATCTCAAGCTGATAGCTAACCTTTTTCTCGTCTAAAAGTGAAAAATTATCAAGCGCCTCTTGAGATGTATGTTCCCTAGCTTCTTTATAGAGTAATTTTTTTAGTGCAAACAAGTGCCTAGGACCTGGTGAAATAATAATTAACACACCTGTTTTTTTTAATACTCGTGCTGCCTCTATGTTATCCCCTGGTGCAAATATCCTTAACAAGCAGTCAACTGAATTGGTTAAAATAGGTAAATTGAAGCTACTTGCCACAGCAAAATACCCATTTTTTATGAGACGACTCGCAATTTTTGTCGCCTCTTTTGATATGTCTATTCCGAATACATGAATGTCATTTTTGCGCGCTAGGAGTTGCTGTAAGTAGTAACCTTCGCCGCAGCCACTGTCTAGTAAAATTGAATTGGTTTCCAAGTGGCTGCTAGCTAATTCAGTGATTTTCTCAGAGAGAGGTTGATAGTAGCCCTTGCTTAGAAAATTCTGACGACTACTTACCATAAACTTGGTATCGCCCGGAGAAGACGAGCGTTTTTGTTGCGGCAGCAAGAGATTGATGTAGCCTTCTTTTGCAATATCAAAACTATGCTGGTTATCACACAGCCACTGATGAGTTAATGTTTTTTCTGATTTTTTTTCAGGACCAATACATGGTTTTGTTAGCGGTAATTTACACACTGGGCAGGCCCAGATTGATACACGATGATTATTTGCCATAGAAAATTATTTTTTTAGGTGATATCTGGTAAATATTTTTGTTGGTCATGAGTATAATAGAGCCTAATAATATAGATATAAGCAAAGGAGGGCCCAATGAAAATTAAGCATAATACTATTGTGAGTTTCCACTATCGTTTGCGCGATGCGGCAACCCAAGAAGAGTTGGAGAGCTCTTATACTGGTAACCCTAGTGCTTACTTGCACGGCCGCCATGCTATTACACCTGCACTGGAAGCTGTCATGGCAGAAAAAGAGACTGGAGATGTATTTAGCGTAACTTTGCTTCCAGAGGAAAGTTTTGGTATTCGAGAGAAAGGTCGACATCAGCGCGTCCCTATTAAACATTTGATGGGGAAGATAACACCAAAAGTCGGCATGGCTGTATCAATCCAAACAGATGGTGGAGTGCGCCAAGGAGTGGTTGTTAAGGTGGGCAAGTTTAATGTCGATTTAGACACCAACCACCCCCTAGCGGGGAAGACAGTTATATTTGATATTGAGGTTATCGAGGTTCGTGAAGCTACTCAGGAAGAAATTAACCATGGCCATGCGCATGGTATTGGAGGCCATCAGCATTAATTATTATCGAATAATGGTTGGTCTTTATAATAATCTTCATGTGCGAGTAACCAAGATTTTCTTTTCAGCCCACCGGAATACCCTGTTAATGTACCATTTTTTCCAATAACGCGGTGACAGGGGATAATAATAGCAATAGGGTTTTTTTTGAGAGCAGTCCCTGCGGCCCGAATAGCTTCAGGCTTACCTGCCATGCTGGCAATTTCCCCATAAGAAGTAGTTTCGCTAAAAACGATATTTTGCAGTGCGGACCAAATAGAATTTTGAAAATTAGTACCCTTGTGATCTAAGGGTAGACTGAATATTTTTCGTCTTCCTGAAAAATATTCAGCTAGCTCTACTATACATTGTTCAATTAGTCTGCAGCCTAAGGAAGGAATATTCTCCTGACCGCTGAATTCAATGCCTGTTATGCCATATTTTGATGCTTCGATTTTTATAATGCCAAGAGGCGAGCTCATGTAATCAGTGTAATTTTTAAAATTTTGCATTAAGTTTACGCACCCTTATAAGGGTGCGCGTGTAACTTTTTTGGCTATTGTGGATTTGTCCATACTTTTCTTAATGGCTCACCGAAGTCATCATAGATTATTTTTTCTTTGGGTTTGGGCTTACTTTTTTTCTTAAGTGCAGATTTTGATTTGCTTCTAGCATCCAAAGCAGCAATCACATCTGTCAGCGGGGTTCGAGTTATTTTTGGCTCATTAAATAGCGGTGTTTTCAGACTTGCGTGAGGGCTCTCTCTACCAGTAACGCCTTTGTCTATTTCCTCTATTTTTCCGCCCTTGCAGGTGAATTGATCAATCTGTCTTTGTAGTTCATCTCTTAAATCTGCTTTGGTTGGTATTTTTTTCACAATTATTCGCCATAGTTAAACTTTTTTTAGTATAGCATCAGTGTTGACTGTAGTCAGCTCTACCAGTAATCCCATACAGGTGGGCATACTTTAGGTAATTCAGGGATGTGACCTAATTCGGCCCACGCTTGCCCCGGCTGATGAAAGTCAGATCCGCAGGATGCTAGTAGTTTCTTTTCTACGCAAAGACCGGCCAAATCTTTCGTGATGGCAGCGTCTTGCCTTCCCGAGATTACCTCCATGCCTCGGCCTCCAGCCTCAATAAACTCATCTAGCAGATGTTTGAGTTTGGTTCGAGTTAGTTGATATTTTTTTGGATGAGCTAATACCGCGGTTCCACCTGCTTCTTTAATCCATTGTACAACTTGTGGAATATTTGCCCAAAACTGTTTTATATCACCAGGTTTTCCTGACCCAAGAAATTTTTTAAAAGCTTGGTTGATATCAGAGACGGCCCCAATATTAACTAAGTATTGTGCAAAATGAGGACGACCAATGTTGCCATTATTGGCAATAGCTGTTGTTCCAGCGAGGGCCCCTTTAAAGCCTAGCTGATCAAGCTTATCTGCAATCATAACCGCTCTTTTTTGCCTTGCTGTATTTTGGAAAGCAACTCCTGTTTTTAAAGCATCGCTATCAAGTTGAACGTTGAGCCCAACAATATGAACATTCATTTTGCCCCAGCAACTTGAGAATTCAATACCAGGGATGATTTTGATCTGTGGACTTTCTTTTGGGTTGATGTGATGGTAGGCATTGATTGTATCATGGTCTGTAATAGCAAGCGCTTGGACTCCCATCTCTATGGCTCGGCCAACCAACTCTGTTGGCGTAAGCGTTCCATCTGAACAGTTACTATGGCAATGTAAATCGTATTTCATAGGGTGATACATTTTTTAGTTAATTTTTTTTCAATTTTTTCATACATCAATTTATAGGTATTCTAAGTACGAAGCTATTTTTTTATCAGGTACAATTCACTGATGAATGTTTCTTCAGCCAAAATAGATTTCGTCATTATAACCCCTATTGGTGATTCAAGGCAGAATCAAGTTATAGGGCATACTAGGCATTTTATTGAACTAGGCTCAAAATATTTTAATCAAAACTTTGACATGATCCCTGTTGCGTTTGACTTAAAGGGAAGAACAGCAGGCATGTACAAATGGCAGTCTTCATCTATAGGCACACAAGAAAAATCAAGAAAAATTCGTTATAACCCTTGGATTTTTGCTAAATATTATGAAGAAAATTTAGCTGTAACAGTACCTCATGAGGTGGCGCATTATTTGGTTAGCTGCCTCCATCAGCCTCGAAAAGTGAAACCTCATGGGCTGGAGTGGAAGGCTGTAATGCAGCTCTTTGGAGCTGACAGTAGTGTCACTGCTGATTTTGATATGACAGGCATACCCTGTTATAGACATCGAAGATTTGAATATATTTGCGACTGCAAAATCCATCAGCTCGGCGCTTACCGGCACAATAAATGTTTGCGTGGCCAGGCTTGCTATCTTTGTCGATATTGCCACGCCAGGCTGGAACCAAAATATCAGGAGTCCTGATGCCTAAACTTCCCAGTCTTTGGTTTGTCTACATGGTCAAGGCTAGCGATGGGTCTCTTTATACTGGGATAACCACAGATGTGCATCGACGATTTCAGCAACACTTGACTAGCAAGCAAGGGGCTAAGTACTTTCAGGGTAGAAAACCTGAAAAGATTGTTTTTATTGAGTCCGGGCATGATCGTAGTAGTGCCTCTAAGCGCGAAGCTGAGATAAAATCTTTTGCTCGGGACAAAAAACTTCTCATGGTAAGTGCAGCTAAACATTCAGGCCTGCCCTGCTAATTCTTTTAACTTAACCAGATAAGCCTAGCGTCTATGGTATCTTTTGTCTGCGCCTCATAAAATGTGTATGTTCTTAGTTTAGGTAAGGAGATGTAGTTGGATGCTTGGGATATAATCATTGTTGGAGCTGGGGCTGCTGGATTAATGTGCGCCATCACAGCTGGCAAGCGCGGGCGTCGAGTTTTAATGTTGGAATCTGCGGATAAGCCAGGCAAGAAAATACTAATGTCTGGTGGTGGCCGCTGTAATTTTACTAATTTGCATGTTGAGTCAGATAGTTTTTTATCAGATAACTTAAATTTCTGTAAATCTGCTTTGAGTCGCTATACTCAATGGGATTTCATAGAACTAGTCCGCAAACATGA
>CAWURY010000007.1:0-59975 GCA_963925605.1 uncultured Porticoccus sp. | reverse complement strand
ACCCAAGGTGCATGCCGAGATGGTGACCAATCTCGTTAATCCAAAGTCGCAAACTATTAGTTGCCAACGACGACAACTACGCACTCGCCGCCTAAGAAACGGTAGGGAGCCATCTGACTGGAGCCGTGCTTGTGCGTCCAGGGTCTTTCGGGGCTATCAGGTGTCATACTCACAAGATCGTGATGAAACTTGTCTGGGGTAGACTCACTAAAAACTCACCGGAATCGTAATTTACGCGCCCTGCCAGTCGGGCTGTGGATTATTAAAACAATGACTGAACTAAGCATGTAGAGCCTTCGGCAGAGGACTGACGGACGCGGGTTCAATTCCCGCCGCCTCCACCAAAATAAACCCCGAAAGGGGTTTTTAACTCCAAAAAACCATTGATTTATAAGCTTGATACTAATTAAAATAAATGCAACGCAACATGAAAAATATATCATCTGGAATGACCTCATTCTCAAGATAAACTGGCTGCTCGACAACCGACCTCTGTTCTCCGATAAAGATAAAAAAGTTGATGATTGATTAACACAAAGGTATTTGATTGATGTTTGGAAGTGTAATAAAGAATAGTCACTATAGGATCTAAAGAAGGCTTTCATAATTAAGAGCAGCACCAATATGACTCACATCAAAACCTTTTTAGTTTTTTTAATACTCATCACTACAGCTGTGCCAACAATAGCAAAAATACCGCCCCAAGAAGGTCCGACCAGTGTTATTGTCGCACCTGTAAAAAAAATCATGTTAGCCGATCGGGTGGAAGCATTAGGTACAACCAGGTCGAATGAAATGACCTTGATTACAGCCAATACTGCCGAAAAAGTGACCGCGATACACTTTCAAGAAGGCCAGCTAGTAAAAACAGGTGATTTGCTAGTAACCCTGCGCCTAGATAAACAAGCTATTTTGGCGCCTTTTGATGGCGTCTTAGGCTTGCGAGAGGTGAGCGTAGGAACGCTAGTTCAACCGGGAGATACCATAACAACGATTGATGATATCAGTGTCATAAAAATTGACTTTGATATCCCATCGATTTTTTTGTCGTTACTACAGAAAGATATGCCGATTACTGGCAAAGTAACAGCTTTCAGTAACAGAGAGTTTGTCGGCAAAATACAAACGATAAATACACGGATCGACCCTATTACAAGAACGATCCAAGTCAGAGCGATCGCTCCCAACAAAGATCGAATTTTAAAGCCAGGCTTACTAATGAAGATTAATATTATGACGCATGAGCGTCAAGCATTAATAATACCTGAAGAAAGCCTTATTAAACGTGGCAAGAAAAATTTTGTATACATCACAACCAAAATTAATGGTCAATTAAATGCGAAAGAGATTGAGATTGAGATTGGATCCAGAATATCTGGTGAGGTTGAAGTTTTATCTGGGTTAAATCAGCATGACCAGGTGATTACGCATGGGTTATTAAAAATAAGGGATGGCGCTGAAATTTCTATTCGTGCTATAGAAATAGAAGACACCCCATTAGCCGAGTTGTTAACACGAAATATTCATGGGGCAAACTAAATGCTCCTATCGGATATTTCTGTTAAACGGCCAGTTTTTGCCTCGGTTATAGCCCTGTTATTGGTTTCATTTGGCGTGGTCTCATTTTCCAATCTCTCCTTGCGCGAATACCCCGATATTGATCCGCCCGTAGTTTCTATCGACACAACCTACCAAGGCGCGTCAGCTAATATTGTCGAGACTCGTATCACTGAAGTGATTGAAGACAGAATTTCAGGAATTGAAGGCATAAAATTTATTTCCTCTAACTCATCTGATGGTCGCTCCCGTATCAATATTGAATTTGATATTAATCGTGATATTGAAGCAGCAACCAACGATGTGCGTGATCGTGTTTCTGGAGTAATTGACAACTTACCCGAAGAGGCAGAACCCCCTGATATTCAAAAAGCAGACTCAAGCGATGATGTTATTTTATGGCTCAACCTCGTAAGTGACAGGCTCGATACCATGGAGCTTACAGACTATGCCAAGCGCTATCTACAAGATCGCTTTTCGGTACTTCCTGGTGTAGCTCGGGTGCGCATTGGCGGTGGACTAGAGTACTCAATGCGAGTTTGGCTAGATCGTACCGAAATGGCAGCACGAAACATCACATCTGCTGATGTAGAGAACGCATTAATAAAAGAAAACGTCGAGCTACCCGCCGGAAACATTGAATCAGTTGAGACGCAATTTACCGCTCGCATTGAACGTGCCTATCAATCTCCTGAGGATTTTAAAAAGCTAGTTATTAGCCGAAATAATAACAATGACCTTGTAAGGCTAGGTGATATCGCTCGTATTGAAAAAAGTGCAATTGAAAATAGAACTTTTTTCCGCGGCAATGGAGTGCCAATGATTGGAATTGGAATTATCAAACAATCAAAATCGAACATTATCTCTGTAGCTCAGAGCGCGATTGATTTAGCAAAGCAACTAGAGCCTGACTTGCCTCCCGGCATGGGAATCATTAACTCATATGATACTTCGGTTTTTATACGCAATGCCATTACTGCCGTATATAAAACATTATTCATCACCATCAGTTTAGTTATTTTTGTCATTTACATGTTCCTTGGGAATGCTCGCGCAATGCTTATTCCGGCAATCACGGTGCCTGTATCTCTAATTGCAACATTTACGGTTTTACATGCCTTCGGTTTTTCCATTAATCTGCTCACATTACTAGCCATGGTGTTGGCAATTGGGCTGGTTGTTGATGACGCTATTCTTGTACTAGAAAACGTCTCTCGACGTATTGAAGAAGGAGAACCACCTCTTGTTGCCACCTACAGAGGAACTCGTCAGGTGGGATTTGCTATTATTGCCACCTCGCTAGTGCTAATCGCAGTGTTTATGCCGATCACTTTTTTGAAAGGGGATCTAGGGAGGCTATTCACTGAATTTGCCGTCGCGATGTCTGTCGCAGTAGCATTTTCTACTTTGATAGCCCTATCGCTTAGCCCCATGATGGCATCTAAAATATTAAAGAAAACAGAGCCTAATCAGCTAGCTAAAAAAATTAATAGCATCTTCACAAAGATCAAATCAGGATATTCATCGCTGCTAGAAAAACTACTAGGTTATCGGATACTAATGATCGGTGTTTTTTCTGCTGTTGTGGCATTAGCCATTTTATTTGTCAATATCCTTCCATCCGAATACGCACCCAAGGAAGATCGCGGGGCATTCTATCTCATAGTCACCGGACCAGAGGGTGCTAGTTTTCAATACACTAAAGAGTATATGAATGAGATTGAAAAACGCATGCAACCCTATATCAATAGCGGCGAAATCAGTCGTTCTTTGGTTCGAGCACCTCGACAGTTTGGCACACTCGCGAGCTTTAACGATGGCATAGTGATTGCTGTATTGAATGACTGGGACAAACGCCGTTCAGCTCAGATCATCATGGATGAGATCTCTAAAACTATGAGCGATCTTCCTGGTGTTCGTGCATTCCCTGTCATGCGCCAAGGGTTTGGCCGAGGAACCAAAAAACCTGTTCAGTTTGTTATTGGCGGCGGCACTTATGAGCAACTAGGAGAATGGCGCGATATTCTGATCAAAAAAATAAATCAAAATAATCCCGGATTAATTGATCTTGACAGCGACTACAAGGAAACAAAGCCACAACTACGTATTATCATCGAAAGAGATCGAGCAGATGACTTAGGGGTGAGCTCACGCACTATTGGTCGTACGCTAGAAACTATGCTCGGATCGCGTCGCGTCAACACCTATACTGATGACGGGAAAGAGTACGATGTGATTTTAGAGGGGGAGCGGTCCAAACAAAATACTCCGACTGATTTACAAAATATTTATGTACGATCCGATAGTACAGGAAAGCTAATCCCACTAGGTAATCTGATTAAGATGGAGGAATACGCTGATGCCAGATCACTAAATCGCTATAATCGTACCCGCGCCATTACAATTGAGGCGGGGCTAAAAGAGGACTACTCTCTAGGAGAAGCTCTATCTTTTATGCGCCAATTAGTGCGCGAGCATTTGCCTGAGACTGCTGTCATCGACTACAAAGGAACCTCGCTGGATTACCAGAAAAGTGGTTCATCGTTACTATTTGTTTTCGCCCTAGGTTTTACTATTGTGCTCTTGGTGTTAGCGGCTCAGTTTGAAAGCTATATTCATGCTCTAGTGATCATTTTAACCGTTCCTCTCGCAATTTCTGGAGCACTTGCGGGGTTGTATTTCACGGGAAATTCTTTAAATGTTTATACGCAAATTGGACTCATTATGCTGGTTGGCTTAGCAGCCAAGAATGGAATTTTGATTGTTGAATTTGCTAACCAACTACGTGATGAGGGAGTCGAATTCTCCAAGGCCCTGATCAAGGCTGCAGAAACTCGTCTACGCCCGATTGTCATGACGTCAATCACAACGATGGCAGGCTCTATTCCGCTCATTTTATCTTCCGGAGCAGGAGAAGAGACAAGAAAAGCTATTGGCATAGTGATTTTATTTGGAGTTCTGGCGGCAACATTCTTTACCTTATTTATTGTCCCCATTGCCTATGACTTGCTGGCGCGCAATACTGGCTCCCCAAGAGACGTCGAACGTCAGCTAGATCAAGAGATAAAAGAATTAAATCATCAATCGAGGTAGTCATTCTTATGTTATTTTTTGTAGAATACCTTTACTTTATAAAATCTGCTTGAATAGCATTCCCGTCTTAATATGAACTTTGATAAAAAAATATCATTTGAACTACCTAATAATGCATTCAATCGGCTGGATGAAACGGCAGATGAAAAGTTTTACGCCATCCCTAGATTTGTTGCACATATCGACCATGGCGCGATAGATGCTGTCACAGACGTCTACCGCAAATATCTGCCTGAACATGGCGACATTTTAGACCTCATGAGTAGCATGTTCTCTCATCTTCCAGAGGAAATAAGCTACAATAGTGTTACCGGTTTGGGCATGAATGAAAGAGAGATGTTTCACAACAGACAATTGGATACATGGGTGGTTCATAACCTCAACGAGGACCCCAGTCTCCCCTTTCATGACAACCAATTTGATGCTGGTGTTATATGTGTGTCTATTGACTACCTAACGAATCCAGTAGCTGTACTGAAAGATACCGGAAGAACATTAAAAAACGGTGCGCCATTAATTATCACTTATTCAAATCGTTATTTTGAAGCAAAAACCACATCAGTCTGGCTGCAACTTGATGACGAGCAACGCGCTTATCTAATCAAGTCCTTCCTTGCTGAAACTGGCTCTTTTGAAAACATACAAATCGCTGATTGTTCGCCAGAATTTGGTGATCCACTATACGCCGTCATTGCAAAAAATATCGCACAACCAAACTATTAGCAACTAATGTGCCCCTAGCGAACAACCAAATACATTGGGCGTCCATTTCGACTAATTTGCAGTAAAATGGAATTTTGGCTCAACTTCAGTGCTTCACTAAAGCTATCGAAATCGGTTACTCTTTTCCTGTTGACTCCGACTATTAAATCTCCTGGCCTCAACCCAGTATATGCAGCTCGAGAATTGGGCTCTAAATCAGCAACTATTAAGCCATTGCTGTCTCGACTTAACTCCACGCGAATACCCTCTAATAGCGGATGCGACTGCCCATCAACAGCATTGGACTGCTGCTTGCCAACCCCTACCTGGAGTTTTGTCATCTTACCTTCACGAATCAAGCTTAACTCCACCTTGTCTCCCACTTCTTTTATGCCAATTTGGCTTCTAAGTTGGCCTCCGGAACTGGTGGCTCTTCCATCAACAGCAGTAATTACATCACCTGCCTTTACGCCTGCCTCTTCAGCTTCAGAGCCTTCCGCTATATCTGTTACTAGAACCCCTTGCTGGCCATTTTTTAAATCAAAGGCTTCACGTAATTCAGGCGTAATATCTTGAATAGAAACGCCTAATTGACCCCTTTTTACCTCGCCTGTTGCGAGAATCTGTTCCATGCTCGCTTTAGCCATATTGACAGGGATTGCAAAACCAATGCCTACATTACCTCCTGATGGAGCAATAATTGCAGTATTGATGCCGATGAGCTCTCCATTCAATCTTACCAGTGCTCCGCCCGAATTCCCTGGATTAATCGATGCATCAGTTTGGATAAAGTTTTCATAGCCCTCAATTCCCAATCCTGTCCGACCTAAGGCGCTCACTATCCCAGTAGTAACCGTCTGCCCTAAACCAAAGGGGTTACCTATGGCTACAACAAAATCTCCCACATCTAATTTATTGGAATCGCCCAAACGAACCTCAGCAAGATTTTTAGCGTCAATATGCAAAATAGCAATGTCCAGCTCTGGATCTACACCTTTAACTTCAGCAATAAATTCTCGTCCATCCACCAAAGATACACGCACTTCATCAGAATTTTTTATTACATGATGATTCGTCATAATGATGCCTTTTTCGGCATCAATAATGACTCCCGAGCCAGCACTTTGTCGCCTCTTACGGGGTGTTTGTGATTGAGGTCTATCCTGACCAGGCCTATCTTGGAAAAAGCGCCTAAAGAAAGGATCGTTCATTAGTGGATTTTGCGCTTGATTGTTTGTTGAAAATGTAGCGATATTTACCACTGCAGGGTTTACCTGTTTTAGCATAGGAGATAGCGAAGGTAACTTATCTCCAGAAGCATCTGACAAAGGAAGCATAGCGTGCGCTGCTGAAAAAAAACAAATAATAAACAGAAAAAAAGCCAAACGCTTCAATTGAGACATAACTACTCCTAAGTAAATACAACTAAGAGAACTAAGCGCTCTTAGCAAGATATTATATGAAAATACTTCATATAAGACTAAAGATGTACTAAAAAATTCCGTAAACTATAGCAAATATATTCAAACAAAGGATATCACAATGAAAGCAGTTGTCTTAACAGATACCAATGGGCCCGGCTGCTTAAAAACAAAAGAGGTGGAAACCCCATCCCCTATGCTTGGAGAAGTACGTATAAAGCTGATTGCATCAGCACTCAATAGGCGCGACTATTGGATGACACGAGGTGGTTACCCAGGAATACAGGTGCCTTGTATACCAGGCTCTGATGGAGCTGGGATAATAGATAAAGTAGGAGAGGGTGTTAATTCAAGCTTAATTGGTAAGGAAGTTATTCTTTATCCGGCTAGGGCATGGGGAGAAAATGAAGTTTATTATGGACCTGATTTTCGTGTTCTGGGAATGCCTGATCAGGGCACTTTTGCAGAATTTATTTGCTCTCCCGCAGAAAATGTTTACTCTAAACCAGAACATTTAAACTGGCAGCAGGCTGCCGCCATACCACTTGCAGGGCTTACAGCATGGAGAGCAGTGGTCACGCAGGCTGAAATACATTTAGGCCAAAAGGTTTTAGTTACTGGGGCAGGCGGCGGAGTATCTACGTTTGCCATACTATGGTGTCTACATCTTGGCGCAGAGGTTTATGTCAGTAGTGGCAGTGCAGAAAAAATTGATGCCGCTAAAGCGCTAGGGGCTATTGGAGCTGAAAATTACCAAGATCCTGATTGCTATAAAAAATTACACAAACAATCTGGAGGTTTTAATGCCGTCATTGACAGTGCTGCAGGCGATGCATTAAATAGTATACTAAGCACTCTTCTTCCTGGTGGACGCTATATTTTCTTTGGATCCACGGCTGGCAAACCTCCTGAGGGTCTTCCGATGGGCAAACTTTTTTTTAATCATATTCGTATTCAAGGAACAACCATGGGTAGTAATACTGAATTCAAAAACATGCTGCGTTTTCTTAATGAAAATAAGATCAAGCCGGTGATTGATTCTGCATATCCGCTATCAAAGGCTATTGAAGCGCACATGAAAATGGAAGTATATAGGCATACGGGTAAAATTATTCTGCTCAACAATGCTGTAGACTGATAATTGGCCACGTATATTGGCTCAGCTACTGCTGCTAATTATATTCTGGAGGACGACAAAGTGAAGGAATCAAAACAACCCATTGATTTTGAAAAAAAAATCAATGAGCTAGAGAGCATAGTAAAAAACATGGAGGAAGGGTCCCTAAACCTCGAAGACTCACTGAAATTTTTTGAAGATGGAATTAAAATAACTCGCGAATGCCAGCAGGCATTAAAAGATGCAGAATTGAAAGTTGAAATGCTAACTATGGGATCAGGCAAGCTTGAAGCATTTGAGCCTGAGAATCACTAATGAGCAACAAGTCTTTCGCTAATTTTTTGCACTCTTGCCAACAACGAATCGAGCAGAAACTAACTGTTCTTTTGCCTGAAAAAATAGATTCTAGCAATCTATTGCATGAAGCAATTCGATACAGTGTCTTAAGTGGTGGCAAGCGTTTACGCCCAGCATTATCTTATGCTGCAGCAGAAGCTGTGGGTGAAATAACCAAAGACACCGACCTAGTATCTATGTCCGTAGAGTTAATTCACGCCTATTCACTAATACATGATGATCTGCCGTCTATGGACAATGACACGCTAAGAAGGAATAAGCCTACTTGCCATATTGTTTTCGGTGAAGCAATCGCAATCCTAGCCGGAGATGCTTTGCAGGCAATGGCATTTGAACAACTGACCAAATTTGACAAGGTTTCTCCTAAAATATCGCTTCAACTGATCGCCTGCCTTACAAAAGCAGCAGGAGCAGAGGGAATGATTAAAGGGCAAGTCATAGATATAGTCTCCGTTAACCAAATATTAACTTTAGAGGAGATGGAGCTAATGCATCATAAAAAAACTGGTGCAATAATTCATGCTAGCATCATGATGAGCGCTCTATCTACTGGTCTTTCAAGCCCATCTCAACTTGCAGCCCTCAATACTTACGGCCTATCTATTGGTCTAGCCTTTCAAGTTCAGGACGATATTCTTGATGCTACCGGAGACACCAAGGTAATAGGAAAGACAGCAGGTGCGGATAAGGCGTTAAACAAAGCTACCTATGTCAAACTTCTTGGTTTGGACGGAGCCAGAGAAAAAGCTACTCAATTACATGCATCAGCAATAAATGCGCTGTCAATTTTTGATGAGAATGCGCAGCATCTGAGAGAAATAGCTGACTATATTATCAGCCGAAAACACTAAAAATATTTAGAATTTAACAGCCAAGCTCACAACACTTAAATATAAATCTTGGCGTAGTATTACATCTCAATTTTGGATACCAAATAAATGGCGCAAACCTTTAACGACATACCTCTAATTCGACCAGTAACCCCGCTACTCGACAGCGTTAATGATCCTTCTGACTTAAGAAAACTCACGTCGGAACAGCTATTGATATTGGCGGATGAATTAAGAGGTTATCTGCTATTTAGCGTAGGGCAAAGTGGTGGGCATTTTGGCGCTGGACTGGGCGCTATTGAGTTAACCATTGCTTTACACTATGTCTTCAATACACCCGATGACAAGCTTGTCTGGGATGTTGGACACCAAGCATATCCACACAAAATCCTAACTGGCCGTAGAGAAGAAATACTTTCTGTGCGTAAGGCAACAGGCTTGTCGCCTTTTCCAAACAGAGAAGAAAGTATTTATGATGCTTTTGGTGCAGGCCACTCAAGCACTTCCATTAGTGCCGCACTGGGTATGGCTCTTGCCTTCAAACTTAATAACAATACAAAAAAAACTGTCGCCATTATTGGTGATGGTGCCATGACAGCAGGTATGGCATTTGAAGCACTTAATCATACCGCTCACACCGATGCTGACCTATTGGTCATCTTAAATGATAACAATATGTCTATCTCGCATAATGTAGGAGGTCTCGCTACCTATTTCTCTAAGATATGGTCTAGTCGTTTCTACAATACAATACGCGAAGGAGGCAAAAAAGTTCTGCGTGCGGTACCTGCAGCCTCAGCTTTTGTTAAAAAAACCGAAGTACACCTCAAGGCAATGATTGCTCCAGGAATTGTTTTTGAAGAACTAGGATTTAATTATATAGGGCCCATAGATGGCCATGATCTCCCTCTTTTAATAAAAACATTAAGCAACTTAAAAGCCCTTTCAAGTCCAATTCTTTTACATACAATCACACAAAAAGGTAAAGGATTTGGGCCAGCAGAATCAGACCCTGTTGGCTATCACGCACTAAATAAAATTGAACCAAATATAACTGCTCCCGAAGAAAGAATCTCAATAAGGTCACCAAAAAAGAAATATCAGCAAATTTTTGGTGATTGGCTGTGCGACATGGCAGCTGAAGATCCGCTACTTGTAGCAATTACGCCAGCCATGTGTGAGGGCTCAGGAATGGTTAAATTTTCTCAACGTTATCCAGATCGCTTTCATGATGTCGCTATAGCCGAACAGCATGCCATTACCTTAGCTGCAGGCCTTGCCTGCGAAAATACAAAGCCTGTAGTTGCAATTTATTCTACTTTCTTGCAACGAGCATATGATCAACTCGTTCATGATGTGGCATTGCAGAATCTTAATGTTTTATTTGCTATAGACCGCGCTGGTCTTGTTGGTGAGGATGGGGCGAGTCATGCAGGGAGTTTTGATATCACTTTTCTCCGCTGCATCCCGAATTTGATCATAATGACCCCCTCTAACGAAAATGAAACACGCCAAATGCTCTATACTGGATTTATCCACAATGGTCCTGCTGCTGTTCGGTATCCGCGTGGGACAGGCCCAGGAACAGAAGTAACCCAAGAAATGACAGCCCTGCCTATCGGTAAGGGTAAAATAGTCAGGGAAGGAAAGCAGCTAGCTATCTTGAACTTTGGGGCTTTGCTGGAAACTGCAAAATTAGTGGGGGAGGAGCTGAATGCCACCGTTGCAGATATGCGCTTTGTTAAGCCATTAGATACTGCACTTATAGAAAAACTATCGTCAGAAAATATACTGCTAGTCACAGTTGAAGATAACGCAGTTTTTGGTGGAGCTGGAAGCGCTGTAAGCGAATACCTAGCATGCTTAGACTTTACTGCACACGTGTTGCACCTGGGTCTTCCTGATAAATTTATAACTCATGGAAGCCGTGAATACCAATTAGGTCTAGCTGGTTTAGATCAGCTAAGTATAAAGCTTGCAATCCAGGCTAAACTAAAAGCACTAAATTAAAAAACTAATTGAGCTCTGTAATTTCAAGAAAAGCCTCTAGCGAATGACGGTAAATCAGCCAACAGTTGCTTGCCATAGCGCTTAGTGATGATTCGGCGATCCAAAATAGTAATTCTGCCTGTATCTTCCTCTGTACGAATCAACCTACCGCATGCCTGATGCAATCGAATCGATGCCTCAGGCAACATTAAATCCATAAACGGATTGCCCCCCTGCCCCTCTATCCATTCAGATACTGTTGAGTAAATAGGATCATCTGGAACCGAGAAAGGTATCTTGGCAATAATAACATGTCGACAATAATTGCCGGGGAAATCCATGCCCTCAGAAAAACTTGCTAGGCCAAAAATCACACTGCCCTTCCCCTCATCAATAGCTAGCTTATGCCGGCGTACAATTTCTTGATGTCCATATTGCCCTTGAGTAAGGACAATTTTTCTATATTCTGATGGTAATCCCTCTGACACCAAATCCATCTGTCGACGAGAAGAAAAAAGAACTAAGGTCCCCTCATTCCAGTCAATTAATTCTGGCATCTTTTCAATCAACGCATTCGTGTGACCAAGGGAATCACTTGGGTCAACGCCAATATCTGGGACCAACAAAACTCCTGCAGCAGCAAAATTAAAAGCCCCTTCTACTGCTACGCATTCTGTCTGAACTGGCAGCCCAGTACGCTGCTTAAAATTATTAAAGCTGCTTAGTGTTCTTAGTGTGGCTGATGTAAGTATAGCGCCATAACACTGCTTCCATAAATTTGCATGAAGGATACCTCCTGCATCTGTTGGTGATGCAGACAAGCAGATATCTAGATTACCCAAATTTGATTGCTCAAGCGAAACCCATCGAGCACTGGGAGAGCGCTCAAGATGACCCTTAAGCTTGCCGTCGCTCCCAGAACTAATATCAATATTTGCACTTTGTGCGTAGCTTTTCCATAATCTCTGGATCGCCTCAACCCTGCTCTGCCAAACTCCTACTTGCTGAAATAATTGCTCTAGATCTACTCGTGGAAGAGGGAAATGAGGCTCATCCATTGCCTCTCCTAGACTATCCGACAATGTTTTAACTAAGGCGGCCAACATATTAAACTCTTCTGACAAATGCCCAGCAATCTCTCTTACCTCTCCTCCTGGGTCACCCCCGGGGAAACACCAAGAAGGTGTCTCATTATCCGTATTATTTAAAAATTTCTCGAAGATAGGGTAACTTAACCCTAGTAATGTTTCAGATGCCCCGGCCGCCTTGCCTATTTTTTCTAAGCGCTTCTGGATGTCTGGGGTATGCAGAAAGAAAGCCAATTTTCCAACTATTTGTTTCTTGATTTGACTCAACCAATTCATAGTATTTTTTAGGCGACATTGACTCGAGAAATGATTTAGCGCCGTCACGCCTATTCGATGAGCCTCATCGAAAATATATATAGTATCCTCGGGAGCAGGCAAAATTACCCCACCGCCTAAGGCTAAATCAGCCATCACTAAATCATGGTTAGCGACAATACATTCAGATTTTTCTAGCTCATCTCTGGCCTTAAAGAAACAACACTCTGTAATATATCGACAACGCCTCCCTGTGCATTGACGTCGATCTACTGTCAGTGGGCGCCAATCTACATCTTCCAAAACATCGGACCAGCTGTCCCTATCTCCCAGCCAGCTACCTTCTTTCAGAGACTGATCCATAGCGCGATAACTTGCTATAATATTAGCTGTTGGGTTAAAAGTGACCTCGTCCTCAAATAAAAACGCGCCAGTATCCTTTGCTTGGGCAGTATCAAGACATTGCTCTAACTTAAGGGGGCAAAGATATCGTCCACGACCTTTAACGAGGCTAACACTGTAGTCCCATCCTGTGCTTTCCAATAACAAGGGGATGTCTTTATTGACCAACTGTTCTTGCAGCGCAACCGTCCCGGTAGCAATAACTACTTGCTTTCCTAGCAACCTAGCTAAAGGGAGTGTCGACAACAAGTAGGCAATTGTTTTACCTGTTCCTGTACCTGCTTCAACTACACAAATACCATCATCAGAAATCCTGCATCCTTCTTCGTCCTGCTTAACGTTACCTATGGCATTAGCGATAGCTGCGATCATTTGTTTTTGCCCAAGTCTTGGCCGCAAATCATTGCTCTCTAAGAACTGGCGGTAGCCTTTCTGAATCTCTTTTTTTATATCAGAATCCAAGGCCATCAGCTATGGTTTATTTTTTGAGAAACAGGATTTGCATACATTTCGAGAACAATTTTTTGACATTCAGGAGCAATAGAATTGATGCGCTGATTAAATTCATGGGTTTTTTTCACCCAATCACAATCAATCTCTGTAATCATAATGTCAGTCTCGTCGGTGGGCTTATGTAATTTATGGTATGCCAGCAAGTTAGTTGCATGCAGCTTATAGTTACCAATAATCTGCTGATCCATTGCAATGGCTGCCTCACCTGCAGATGAGTAATCAGCCACTAGAGGCGCGCCAAAAGAAACATGCACTGCGCCTTTTCGACCAATAATACCTTGATATATGCTGGAAAAATCCTCATGTTCATTTTTTTCATAGCTGCCTTTTGTGCTTTTTTCTAGGAGTTCTAGCCCTTTTTCTGCATCAAGAGGATCAAATTCATACGAAATGGCCACAGGAACTACATTAAGTTCTCGTAAAGCATTTCCAAAGGTTTGGTCCTTCTGCTTACTGAATGTCAGCATTTTTAACAGTGCAGGCTCTGTCTTATCCATGCCATTCTTTGCTCTACCTTCCCGTTGAGCTATCCATACTGAAGATTTGTCGTCAATTAACGAAGACCGAATGTACCGCGATAACTGCATCAGCGCTGTCATCTTTTCACGTCTTCCTGCAACCGATCGCTTAACAACAAAACTTTTATTCACTCGAGCCAAATCAGATACAAATTGTTTGGTTAAAAGATTGTCTCCTATCGCAATTCTTACACTGTCTCTATCATCATCAAGTAAGGCTACATTAACAAAAGCAGGGTCCATCGCTATATCACGGTGATTACTGATAAACAGGTATGGCGTATTTCGATCCAATTTTTCAAGACCGGTGACCGTTAAAACACTACCAATTTTTACTAAAAGGTTACCAAAGCTTTCTCTTATAGCACCATGAAGATGGCTAACTGTTTGCATCTCTGAAAAAGAAGAGCGTAATGTATAAGAAACGACTGGGCGCACCAACCAAGGAGCCCAACGATGCAACCATGGGTACTTGATTGACAAAAGGGTGTCTATAAATTCTCGGTTCTTTGCCAGCCTGGATAAAACAGCAACCACTTCACTATCATAATAAGGCCTGATATCATCAAATTCGTTCATAGTTAAAATGGCTTTTTTTGTTAAATGAGTACTACTGCGAGGCCTTCCTTGTAAAGGCTAACGAAGATTATGCCAGGGTACATCAGACGAATTTTTTTCTACCAAATGAACCACATCAAGAATCATGGCAAATAACGCCATACGGACCAATAAGCCGTTATCCGTCTGACGAAAAATGGCCAGACTTGGATTGCCATCAAGATCTATGTCCAGCTCATTCGCTTCCTCTCTAGAGTCTCTAGGCAATGGATGCATGATGACAGTATTGGGCTCACAGTGGGCAGTATAAATTGCTTGATTTAATCTAAATTTGCCTCGGTATAAATCAGCCTCATCCTTGCTAGTAAATCGCTCTTCTTGAATTCTAGTCGAATAAACAATATCTACATGGGCTATACTAGGTTCGATTTTTTCTGATTCTGTTACAGTCAAGCCCTTGCTTCTCATCTCTTCTACAATATTTTTTGGCATAGCTAAGTCTTTAGGAGACACCAGTTGCACGGAAATGTTGCGGAATAGCATCAATAATTTACTGAGAGAATGCACTGTCCTTCCGTGCTTCAAGTCCCCAATCATAGCGATGCGAAGCCCATCAATCCTTCGCCCCAAACCTTTCAATTCTCTTTCAATTGTATATAAATCAAGCAATGCCTGACTAGGGTGCTCATTGCTGCCATCGCCACCGTTTATGACTGGAACTCGGCTACTCTTTGCAAAATCTGCAACTGAACCAGGTTCAGGATGTCGCATACAAATAATATCACTGAAGCCCGACAATACCCTGGCTGTATCGTGTAAAGATTCTCCTTTTGCTAAAGCAGAAGATTCAAATCCAACAGTCTCCCTTACATCGCCACCCAAAAGATTAAAGGCACTACCGAAGCTAATGCGAGTTCTGGTGCTTGCCTCAAAAAACATATTACCAAGAATGGCCCCCTCCAGAACACGGGTTCTTTTCTGTCTCTGAGCGTAAGGCTCCATATCATTTGCCACACGAAAAATGGTGTCAACATCAACTCTTTCGAACTGACTAACGGAGAGAATACTTGCGCCTTCAAATTTCATTTTTCCCTTACAGTTAATGTCTATATATACTTATTTTAGCGACTTTTCGGTATGCTAACCAGCATCTTTATTTGATGTGCGATTCACCTAGAATATCTCGACCCCAATCTTTTAAGGCTAACAAAACATTGCGGTCTTGTTCTGAGAGTTCTTCTGCTAAAAATAACTCATCTATCCTTGAGAAATAACTTTCCAAGGATAGATATCCCTCTACGATATCAGTTAATCTCTTGAGACGCGTATTTTTCCAAACAGCCTGCTCCTGCAAACTCAAAGAATCAGGATAATTTTTTGCTCTATAGAGAAATATTAATTTTTGGTAGCGTTTATCTCGAAAAAGTACGCTATCCGCTGCGAGCTCTTGAGGGGATGCCTCTCTCGCTATTGGCAATAATTTTTTATCAAAACTACCAATGAATCCTTGATACAAAGCCCTCTCAGGGTCATCGATATTCTCAAATACACGCATAGCGTAAACTGTCTGCAATTTAGAGGTCAGGTCATTTTTTAATAAAATCTGGAGATTATGCTCACACTGTTCAAGCGATATCCCTAAGCGTTTCGCGACCAAGCTATCTATCAGTTTAGCTGTTGCTACCACAGGACATTTGTTGGCCTCTATGGTTAAAACCGAAAGCTTTTCTTGATCATTCTGTCGGAAAAATAAACGCTGATAGATCTCCTTTACTGAAAGCTCCAAAAGAGGCTCCGGATCGCGCATCAAGTTAAAGCAGATAATAGAATTCTTGTTAGTGGGATGGGGCGCTAGCGAAACCATTAAAGCCGTATAATAGTTTTCCTTTGGAAGCTTTCCAGACACATGCAAGAATGGCTTGCGCTGACGAACATCAATCAGCTCCATCACCTTATTTTTAAATCGAAGCTGATATACATAATCATATAGTTTTGACTGATTGGTCATCACTAGCTTAGCCACATCAATTGTAGCCAGCACATCAGACAAAGCATCGTGAGCGGACTCATGATCAATCCCGTTAGCCTGAGTTAAGCTCGTCAGCTTAAAACAAGGGGAGCCGTCATTTTTAACTGGCCACTCAATTCCATCTGGTCTCAACGCTCGAGATAGGCGAAGTAGATTTAAAATATCCCACCTAGAATTGCCATTTTCCCATTCCCGGGAATAGGGGTCATAAAAATTACGATAAAGAGCGTATCGGGTAAATTCATCATCAAATCCAATGCTGTTGTACCCGACCCCACATGTATTGGGAACAGATAGCTCTTGAAGCACCTTTTGAATAAATTCTTTTTCTGGAATTCCTTTCTCTAAAGCTATTTGCGGGGTAATCCCTGTGACTAGACAAGCTTCGGGTGACGGCAATCGATCAATCGGGGGGTGACAATAAATAATTAATGGCTTACTAATTACTTCTAACCTTTCATTGGTTCTAATACCAGCAAATTGTGATATACCATCGCGAGTTGGATCTAATCCGAATGTTTCATAGTCATACCAGTAAAGACTATTGGCCATGAAGATTCCTAGTTGCTCACATAGAAAGCCAAAAAACTGTCTATTAATAGGCAGTTAAATCAGAACAACTTATTCTCCGAGCTTCAACGCATGCTCTTCAATTTTTGTTTTCCAAATTTCTGGTCCAGTACGATGCACTGACTCACCATTTGTATCTACAGCTACTGTAACAGGCATATCAACAATCTCAAATTCATAAATTGCCTCCATACCAAGATCTTCAAAAGCCACCACTGTGGCGCTAACAATAGCTTTCGACACCAGATAGGCAGCTCCACCAACAGCCATCAAGTAAATAGCTTTGTGGTCTCTAATCGCATCAATTGCACTTGGGCCCCTTTCGGCCTTGCCGATCATGCCAATAAGGCCAGTTTTTTCAAGCAAGGTGCGTGTGAATTTATCCATTCGCGTTGCAGTTGTTGGTCCTGCTGGGCCAACAATTTCTTCCCTTACCGGATCAACTGGACCCACGTAATAAATAAATCGTCCGGTCATATCAACAGGCAGTTTTTCACCATTAGCAATCATTTCAACAATACGTTTATGAGCGGCATCTCTTCCAGTCAATATTTTCCCTGAGAGGAGTATTGTTTCACCTGGCATCCAGTCCAATAAATCATTTTTGGTTACCTTATCTAAGTCAACTTTTCTGACGCTATCGCCTATCTCCCATGAAATTTTTGGCCAGTCTTCAATGTTAGGTGGTGTTTGTTTTGCTGGGCCTGAACCATCAAGAGTGAAGTGAGTATGACGCGAAGCGGCACAATTAGGAATCAGAGCAACAGCCTTGTTGGCTGCATGAGTAGGAAAATCTTTAACCTTAACATCCAAAACAGTAGTTAATCCCCCTAATCCTTGGGCACCGACTCCGAGATTATTAACCTTTTGAAATAACTCCAAACGAAGTTCTTCTGCACGAGATGACGGTCCCCTATCTTGGAGTTCTTGTATATTAATAGACTCCATTAGTGATTCTTTAGCCAAAAGCATTGCTTTTTCTGCTGTACCACCAATACCAATACCAAGCATGCCAGGAGGGCACCAACCAGCACCCATTTTGGGCACCTCCTGTAATACCCAATCTACCACTGAGTCAGAGGGGTTCAGCATAGCAAATTTAGACTTTGCCTCAGATCCTCCTCCTTTTGCCGCTACATCAACAACTAGTTTATTACCAGGAACAATTTCATAGCTAATAACCGCAGGTGTGTTATCGCCGGTATTTCTTCGCGCACCGTCAGGATCAGCTAATATAGATGCTCGCAACAAATTATCCGGATGATTATATGCCTGTCTAACACCCTCATTAACCATATCGGTAACACTCATACTACCCTGCCATTGAATATCCATACCTACTTTCATGAATACGTTCACTATACCGGTATCCTGACAAAGCGGCCGATGCCCCATTGCACACATACGAGAGTTAATAAGTATCTGGGCCATGGCATCTTTAGCTGCATGAGATTCTTCTCTCTCATAAGCACGATGAATCGCTTGTATGAAATCAAGTGGGTGGTAATAAGAAATAAATTGCAGTGCATCGACAATGCTTTCTATAAGGTCATCTTGACGAATCACAGTCATGTGAAACTCTCCCATAAAATTATTTTAGTACAGGCCAAAAATACCAATAGTTTCTTTTAGGCCGATTAATCGTCTCACTAAGGCTTGCCACTTAACCGCTCTTTTAGTTCTTGTATCTCACGATTAACGCTAAGCCGATGCGCGTCAATTGCTTTAATTGCTTGCTCATTATCAGCTATACGAGCATTAAAATCGGTTATGGACAGCCCTCGAAGTTGGACGGCCAAATCACTTATCTCTGACTTAGCGGCCAAAGAAGAGCCGACCATGGTATTCATAGTTTTGGCGGATTTATTCAGCTTACCAGTCATGCTGGCAAGTTCTTTTTTCTGATTTGCTACCAAAGTTATTAGCTTTTCTAAAGCGCTATCTTGCGATTTTATTTTTTCTTGCTGCTGGCTAATATCTTTTCTATTTTGATCATAAGCAATAGCCCATAACTTTCTTATTTCAGACCAATGCTTCACTAAGGCAGACTCTTGTGTTTCAATCCTTGTAACTAGTAACTCCCCCGATTGGTCAAGCGATTCATCTGTAGAGATAATTTTGGCCTCAAGCTCACTGAAACGGTCTTGCAAGCGAGTTAACTGCAGCCCCTGGGATACAAATAAATAGCCCGCAATCACCGCAATAAAAACAAGTAGTTTATAGCTATGAGCGCTTAATGACGCAAGGGTACCCCTTGCTTTATTAGAGTCGCTCCCCTTGAGAGAAGCTTGCGTAGCATAAGCTTTTCCTCTGCCTCTGCCTATCCTTTCATCGCTTTCAGGCACAATGGAATCAATCCTATTAAAATCATCATTGCTCATAATTTGGGGCACCCTCGTAAAAATATTTAGTTGTTACAAGATCAGAATTTAGATTATACGCTATAGGCATAAAGACTAGCTATCAAGCAGATTCTTTAATATTTTAATTTTTAACACATCACCGTCAGCATACCTAAAAATAAACTTCTAGAAAGAAAAAAGCCCTGAAATTCAGGGCTTTTTTAACTTGAGAAGACAAAATATTTTAATATTAGAAAACCTAATTCACATAGTAAAGCACGCCAAATAACACAGCTGTTAGCGTCAAGCTGCCATGTATGACACCCTTCACTGAAGCCATTGGTCCTTGTTTGCCTATCAGGCCATTAATTTCCAGTGCTGCAATAATTATCAAGCAGACTATGAAATCCAATCCACCCACAGCAGTACCATAACCACTTCCACCCCATTGAGCCGCATGAGGGCTGGCCAGCATACCGAAAGCCATGGGTGCAGAAAATAACACATTGGTTCTAGAAGCTAAAAGAGCTTTAGCACCGCTTGCAGCGGCATCGCCTTCTTTCATTCCAAGTGCTATTTGCTGCGCAGGCCAAATCACTAGCCAGACATTCAAGAACATTAGAGTCCCCATGATTGCGCCAATCACAATTGAATTATTAAACTGATGGTTGTGATGAAGCCCGCCAAGCAGAACTATCCCAGAAACAAAAGTAAACATGGCGCCCCAACGGAACCACCAAAGCGCACTTGGTGCCAGCTTAGATTTTGCATCAGCCAACGCCTCAGGCGTTGCCTGTTTAAAGTAACCGCCTTGAACAAAATTAAAGTAATAGAGCATCCCAATCCATGTGATGCCAAACAACAAATGACTCCATCGAACGAGAAAGTTAAAAAATTCCATATCTATATCCTTAGTATCAAATTGACAGCTAGTAATTTTATAGTGTCAAAACTATAGCTTGTTCTGAAACCGTATTCAACAAAACACCCAGTGTTAGCATAAAAATTCCAAATAAAAAGCCCCGAAATTCGAGGCTTTTTATTCATCTTTATGAGATGGGCTTACATCATACCGCCCATACCGCCCATACCGCCCATACCGCCCATATCTGGCATTCCACTACCAGCAGCAGCATCCGCTGGAGCATCAGCAACCATGGCCTCTGTGGTGAGCATCAAGCCTGCTATAGATGCAGCAGCTTGAAGCGCGCTACGAGTTACTTTTGCGGGATCTAAGATTCCCATAGCGATCATGTCGCCATATTCACCTACGGCTGCGTTATAACCGAAATTACCTTTACCTGCTTTGACTTTATCTACAACTACTGAAGCTTCTCCTCCAGCATTTGTAACGATCTGACGAAGGGGAGACTCCATAGCACGTTGAGCTAATCTGATCCCTACATTCTGATCCTCATTATCTCCAGTCAAACCTTCAATGCCCTGAAGAGCGCGAATCAAGGCAACTCCACCTCCAGGAACAACGCCCTCCTCAACAGCTGCTCGAGTGGCATGCAGCGCATCATCTACTCTGGCTTTCTTTTCTTTCATTTCTACTTCTGTAGCCGCACCCACTTTGATAACTGCAACACCGCCAGCCAGTTTAGCAACTCGTTCTTGTAGCTTTTCGCGATCATAATCAGATGAGGTGTCTTCAATCTGCGCACGAATTTGCTTAACTCTAGCAGCAATCGCTTTTTTGTCACCAGCACCATCCACGACAGTTGTATTTTCTTTAGTCATACTGATACGCTTGGCTGTACCTAAGTGCTCCAACGTTACAGCTTCAAGCTCCATTCCTATTTCTTCGGAGATCACAGTACCACCCGTAAGAACAGCTATATCTTCAAGCATAGCTTTACGACGGTCGCCAAAACCAGGGGCCTTACATGCTGCAACTTTTACTATGCCGCGTAAATTATTTACAACCAGTGTCGCCAAAGCCTCGCCTTCAACATCTTCAGCAATGATCATTAGCGGACGGCCAGCTTTTGCTACGCTCTCAAGCAAGGGAAGCAGGTCGCGAATATTGGAAATCTTCTTATCATAAAGCAAGATATATGGGCTTTCATGCTCAACACCCATGGTTTCTTGATTGTTTATAAAGTACGGAGAAAGGTAACCCCGATCAAACTGCATTCCTTCAACAATCTCCAGCTCATTTTCAAGACCAGTACCATCTTCAACTGTAATGACACCTTCCTTTCCAACTTTTTCCATTGCCTTAGCAATGATGTCACCGACATGCGTATCGCTGTTGGCCGATATAGTCCCTACTTGAGCAATAGCTTTTGTGTCTGCACAAGGCTTAGCCATGGCAGCAATTTGCTCGACAGCCGCAGTAACCGCTTTATCAATCCCACGCTTTAAATCCATTGGGTTCATGCCAGCGGCTACTGATTTTAAGCCTTCGTTTACAATAGACTGCGCCAGCACAGTGGCTGTTGTAGTTCCATCGCCAGCATCATCAGAGGCCTTAGATGCAACTTCTTTAACCATCTGGGCGCCCATATTTTCAAACTTATCTTTAAGATTAATTTCTTTTGCTACGGAAACTCCATCTTTAGTAACTACAGGGGGGCCGTATGATTTTTCTAAAACTACATTTCGCCCTTTTGGGCCCAGTGTTACCTTTACAGCATCCGCGAGTATATTAACGCCCCTCAGCATCGGGTTGCGCGCACTATCTCCAAATTTGACTTCTTTGTCCGACATGATATTTTCCTTTCTTAAAAATTCATTGAAACTTTTTCTCTACTTAATAAAGTAGATTAAGTTACCCGCATTAATTATTAGCTAACCATAACTGCCTTGATGTCATTTTCACCAAGAATAACGAACTCTTCTCCGTCGATTTCAATGGTATCGCTACCAGCATACTTGCCAAAAACAACTATATCTCCTAGCTTTACGTCTACTGGACGCACTTCACCACTATCTAAAACCTTACCAGATCCTACAGCAATCACAGTGCCTTGATTTGGCTTTTCCTTAGCAGAACCAGGCAATAGAATACCGCCTGCAGTTTTTCCTTCTTCTTCCTTTCGACGAACAACAACGCGGTCGTGTAGGGGGCGCATTTTCATTAGCATTCTCCAACTGTTATGTGAGGCCTCATAAAAATATATGGACTATATTAAACAAGGTCAATTTATAAAAAATCTATTAAAACTTGCTTGCATTGAAGCAATCTTATATATGGTGTCACGCTTTGATCATTTCAAGGGGCAGTATAAAAATTTTTACTTATCTTCACCCTCTCTCCAATATTCAGCATCTATGACTTTTCGTTTATCATGAACTGTGTCATTACCTGGCTGTCTTTGGGTAAAATTTTTACCATAACTCCTAACAAAAAATTTCGACACTAGTCTTGATGAAAGATACACCCTAAGTCTTGGCACTAAACCGACAAATCCGAGAAGATCAGTAGCAAACCCCGGGATCACCAACAAAGCACCGCTAAGCGCAACAATAATAGTCTCGATCATCTCCTGGGCAGGCAAGTCTCCGGCATTAATTTTTCTGCGAGCGCGGGAAAAAGTTTCTATACTCTGCTGCCTCAGCAAAGAAAATCCTATTCCAGCCGTTAACAGCACAAGGCCAATGGTAGGCAAGGAGCCAATCTCACCGCCAACCTGGATTAGCAGCGAGATTTCTGCAATAGGCGCAACAACAAAAAATAAGATCAGGTACCACAAAGACTAACTCCATATAGACATTTTAAGTTGCATGATCCGCTTTCTTCCAAAGCACCCAAGACAAGACTATTGCGGGTATACCCACTAGTGCAGCATAGGTAAAAAACACTTGGTAGCTAGTACCATCCACTATGATACCAGAAAAACCACTAAAGAATTTACCCGGTAAAGTCATCAATGAAGTAAAAAGCGCATACTGTGTGGCGGTGAAGGCGCGATTAGTCAGGCTAGATAAATACGCAATGAAAACGGCTCCTGCAAATCCACCGCTAATGTTATCGGCACTTATTGTCATCACTAGCGCATTAATGTCATGCCCCATATTTGCCAAGTGTACAAACAATAGACTGGTAGCTGCCGTTAACACAGCTGCCCATAACAAAGGCCTATGAGTACCATAACGAACAACACATAAGCCGCCCAAAAATGCTCCTAGCAGCGTCATGAAGAAGCCAAATATTTTGCTAATACTAGCAATTTCTGTTTTGGTAAAACCCATGTCTAGATAAAATGGATTGGCCATGATACCCATCGCAATATCACTAAGACGAAACACGGCAATAAACGTCAAAATTATTAACGCATAAGAACCATTACGTTTAAAGAACTCGATAAGCGGTGCCATAAAAGCAATCCGACACCAATGAATCCAACGATCCAGTTTTCCTGTCTTTTCTGGCTTTATTAATCCAGGCTTATCTTTATCATTTCGAGCAGGTTCAGGAATAGCAAAAACAGTGCCAACGCCAACCAACATTAAGGAGGCCATAAAAAAATATGCAATGTTCCAGCTATATATATCTGCTATATAGAGTGCTCCCGCTCCTGCAACAAGCATCGCTGAGCGATAGCCAAACTGATAGCCTGCAGCCAGTGCTCCCTGCATCTCGTCTGCTGCTGATTCAATACGAAAAGCATCGATAGCGACATCTTGGGTTGATGACGAAAACGCAACTATCACTGCGCATATTGCAAAATTCAACAAGGAGACCTTTGGGTCGACCAATACCATGGCGATCAACCCAAGCATAATCCCCAACTGCCCCATCAAAATCCAACTTCGTCGTTGGCCAAATTTCTCAGTCAACCAAGGAATCCGAGTGCGATCAACAACTGGCGCCCAAAAAACTTTAATGGAATAAGTTACTCCTACCCACCCAAAGAATCCAATGCTGGTCCTGCTGACATCCAGATCCTGGAGCCAAGCGGTTAGTGTGCTAAATACAAGTAAAAGGGGCAGTCCAGCAGAAAAACCCAAGAACAGCATCCTGACCACTTCTGGTCGGCTATAAGTTCGAAGCGCCTCACCCCAACTTCTAGTGCCTTGTTGGAATTTCATTTAATATTTCCTTCACAGCCAGCACGGTACACTATCAAAAATTTCACTTAAAAAGACTTATACCCTAACAGATAATACTAATGATGCTATACAATTAATTGCTATATGACAGTCATCCTGGAAGTCTTCAATTTAACAAAATCTTTTCGCTCTTTAAAGGCGGTTGATGACGTGTCTTTCGCAATACCCAAAGGATCATGCTGTGGATTACTTGGCCCTAATGGCGCCGGAAAAACCACAACTATTGAAATCATTGAAAATATAAAACAAGCTACCTCTGGAAAGATCTTATATAAAGGAAAATTGCGTGATAGTCAGTTCTCATCAGAGACAGGCATTCAGTTTCAAACAACGGCGCTAATGGATTACCTTAAAACTCGAGAGGTTCTTAAGCTTTTTTCAAAACTGTATCGCCATACACAATCTATCGACGACCTGATTGAAACATGCCAGCTTGAAGAATTCCTAGAAACTTACGCTACAAAACTTTCTGGAGGTCAGCGGCAACGGTTACTTTTAGCGATTGCTTTAGTAAACGATCCGGAAATACTATTTTTGGACGAGCCCACAACCGGGCTAGATCCTCAAGCAAGACGGAACTTCTGGACACTTATTCGAAATATCAAAAAGCGTGGAAAAACTGTACTTCTAACCACTCATTATATGGAAGAGGCCGAACTACTGTGTGATCAGCTTGTCATAATGGATCAAGGTAAAGTTATAGCTGACGGCTCCCCAGGCGTCCTTCTAAAAAATAACTTTAACCATAGTTATGTTTGTCTTGATCGGGAAGATTTTAACAATGCAGGCAACTCCAGCCACATTGATTGTATTTCTAGCCCCATAGAGATGCGCGAAGACTGCATCGCAATTCCCACCAATGATGTAGAAAAAACTTTATCGGAACTAATATCCAAAAATATCACCCTGCAATCACTACAAGTAAGGAAGCCCTCTCTTGATGACTTATTTTTAAAGCTAACCGGACATCACTTAAGGGAGTAATCTGAAATAATGAAGCAAATTTTTGCATTATGGATGGCTAGAAATAAAGAATATTATCGAGACAAGGGTTCCCTGTTTTGGTCTTTTATAGCAACCCCTCTTATAGTAATTATACTTGCTCTAGCTTTCTCGTCTGAGAACCAAAAAATATTTCACGTTGGAGTGCTGAGTGTCGCACAAACTGGGGTCGGCATCTCTAAACCAATGCCAGCAATGTCATCTGGTGTTTTTTCAAATGAGCCCACCATTGAAGTTATAACATATACAAATTTTGAAAATGCTATTGGCAAAGTACGATTCCATGAGCTGGACATATTCATCGACCCAGGCGAGGCGAGGCGATACTGGATAAATCCTGAATCCGAAAAAGGGTTATTGCTAGAAAAATTGATACTTGCAGATCAATCACAGCCAGCTAATCTTCAAATTCCTTGGCAGCGCCAAGAGATAAAAGGCCAAAAAATACGCTACATAGACTGGGCAATTCCCGGTATCTTGGCAATGAACATCATGTTTAGCGGACTATGGGGAATTGGCTATGTCATTGTCCGTTATCGTAAAAATGGAGTCCTTAAGAGGCTGCAGGCTACCCCTTTAAGTGCATGGAAATTCCTAGCCTCGCAAGCATTATCTAGGTTATTCGTCATGCTTGCAGTAACCACGATTGTGTTTATTTCTTGCGACTTATTTATTGATTTCATGATGATAGGTAGCTACTTGCTGCTGCTCAGCATAGTCGTGACTGGCAATCTAGCCATTATAAGTATGTCACTACTTATGGCTACCCGAACGTCTAGTGAGGACTTAGCAAATGGCATGCTTAACCTTATTAGTTTTCCCATGCTGCTTCTTTCAGAATTATGGTTTTCTCTTGACGGCGCCCCTCAATGGTTGCAAGACTTCTCGCAAATCCTCCCACTGACACATTTAGTGCAAGCATCCAGAAATGTCATGCTAGAAGGTGCAAGTTTTTATGACGTCGGTCCGCAACTAGCTATCTTGGGCTTGATGACAATCATATTTATAGCACTTGCAGGGATTTTGTTTCGCTGGGATCAAGACTAGCCTGCGCAAAATACTAAGCTTATTTCTACATAAAACTTAAAAATTAAGAGCTGAAAAATAGCGTTTCCAGTCAAAAGAAGGGCCTGGATCGGTTTTACGTTCAGGCGCTATATCAGAATGTCCGACGATACGGTCTTGTGTCACCAAAGGGTAGCATGTCATCACATCTCTAGTAACACCAGCAAGAATTTGGTATTGCATATCAGTGTAAGGAGTATTATCAGCGCCAATCAGTTCGATTCCAATGGAAAAGTCATTGCAGTTCTCAGCACCTTCAAAAAATGACTTTCCGGCATGCCATGCGCTGTCATTAAATCCTACAAATTGTATCAATTCACCCTTACGACCAATCAGCAGGTGGGGGGAAACATGCAGATTATAAATTTCTTTAAAGTATGGATCTACACTCACGTCCAAACTGTTTAAAAAAAAATCACAGACATAATTACTATCAAACTGATCTGGCGGCAAGCTAATATTATGGATAACCAAAAGAGAAATTTTTGCTCCATTGGGGCGATCACTGCAATTTGGGGATGGTTCAGGTCGGGCTTCAGTATGCCAGCCATTAGAATTGATCATTAGTAGTTATCCAGAAATTAATTAATCTTGAGGTTTTAAAATGCACTATCTACATACTAAGTGATTAACAATAAAAGACTTTATTAAAAAAACATACATGAAATTTTGCATTAAACAAAAAAATAATACAAAAACATGCTCCATCATATTGCTCATATGAATCCTATGGGGTCTTTAACACAGCAATTGTGCTGATATACTACCTATAAAGATAGATGGGATATTTTTGATATGCTCCATAACAAAAAGCTCACAGAAGACATCAAAGTTAGTGTTGCTAGATCCTTAGCTGAAGATATTGGTGACGGCGATATTACGGCCCAGCTAATTCCAAGTAGCACTATGTCTGATGCCTTCGTTGTTACTAGAGAGCCTGCTGTTCTTTGTGGTCAAGCATGGTTCAACGAAGTATTCCGCCAGTTAGATTCTCATATAAAAATAGAGTGGCTTGTTGAAGATGGGGGGTCGCTGGAACCAGAACAAATTGTATGCAGGCTCAAAGGCTCTGCTCGCAGTCTATTAACAGGAGAAAGAGCGGCTCTTAATTTTCTCCAAACCTTATCAGGCACAGCCACCATTGCTCGAGAGTATGCCAAACTAACATCAGGGATTGGTGTAACGATTCTTGATACTCGAAAAACAATACCTGGTTTGAGGCTAGCACAAAAATACGCTGTGGTTGTTGGCGGTTGCCAAAATCATCGTATAGGGTTATATGACGCTTTTTTGATCAAGGAAAATCATATAGCTGCCTGCGGCGGCATAAAATATGCTGTTCTAAAAGCTAGAGAGATTTCTCCGGAAAGGCCAATAGAGGTGGAGGTGGAAACTATTTCAGAACTTCAAGAAGCCTTAGCAGAAAACGTAGATATAGCAATGCTAGATAATTTTGATCCTAGTATGATCAAGCAAGCAATTGCAATGAATGCAGGAAAAATAAAACTGGAAGTCTCGGGGAACATAGATACAAGGAATATTACCCAAAAAGCTATGCCTGGCATAGACTACCTTTCATCTGGAAGTTTAACTAAACACTGTCAAGCTGTAGATTTTTCTATGAGATTAATATAATGAGTTTTTTGGTTGGGCTCACAGGAGGCATTGGCAGCGGCAAAAGTACCGCAGGAAATTACTTCAAACAGTTGGGTATAGAGGTAGTGAATGCAGATATTGTGGCACGAGATATAGTAAAGAAAGGTTCTATATTCCATATAAAAATCGCCGACTATTTTGGTAAAAAAAGTCTACTTTTGGATTACAGCCTAGACCGAGCATTTATACGTAAAGAAATATTTGAGGCTCCAGAAAAAAGGGCTTGGTTAGAGGCTCTTTTGCATCCACCCATTCGGAAAGAGATCATCAATCTTCTCGCACTGTCTGCTAGCGCATACACAGTGCTCGAATCACCGCTATTGGTGGAGACAAGTCAACACAAGCTAGCAGATAGAATTCTAGTCATAGATGTACCGGAAAGCCTGCAAGTTCAGCGTACTTCAAAACGTGATGGCGGCAAACAAAATACTGTGCAGTCAATTATCAACTCTCAAATGCAGCGCTCAGAAAGACTGAGGTTTGCTAATGACATTATTGACAATACTAGCGACATTAAGGCACTAAAAATAAAAATAGACAGACTCCACGAGCTTTATTTAACCCTGGCAACACAAAAAAATGCTGAATAAAAAAATTACTTGCGTCGACTGCCCTACATGCAAAATTAAAGTTATTTGGGATGAAGAGTCGCCCTATAGGCCTTTTTGCTCAATGCGTTGCAAACAAATCGATCTTGGCGAATGGGCTTCGGAAGGTTTTAGTATTCCAGGAAGTCGGACTACGCAAGGGCTTGAAGAGCTAAATATAATTGACAGGGATGATGCAACCCACCACTAGTAGGGTAACAATGTTTGGAGTTTATCCACAACCAGCCTGTTTGCCTCAAGAAACTCATACTGATTCAACTGATCAACAGAAACCCAAGCAATAGTCTGTCCTTCGTTTCCTCTAGCATTGCCGGTAAATTTTTCCACCATCCATACATCTAAAATAATAGAGCGCTCTGGATATTCATGCTCAAGTTTAATGAAAGATTTCATCTCAAGAACAGAAATAGCCAACTCCTCTTTTAGTTCCCGAGATAAAGCCTCAATCGCTGTCTCGTCTTTTTCTATCTTGCCGCCAGGAAACTCCCAGAAACCCCCCTGAGGTTTATTCTTAGATCTTCTGGCAATAAGTACTTGTTTATTCTTGGCCAAAATCACTGCTGCAACCACATGAATTTTAAGCATTAGCTACGATATTCTGCATTGATTTTAATATAATCATAAGATAAATCAGTCGTATAGATTTCTTCCACAGCATAGCCGCGATTCAGAACAATATTTATAGACAACACATCTTTAGACATGATTTCTTGACCAAGAGATTCCAGGTAACTCTGAGCTCTTCCACCCTTTTCAGCTATAAGAATGTCATCTAGATAAACCTCTATGCCATCAACATTTAAATTAGGAAGGCCTGAGTATCCTATTGCTGCAAGAATTCTCCCCCAGTTGGGATCTGAAGCAAATAAAGCAGTTTTTACCAACGGAGATTCAGCTACAGCATATGCCACTTTCAGGCACTCAGACTTATCTTTACCTGCAGATACCTTTATTGTCACAAACTTAGTGGCGCCTTCTCCATCCTGAATAACTTGCTGAGCCAAAGAAACAAATAGTTCTTTCAAGCACGCCAAAAACTGATCCATATCATTGGCGGGTAATTTGGATACATCAACACCAGAAGCTCCAGTTGCCACCAAAATAGCACAATCATTTGTCGACATGTCGCCATCGACGGTAATTCGGTTAAATGAATACTCGGTCATGTTAGCAAGTATATTCTTTAGTAGCTCTTGCTCTATCACTGCATCGGTAGCAACATAAGCCAGCATAGTAGCCATATCAGGCCTTATCATTCCTGAGCCTTTTGTGATACCTGTAATTGTAATTTTTTTTCCAGCAAAGTCTAACTGGGCGCTTGCACCTTTAGGACGAGTATCTGTTGTCAGGATAGATCTTGCGGCTTCATCCCAGCTGGTTTCAGAAAGTGATGTATACGCTAAAGGCAGGGCTGAAATAATTTTTTGTACTGGCAAGTATTCTCCTATAACACCTGTAGAAAAAGGCAACACAGCCCTATCATCAACTCTTGCTATTCCTGCAAGAGCTTGACATATAGCTTTAGCATCCTCTCTTCCTTGCTCCCCAGTTCCTGCGTTTGCATTACCAGTATTTGTAACCAAGTAACGGCATTGGGTCGAATAAATATTCTTTTTTGAGATTTGCACTGGTGCTGCGCAAAACGCATTTTTTGTGAATACTCCTGCAACAGAACTTCCATCTATCATTTCCATCACAATCAAGTCTTTTTTGCCTGAAGTCTTGATACCAGCACTTGCTATGCCCAACTTAAAGCCTGGCACAGGATGCATTTCAGGAAAATAATCTTTACCTACCGCCATGACTTTCTCACTATATTTTTCCAAGCAACATCACTTGATTCAGCTAATCTAAATAGCATAAAAAAATGCCTACAACTAACTCATTGGTTCAATTTACCATGACACTGTTTAAATTTCTTACCACTACCACAAGGACAAGTATCGTTTCTTCCTACTTTTTCAGCTGACCGAACAAACGGCTTTCCCTGAGCAAACTTTTTAGCAGCCCCGCCTGGTCTTTTGGATTCGTCGATTGCTGAGACCTTATCATGGTTCATTTCTAGTTTTTGTCGCTGTTGCGCCTCTATTTTGTTGCGCTCTATTTGTTCAATGTCCTCGCGATCACGAACTTCAGCCTTACTTAAGAAATGAATGGTCTCTACTTTGATATTTTCTAGCATTTGTTGAAATAATTCAAAAGATTCACGCTTGTATTCTTGTCGAGGATTTTTTTGTGCATATGCGCGCAAGTTTATCCCTTGCCGTAAATAGTCCATACGAGAAAGATGTTCTTTCCATAGGGTATCCAATACCTGCAGCATTACGTGTCTTTCAATGATACGAATATCTCCGCCAATTGCAGAGGCTTTTTCCTCATAGACATCTTTAGCTTTTTGCTGAATTCTTAATCGAATCCCCTCTTCATTTAAAAGCTCATCATTATTCAACCACTTTTGAACTTCTACCTGCAGCTTAAATTCTGATGCGAAATGGTTTTCTAACCCAGAGACATCCCATTGTTCTGCCAAACTTTGCGGAAGGATGTAATCACTTATTGATGTATCAATAACATCGGACATTACACTGGCAATAACTTCGCTAATATCTTCTTCTACCAACAACTCATTTCTCTGTTGGTAAATCACCTGTCGCTGATCGTTAGCAACATCATCAAATTCAAGCAAATTTTTACGCATATCGTAGTTTCTGCCTTCAACTTTCTTTTGAGCTTTTTCGATAGCACTTGTCACCATCCGATGCTCGATCGATTCTCCTTTTTCCATTCCCAGGGATCGCATCATATTTTTAACTCCATCCGATGCGAACAAACGCATCAACGGGTCCTCCAGCGACAAATAAAATCGCGATACACCAGGGTCACCTTGCCTGCCGGCTCTACCTCGCAGCTGATTATCAATGCGCCTAGATTCATGCCGTTCAGTACAAAGTATATGGAGCCCGCCAGCGGCAATAACCGCATCATGACGGACTTTCCATTCATCCTTGATGAGCTGTATTTGAGCCTGGGTGGGATTTTTTAGCTCTGCAATAACTGCTTCCCAGCTCCCTCCAAGAACTATGTCTGTTCCTCTACCAGCCATATTAGTTGCAATTGTAACTGTTCCTGGCTGCCCTGCTTGAGCGATAATTTGCGCTTCTTTTTCATGGTGTTTTGCATTTAGTACCTGATGGGGAATTTTTACTTTCTCTAATCTTGATGACATTTCTTCTGAGCTTTCGATAGTAGCCGTTCCAACTAATACTGGGGCATTTTTCTCAATACATGATTTGATATCTGCAACAACAGCATCATATTTTTCATCTGGCGTAAGGTAAATCAAATCATTAAGATCCACCCTAGCTACTGGTAAATTTGTTGGTATTACAACAACGGGGAGTCCGTATATTTGGTGAAATTCATAGGCTTCAGTGTCGGCTGTTCCTGTCATGCCTGATAGTTTGTCATAGAGGCGGAAATAATTCTGAAAAGTCGTCGATGCCATTGTTTGGCTTTCGCTCTGAATAATAACCCCTTCTTTGGCCTCTATGGCTTGATGGAGGCCCTCTGATAATCGACGCCCAAGCATTGTTCTTCCTGTATGCTCATCAATCAACACAACCTGTTTATCTTGCACAATATATTCAACATCTTTGCTGAACAAGTGGTGTGCCTTTAGTGCTGACTGGACATGATGAAGTAGTGACAAATTGATTGCGTTATATAGGCTATCCCCACTTTGAAGTAAGCCTTCGCTTTCAAGTAAAGCCTCTATTTTGCAGTGTCCATCCTCTGTTAGTTCTATTTGCCTTACTTTCTCATCAATAATAAAGTCACCTTGATTTTCCTCAGAATGAAGAACAAGAGTCGAAATTAATTTATTAATTTTTTGGTATAACGCCGAACTATCCTCAGCAGTTCCTGAAATAATAAGTGGCGTTCTGGCCTCATCAATAAGAATTGAATCCACCTCATCAATAACAGCGAAATTTAGGCCTCTCTGTAACTTATCTTCGAGACGTAAGACCATGTTATCGCGAAGATAATCAAAACCAAATTCGTTATTTGTGCCAAAAGTAACATCCGCTTGGTATGCTTTTATTTTTTCCTCTGGAGACAATCCAGAGGAAATAACTCCGACACCCATGCCTAAGAATTCATATATAGGTGTCATCCATTCAGCATCGCGATTAGCCAGATAGTCATTCACGGTAACAATGTGCACACCATTTCCAGACAAAGCATTAAGATATGCGGGCAAAGTTGCCATTAGCGTCTTACCTTCGCCTGTTCGCATTTCTGAAATCCGACCCTCATGAAGCACTACACCTCCTATCATTTGGACATCAAAATGACGTAAGCCTAAAGTGCGTTTGGCTGCCTCTCGCACAACAGAGAATGCTTCTGGTAGGAGTTGATCTAAGGATGAACCATTCTCATAATCTTTTTGAAATTCTTTAGTTTTAAGCCTTAAGTCTTCATCTGTCAAAACAGCAAGCTTCTCCTCAAAATCATTAATACGATCTACAATCTTTCGTATTCTTTTAATTTCTCTATCATTTTTGCTACCAAAAAGCTTTGCCAAAAATTTCATCATCATTCCAGGGTATATAAGACTAGACGTTTAATTGCACAAGGATGGAAATAAAGTATGCGATCGAAATAAGTTATGGAATAGTTCGGTAAATACTGCTCTCGATTTACTGTAGGTGTTTTTTAAACAAGTACTATTCATGGCAACTGTCAAATCATCACAACTTAATCATTATATAGGAAACTTTTATGCCGTCAGCAAAGGCTTCATGTAAGAAATTGGCGATTCATCTTCATCATCCTCAAAAGTCACCATTTCCCAAGCATCTTCCCGAGCAATCAGCTCTTTAAGTAAGGCGTTATTGAGCCCATGACCAGATTTATAGCCAGCATATTCACCAATTAAGCTATTTCCTAGTAAATACAAATCACCGATAGCATCCAAAATTTTATGCTTAACAAATTCATCTTCATAGCGCAGACCATCTTCATTTAACACCTGGAAGTCATCTACGACAACAGCATTATCCATACTACCACCACGTGCTAAACCTTGAGATCTCAGATATTCTATTTCATGCATAAACCCGAAAGTGCGAGCACGACTAACCTCTTTTACAAAAGAGGTTGTAGAAAAATCAACTGTTGCCTGCAATGTTCGATTATTGAAAGCCGGATGATCGAAAGCAATAGCAAAACCTACCTTGAAGCCGTTAAATGGCTTAAAGGAAGCAGTTTTATCTCCATCTGAAACAGTTACTTTTTGCTTTATTCGTATAAATTGTTTTGGCTTATTTTGTTCTTTTATCCCTGCCGACTGAAGTAAAAAAACAAAAGGACTGGCACTACCATCCATAATAGGAACTTCTGGAGCCGTAACATCAATAATGACGTTATCAACCCCAAGGCCAGCCAAAGCCGCCAGCAAATGTTCGACTGTTGAAACACGAACCTCTCCCTTCATAAGAGTGGTAGAAAGCATCGTATCACCAACATTTTCAGCTAATGCCTGTATCTCCACTGTAGGGCTTAAATCAGTGCGTCGAAATACAATCCCGGTATCCTCAGGAGCCGGGCGGAGAGTCAGGAAAACTTTCTCGCCGGTATGCAAGCCAATTCCGGTGGCGCGGATCATATTATTCAATGTGCGCTGTCTAATCATCTTTTACTATTATCCAGGATTCTTTATTCTGTAGCAGATCATATTGCCTTTGATGGCAAAAACTCAATTATTTCGCTAGGTGTATTCAAGACTATTGATCAGAAAAAACCATAATTCAAACTAAAAATCGTCAAGTTCAACTGGCAAGCGGACTCAACGATATTTTTAAAGTATTACCCTGAATAATACACTACCTTAATCTGCCTGACAGCGTAAAAATGCTGGAATATCTAGATAATCGTCCGAATCAGATTGTGATTTCACATTCAGCCCACCCTCCGATAAACTGCCTTCTTTTCGAAGTACAGCTGGTCGTTCAAATGCAGTGTAATCTGTGTCTCCATTCTTTGTCACCTTTACAACCTCGATTGATTTTGTGTTATCCACCATTTTGATGGGAGATTTTCGGCCATCAGACGTAGTTAAACCTGTAGCGACAACTGTGACTCTGATTGCTTCTCCTAATGATGGGTCAATCACGGTGCCCACCACAGTCGTGGCGCTATCAGCTGCAAAACTATGCACAGTCTCCAAAACATCATTAAACTCACCCAATGAAAGATCTGGTCCAGCTGTTATATTAACCAATATACCTCTCGCACCCTGCAAATTAATATCTTCTAGTAGAGGGCTACGAATAGCCTTTTCAGCAGCCTCACGTGCCCTATCTTCTCCTGTTGCTTCACCTGTTCCCATCATGGCTTGACCCATCTCAGACATCACTGTTCGTACATCAGCGAAATCTACATTAATCATACCAGGTCGTATTATCAAATCAGCGATCCCTTGAACAGCACCCAACAGGACATCATTTGCTGCGCTAAATGCAGCAAGTACAGTGGTGGAACGTCCCAGAACCTGCAACAGTTTTTCATTTGGCACGGTGATGAGAGAATCTACTTTATCTTTAAGTTCTCTTAGACCCTCTTCTGCCACTGACATCCTCATTTTACCTTCCCAGATGAAAGGGCGTGTAACAACTGCAACTGTAAGGATCCCTAGCTCTCTTGCTACGTCCGCAACGACAGGTGCAGCTCCAGTTCCAGTTCCCCCACCCATTCCAGCAGTAATAAAAACCATGTCAGCACCACGCAGAGCATCGGAAATTCTCTCACGATCTTCCATTGCGGCCTGACGACCTACATCTGGATTGGCTCCCGCCCCCAATCCTTTTGTGAGCCCACTTCCTAGCTGTAAAATTGTAGCGTCAATATCTTTAAGCGCCTGAGCATCAGTATTGGCACATATAAATTGAACCCCAGTAACGCCGCTTGCAATCATATGCCTTAAGGCATTACCTCCCCCTCCTCCAACACCCACTACTCTAATTTCTGCACTATCTGGTGTAGTATCCACGATCTGAAACATAACGATTACCCCTCGTTTAGCTTTAATTAAAAATTAAATATTTACAAACTATCTTGAAACCAACTCTTCACTATCTCCATAAGACTTCTACCATTACCCTTAGTGGTTTTGCTTAAAATGGATCCTTCTGATAATTGCTGCATTCCATAGAGCACCAATCCAACGCCAGTAGAATAAATAGGGTTATTGATGATATCCGTTAACCCTCTAACGTTTTGAGGGGAGCCGATCCTAACTGGCATATGGAAAATTTCTTCCGCTAGCTCGACAACGCCTTCCATTTTTGACGTACCTCCTGTAAGCACCATTCCAGCCGCCACCAAATTTTCAAATCCACTGCGACGCAACTCTGCTTGAATCAAAGAAAATAATTCTTCGTATCTCGGTTCAACAACCTCTGCCAGAGCTTGGCGAGATAAATCGCGCGGAGGCCTGTCTCCGACACTAGGAACCTTTATGGTCTCCTCAGGAGCGGTTAACTTTGCCAAAGCACACGCATATTTAATTTTTAATTCTTCTGCATGAGCAGTTGGAGTTCGTAACGCATGAGCGATATCATTAGTCACCTGATCTCCGGCAATAGGTATCACTCCTGTATGACGAATAGCTCCATCATAAAAAATTGCGATATCAGTGGTTCCTCCACCTATATCCACTAAGCAGACTCCTAATTGCTTTTCATCTTCTGTTAAGACGGCATAGCTTGATGCGAGTTGCTCCAGAATAATATCGTCAACCTCGAGACCACATCTGCGAATACACTTTTTTATATTTTGAGCGGCATTTGCTGCGCAGGTTACAAGATGTACTTTTGATTCTAGTCGCACACCGGACATGCCTAAAGGCTCGCGCACCCCTTCTTGATTATCAATAATATACTCTTGGGGTAAAACATGAAGGATTTCTTGGTCGGCCGGGATAGCAACTGCTCTAGCGGCATCGATAACACGTTCTATATCTAAAGGCAAAACTTCTCGATCGCGAATCGCAACAATACCATGAGAATTTAAGCTACGAATATGGCTGCCGGCGATCCCTACAAAAACAGAGTTGATATTGCACCCCCCCATCAGCTCAGCCTCTTCAATAGCGCGCTGTATCGAATGAACAGTAGCCTCAATATTAACGACCACTCCTTTCTTTAAACCAGAAGACATCTGTAGCCCAGTTCCCACTATTTCTAGAAAACCCTCAGGGCTCACGACCCCAACAATGGCTGCAACTTTTGATGTCCCAATGTCTAAACCAATTATTAACTGCTCTTCCCTCGAACTAGTCATCTTTTGACCTCACATTTACCTTCTATTTCTAGGTTTACTATTAACTGCTATGAAGCATACATGGCAATTTTTTTTACGCTCTGAGGCTTGCATCTATCGCACAGATGATTTTTATTTCCATTTCACTGCAACGCCATTTTCATAACGCATATCTATGCTCGCCACATCGGCGCTCTTGGCCTTTAATTCAGACACCCATACAATTAAGAACCGACGCACTTTTGCTATGATCTGATCACGACCAACCAAAAGCTCTAAACCATTTGACAAGGTCAACCACCAAACTCCGTGGTCGTCTCTCCTTAATTCCGTAATCTTCAAACTTACTGGCTGCAACAACAAAGCAACTTCGCGATAAGTTTTCAGCAGCAGTTCCGAATGCTCTTCTCCCTGCAATAAAGGCAAATGCAACAAACTACTATTGTTCCCTATTTGTAATATTTCCCCTTGGTTATTTAAGAAACTGTCTGCTCCCCAACGAGCCAATGGAGCCTCTTCTATTACCCTTATCTCTATTTCTCCCAGCCACTTTCGCCTAACAGTAACCCTCTCTATCCATGGATGTGATTCGAGAAGAATTGTAATTTTAGTCAAATCTAAACTGAGAAATCCTTTATCGTAAACTAAGGGAATTATTGATTCTTCAATTTCTTTTTTCTTTATGTTGCTAAATATGCCCATTACCGAAACACTCTTAACGGGGACATCAAAACCCATAAAGAGGTATCTTCCTCCCCAGACTATAGCGACAAAGACTGCCATCAAGGGCAGCATTGCTAGCCCCCTAAAAAGCCAATCTAAACGATCGCGCAATAAGACAAAATGCTCTTGTAGCTTTACCGTCCTAATCTTATTACGATTAATTGCCGTGCTCACTTTTAAAATATCCACTTTGAGTTAAAAAAATAATCATCATAAAGAGCTATCTAGAATCTTTAAGGCCAACTCATCAAAACTATACCCGGCGGCGGCCGCGGCCATTGGCATCAGACTGTGATCAGTCATCCCTGGGGTAGTATTTACCTCTAACAAAAAAAACTCTCCGTCTACATTAGACATTACATCTACTCGCCCCCAGCCACTGCAACCAATACTCTTAAAAGCCTCTACTGCTAATTTTGTAAGTAATTTTTCTTTTTCGTCATCTAGTCCACATGGGCACTTATAAATAGTGTCATTTGCAAGATATTTTGCGGTGTAATCATAAAATGTGTGACTTGTTTCAAGTTTGATAGGGGGGAGCGTCTCTTCGCCCAATATTGCAACGGTATATTCCGATCCTGCAATCCATTCCTCAGCAATCACAATATCATCGAACTTTGAAGCAGTTCGCCATGCCTGTTCCAAAGATTCAGGGTCGCTCGCCTGGCTCATACCTAAACTTGAACCTTCTTGCGAAGGCTTTACTATCACCTTACCGCCCAAGTTTTTAAGCGTTTTACTCCAGTTAATTTGTTTATCAAGCACAGCAAAATTTGGCGTAGGTAAACCAATACCCTGCCAAAATTGTTTACTATGCAGCTTATCCATTGCTAATGCTGATGCCAAAACCCCGCTCCCAGTATAAGGCAGTCCAAAAAACTGTAAGGCGCCCTGGAGGGTTCCATCCTCTCCTCCAGGCCCATGCAGCATAATCACTGCTCTGCTTAGCTGGTACTCAGGCAATCGCTGCAAAAAATCTCCATCGACATCAATAGACACGACATCTACACCAGATCTAATCAGGGACTCCGACATGCACTTCCCAGATAAAAGGGAGATTTCCCTCTCAGCTGACATGCCACCAAACAGCACCCCAACTCGACCATATTTTGTCTTCATCGACTGATTTATTGTCATTTTTTTCATCCAGCGAATCCTATATTAATCTTGTATCTGCAAGTATTTTTACAAGTTTTCCAATACTCCCTGCGCCTTGGGTAATCAGAATATCTCCAGCCTGAAGGATATCCCCAAGAACCTCCTGAATATCCTCAACACCACAAACATAAATAGGATCGACTAAGCCCCTTTGTCTTATGCTGCGACATAGTGCTCTGCTATCTGCCCCGGGAATTTCATTCTCACCTGCTGCATAGACCTCCAGTAATAACAACACATCACAACTAGACAACACTTGAACAAAATCCTCGAACAGATCACGCGTGCGTGTGAAACGATGAGGTTGAAACACCATCACTAACCGCCTTTTTGGCCAACCTTCTCTTATTGCTTTAATAACAGCCGCGACCTCTCGTGGGTGATGCCCATAATCATCCACTAACATCACAGTCCCATCACTTATGGGGTATTCACCATAAATCTCAAAACGCCGACCGACTCCCTGGAACTTCAGTAGAGCCTCTTTGATTGCCTTATCAGAAACCCCCTCATCAATAGCAACAGTGATAGCGGCGGCGGCATTTAAAATGTTATGAGCGCCTGGGAGATTTATCTCAATAGATAGAGGACTGATCTCATTAGGTATGTATAGATCAAAATAACTGCGCTGTTGATTAACAGACATATTTTGAATACGATAATCCGCATCCTCGGAGAAACCATAAGTAAGGGTAGGTCTTGAAATATCAGGCAACATTGCCCTAATCACAGGATCATCAATACATAAAACAGCTAACCCATAAAAAGGCAGGTTATGCAGGAAGGTCAAAAAGGTTTGCTTTAATTTATTAAAATCAAAATCATAGGTTTCCATATGATCCGCATCAATATTGGTTACTATCGCAACCATGGGTTGCAAATGCAAAAATGAGGCGTCACTTTCATCGGCTTCCGCTACAAAATAACGGCTTACACCCAATCCAGCATTAGCATTCACTGCTTTTACGAGCCCCCCAACAACAAAAGTTGGATCTTTGCCATCTGCAGCCAAAATAGCGGCTAATAGACTGGTGGTTGTAGTTTTTCCATGTGTCCCCGCAACTGCAACGCTGTGACGATAGCGCATTAGCTCTGCTAACATTTCCGCACGAGGGATTACAGGAATCCTGAGATTTCTAGCACCGATGACCTCTGGATTATCATGTGCCACAGCGGAAGATGTGACGACGACATCAGCATTTCTAATATTTTCTACCGCATGACCCAATTGCACGTTTGCACCTAATTTTTCCAATCGGAGTGTATTGCTGTTCGCCGTTAGATCTGAACCAGAAACCTTATACCCTTGATTGATCAGAACTTCTGCGACCCCGCTCATTCCACTGCCACCAACACCAACAAAATGTATGTATTTCATCCTTCGCATTTCAGGTATAAAATAATTTATCTCGTGACTCATGCTGTCTCCATACAAATATCGGCCACTAGCTCAGCAGCACCTACTTTTGCCAATCGTCTTGAATTGATTGCCATAGAGATTAAGCTACTTCGGTCCTCTAGCCACTCATTGAAGATTGACGTCAACCCCTCAGTTGTTAAGTCTGGCTCTTGAATCATGGTTGCAGCTCCATGCTGCACGAGCCATTCGCCATTTCGAGTTTGATGATCGTCAACTGCGTAAGGGAAGGGTATTAAGAGCGCCCCGATACCCACTATAGTTAACTCTGAAATTGTCAGTGCGCCCGCCCTGCAAATAACCACATCGGCCCATTTGTAAGCTCCAGCCATATCAGCTATAAATGGCTCTACAGCAACTTTGAAGCCAGCATCCTTGTATGCATTTTCAGTCTCTTTTAAATGTTTTTTACCAGATTGATGCCTAACTTCAAATACATGAGGCTTCCCTATAGCAGTTAGCGCTAAAGGAATGTGATGATTAAGTGTTATCGCACCAAGGCTCCCACCTAACACCAAGATCCTTAAAGAGTGAACCTCTCTGTCAGAACTAAGTAGCGGCGATTGCAGTGCAATAATTTCATTGCGAACCGGATTTCCAACCCACTCACCCTGAGTGAGCGTATCAGGGAAAGCAGTTAGAACTCGGTTAGCAATTTTAGCTAACAGTTTATTAGTAGTACCTGCGATTGCGTTTTGCTCGTGAATAACCAACGGCAACCCAAGTATTCGAGCAGCAACGCCGCCGGGTCCTGATACAAAACCGCCTAGACCTAAAATAATATCTGGGGACTCTTTGCGGATTACAACCAGAGCCTGAAATATAGCTCTAACTATAATATAAGGCGCCCTCAACCACTTCATTACTCCAGCTCCCCTCAGCCCTTCTACGTCGATATAATCAATAGGAAAATTTTTAGCTGGAACCAGCTCCATTTCGATACCTGCGCGAGTACCCAGCCACGTAACAGTAATATTTCTGCTCCTTAATACCTCCGCCACTGACAGGGCAGGAAAAACATGTCCGCCAGTACCTCCAGCCATTACCATCACCTTATTACATCTCCGCTCTATCACGTCTCACCCGTTTTCCTGTCTCTCGAGTATTACCTACTTCTGAGCTAATCTTCAAAACCAGTACAACCATCGCAATACAAACAAGAAGGCTGCTTCCGCCATAACTAATAAAAGGCAATGTTAGTCCTTTTGTGGGTAGCAACCCTGAGGTAACCCCTATATTAATAAATGATTGCATTGCCAAAAGCATGGCAATGCCAATACAACTATAAGCAGCAAACCAATCTTTAACCCTCATCGCTTGACGGGCTATATGCAATATCCGCTGTACCAACAGCGCATACAAAAATACGACTAATGTTACGCCAACTAACCCAAATTCTTCGGCATAAATAGAGAAAATAAAATCAGTGTGTGCCTCAGGCAAATAGTGAAGTTTTTGCACGCTCTTACCTAAACCGGCCCCCAGCCATTCTCCTTGACCAAAAGCCATCATTGAATTTGTTATCTGATAACCAGAATCTCCAGGGTCCGACCAAGGATTCATAAATGTCTGTAAGCGCTCCCATCTGTACTGCTCCATAATGGCAACATAAGACAAACCAGTCACGGCCAAAATTGATATTGCACCAAACTGCCAAAGAGCAGCTCCTGCAATAAATAACATACACAAAACTGTGGCACTGATAACTACCATAGATCCATAATCTGGCTCAAAAAACAAAAAGACAACCACTACTCCAACCACAATTAAAGGCTTAAAGACGCTCTTCCATTCAGCTCTAAGTTGTTCTTGATGGCGTTCTAAGTAACCCGCCATAAACAAAATGACAGTAAATTTAGCTACCTCTGCTGCTTGCAGATTCAAGAATCCAAGAGAGATCCAGCGCTTACTTCCATTGATCTCTGATGTGAATAAAACTGCCAACAGTAGAACAACTGTAGCTATGAACAATGGCGCGCCTAGTCGGTACCAAATTCGCGAAGGTGCAGCTAGAAAGATGGTGGCTATAATCATGCCAAGCATAAGAAATATTAAATGTCGCTTAAGGTAATAAAAACTATCGCCATACTTAACCTGAGCATGGCTGATTGAAGCAGAATAAATCATTACCAAGCCAATCGTAAGAATAGCCAACATCGCAAATAGGAGCGTCTGATCTATACCTTGCATAGAATGCAAAACACTTTTCTTTGGCTGTAGCAGTCTTGAATTCATCTCAAATTTCCTACTGCGCAAATGAATTTCTCGCCTCTATCTTCAAAATTAGCAAACATATCAAAGCTTGAGCATCCCGGGGACAACAACACAATGTCGCTCGGCTGTGCAATTTCACAAGATGCTCTCACTGCACACTCAATGTTTATTGCATACATGGTGTCTATTTTTCCAAAAACAGCATTGCCTATTTCAGGTGCGGCTTCGCCCATCAATACAAGCTGCCTAACCATTCCAGTTAGCGCAGTCGAAAGAATTGAAAAATCTTGTCCTTTTCCCTGGCCGCCAGCAATCAAAATTATATTATTGTTACAGCCAAGCCCCTTAATTGCGGCCAAAGTAGCACCCAAATTTGTTGCTTTAGAATCATTAATATAAGTTACGCCATGTAGAACTCTTATTGTCTGGCACCGATGAGGTAGCCCGGTAAATTGACGTAACACTTGCAGCATTAAACTCAAGGGTAGATGCACTGCTGAGCCCAAGGCCAAAGCAGCAAGAGCATTACTTGTATTGTGCGACCCTTTTATTCCAAGTTCATTCTCAGGCATTAATTTCTCAAACCCATAAGTCAACCATGACTGCCCATCATCTTCAGAAACTAATCCAAAACCATTAAAATCTGAACGGTCAAGGCCAAAGCTCCATATTTTTACTTTGTCTCCAACCAGCGGCGTACTTAGCCTGTCATTCCGGTTAACTACCACTTGGCGAGCCCCATTAAAAATTCGGTGCTTGGCCTGATGGTAATCCAGTAGTGTTTTGTAGCGATCCATATGGTCTGCACTGACATTAAGTACTACTGCTACTTCAGCGCACAGACTGCCAATAGACTCCAACTGAAAACTTGATAACTCTAAAACATAAAACTGCACCTTCTCATCCAGCAATTCAAGCGCAGGCGTGCCTAGATTTCCACCAACACCCACCGAATGACCTGCAGCAACCAACATCTTTCCCACTATTGTAGTGACAGTACTTTTACCATTTGAACCTGTAATAGCAATAATAGGGGCCTTAGCAGATCGAGAAAACAATTCAATATCATTTATTACTGGGATATTTAAGTCGATCGCAATTTGAATAGCTGGGATTTGCCTAGACAGCCCAGGACTCAGAATGATCTCATCGGCATTCTTAAAGCTGTCAATAGCGAGCTCCCCTAGCAATATTGATATATCTGGAAATTCGACTTTAAACTGCTCAAGCAAAGGAGGATATTGGCGAGTATCTAGCATCACAAAATGCTGTCCCAATTGAGACAGATGCCGAGCCACAGAAAGTCCTGTAGCGCCAATACCTACTACCATTTTGAGTTTATTGCTTGCTATTAACTGCCTCATTGGTACATCCATTCCCTTACTACCTAAGCTTCAGTGTTACCAAGCCAAGCAACACCAGCATGACCGTGATAATCCAAAATCTAACGATGACTCGAGGTTCAGGCCAGCCTTTTAATTCAAAGTGATGGTGAATTGGGGCCATACGAAAAATTCGACGATTAGTTAGCTTGAAAGAAGCTACTTGCATCATCACTGACACTGCCTCCATAACAAAAATGCCGCTCATAATAAAAAAAACAATTTCATGTCTAACTATTACCGCCACAACACCTAAGGCTGCACCCAAAGACAATGATCCAACATCTCCCATAAAAATTTGAGCAGGGTACGTGTTAAACCAGAGAAAACCCATACCAGCCCCAGCAAGCGCGGCACAAAATACCCCTACCTCTCCAGCGCCAACCACATAAGGAATATGCAAATATTCTGCAAACTCTACATGTCCCACCAGATAACCTATTAATCCCAAGGCGCCACCAATTAAAACTATAGGCATAATGGCCAAACCATCTAGGCCATCCGTAAGATTTACTGCATTACTGCTGCCAACAATTACAAAATAAGTGAGCACGACATAGAGCATGCCTAGCGGAAATGCTATATCTTTAAAGAAAGGCACTATTAGTTCGTTTTCAGCACCAATGCTACCCATCTTGTAAAGAATCGCTGCGACTATTATTCCTATCAATGACTGCCAAAAATACTTCCATTTAGCCAAAATACCCTGAGAGTTCTTTTTAATTACTTTCCGATAATCATCGACCCAACCAATAACTCCAAACAAAAAAGTCGTCAGCAGAACTATCCAGACATAGTGATTGAAAAGATCCGACCAAAGAAGCGTACTAGCAAAGATGGATAAGAGTATCAATACCCCCCCCATGGTTGGTGTTCCGGTCTTAGTTAAATGGCTAGTCGGGCCATCACTCCTAACTGGCTGTCCAACTTGAAGGTAAGCCAGACGACGAATCATCCATGGCCCAAAAATACACGAGATTCCTAGAGAGGTTAGTGCAGCCATGACTGTTCGGAAAGTTATATACTGAACCACGCCAAAACCAGCAAAATACTGCGCTAAATAATCGGCCAACCAGATAAGCATTTAAGTCTCTCCTAATTTTTTTATTAGCTGAGATATATCTTCCATAACCATGAATCTTGACCCCTTTGCCAGGATGACTGATCCGAAATCAAGCGAACCTGAGTTTAAAAATTCATCGCTATTTAGATAACTAATCAATTCTTGCTTGCTCTTAAAGTGCTGACCACTTTGGCCAAATTCTCTAGCCGCATAAAAAGACAGAGGACCAAGGGTTAAAAGAATATCCACGCCTTTATTTAGAGCATAGCTCCCTATATCAGCATGCAAGAAGACTTCATCATCACCAAGCTCTGCCATATCGCCTAATATTAAGATATGAAGGCCTTGGATCTCCACAAGGCTATCAATGGCTGCTTTCACTGAACTCGGGTTTGCGTTATAGCTGTCATCAATAAAAGTGGCTCCAGAAGATAGCTTCTCAAGATGCATCCTGCCTGGTACCTGTTTTAGATTATTCAAACCGTCTACAATAGAAGGCAACGGAGCACCTGCCGCATAAGAACAAGCTGCTGCTGCAATTGCGTTTGCAACATTGTGTTTCCCGCTTAAAGCAAGAGATATGGGTGATTCTCCCTCAGGAGTAACTAAAATAAAGCTATAGCAGCCGTTGTCTTTTAAGATAAGATTCTTAGCAGTAAAATCGGCACGAACTTTGTTAATTGAAAAACTCAAGATCCTTGCATTTGTTGATTCATACCACATCTCAGCATAACTCTCATCAAGGTTGATAACTGCAGTATCTCCGGCAGAGAGATTCCTGTAGATCTCACCTTTCGCTTTAGCAATATCACTAAGAGTGCCAAAACTTTCAAGATGTGCAGGTAAAATATTGTTTATCAAAGCAACATTCGGCTTAGCAAGGCCACAGAGATAATCTATATCTCCAATAGCTTTTGCACCCATTTCAATGACCGCATAATCATGCTCACAGCTAATCTCCATCAAAGTGCAAGGAACTCCAATTTCGTTATTTAGATTTCCTTGTGTGAATAATACCGATCCTGTCTTTTTAAGAATGACCGCAATCATCTCTTTGACTGAAGTTTTCCCGCAGCTTCCTGTTATCGCAATTAAGCATCCATTAAAATTCTTACGATTAGCTGCAGCAATCTGTCCTAGCGCTTCAGTTGTGCTAGGAACTACCCACTGGCTCATGACTAGGTCAATCATTGGGCGCTCAACCACCAATCCGCTTGCTTGAGATGCAATCAACGAAATAAATTCATGCCCATCAAATTTCTCTCCTTTGAGGGCAACAAATAATTGACCTTCCTTTAAATTACGACTGTCTGTCGACACAGACTGAAAGTAGCAGTCTGGATACACAATTGTTCCGCCGTACTCTAAGGCCATTTTCGAGAGCATTAATGTGTTGATCAACTAGCCACCCCTCTTCTGCAGGGCTAACCTGGCCTCAACCTGGTCACTAAAAGATATCTTTTTATCTCCGGTAAGTTGATACAGCTCGTGTCCTTTTCCGGCGACTAAAACAATATCCTCCTTGGCGGCAGACTGAACAGCAAAATTAATAGCCTGTCTTCTATCTGGAATCACATGAACGGACGATCGATCAGTGTTTACTTTGGAGGTCACACCGGAAAGAATCTCATTAATAATCGTTTCTGGGCTTTCTCCCCGAGGATTGTCGCTTGTCACAACCACTTGATCTGCTAGCTGGCTAGCAATATTGCCCATTTTTTGCCGTTTAGCTTTATCCCGATCACCCCCACACCCAAATACACACCATAATTTTCCATGACAGAATTCCTGCAAAGTCTCTAGCGTATTTTTTAAGGCATCCGGAGTGTGAGCAAAATCCACCACAATTGCTGGTTTAAAAATTCCGGCATCGCCAGAACTACCCAAACCAGAAATAACCTCCATACGCCCTGGCGCCGAGGTAAGTTGAGGCATCAATCTTATAGCCTCCTCGAAAACCAATCCTTGGCAGCAAGCAGCCCCAATAACAGCCAGTAAATTGAGCAAATTAAACCTACCGATAAGCTGGCTCTTGAGCACACCATTACCCCAGGGGGTAAAAATCTTCGCCTCAATACCTGATGCTGATAACCTTATATCCTTGGCGTAAATAGCTGCTCTTGGATTCACCAAAGAGAAGGTACATATATTTACCGACGATGGCAGCTCTTTGGCTATCTCTAGACCGATAGAATCATCCTCGTTAATCACAGCATTCTGTAGATCAGGCATGGCAAACAACTGTTTCTTAGCGTTAGCATAACTGGCAAAATCGCCATGATAATCTAAGTGATCATGGCTTAAATTAGTAAATATGGCTGTATCAAATAATAAACCATGGACCCTAAATTGACTGAGACTATGAGAAGACACTTCCATAACCGCTTTATCTATATTGAGGTACACAAAGCTAGCCATAACTGCCTGAAGAGTAACAGGATCGGGTGTCGTCATTCCCTCGCCACTCAGCTCAGGTATTCCATTCTTTACGCACCCATAACCCAAAGTCCCGATAACTCCAACAGGATTACCTGTAAGACTAAATAACTGTGCCAATAATTGCGTACAGGTGGTTTTTCCATTAGTTCCAGTCACGCCAGTCAGTGCTATGTTATGGGATGGATCGGAATAAAATCGTCCAGAAATTTCACTTATTTTCTTATTCAAATCTGTTATCGGCACTACCCTGTCATACTCCTGAAGAGAAAGGCCATCTGCATGAGCAAGTACGACTGCAGCCCCAGCCTTAAGCGATGACTGAATATGATCTCGTCCATCATGCAAAGAACCAGGGATCGCAATAAATAAATCGCCACTTTTAATCAGTCGACTATCGAGACAGAGGCCCGAAATCTTCAAATTGATTAATTCTTCAGGAAACAAAACTTCTGGCATCAAGCTCCCTAGACTTCGGGTGATTGGCCTATTCAGCATTGCCATCAAATATCACCCCCGAATCTTATCGGACTTGATTCAGCGCGCAGCGCAATAGCTCTATCGCTGAGCTCTACTTTTGGTGCGATTCTTAACACCCTAAGAGCTCTCTCTGTAACATTCGCATATACTGGTCCAGCTACCTGACCTCCAGTATGTCCGCCTACTTTGGGATCATCTATGATCACCACTGTTACTAGGCGCGGTTTATTTGCTGGCGCTATGCCCGCAAATAATGCAACATATCTCTTATCATCATATTCTCCCGCTATATTTTTGTAAGCAGTACCTGTCTTCCCGGCCACGTCATAAGCATAAATAGCCGCTTTCTCTGCAGTTCCTCCTTTACGAGTAACACCTATCATCATTTTTCGAACTACGGCAACTAGCTCTGCATTCACCACCTGTTCTCCTTCGGGAGCCTTATCTGTTTTTAGTAGTGTAAGCGGTTTTTTTAATCCATCAGATGCCAAAACTGCATAGGCTTGGGCAATCTGCAGGGCAGAGGCACTCAAGCTATATCCAATGGCAAAGTTTGCTCTTTCTATTTTCATCGATTTTTTATGAACAGGCAGTGTTCCTGGACTTTCACCTGCGATACCCGTCCCAATAACCTGCCCAAAACCTACGCGTGAGAATAAGTCATGCATATCTTCTGGATCGACAGCTAGGCCTAATTTTATAGCGCCAACATTACTGGACTTCTTGAGTAAATCGGCAAGGCCAATTTCTCCATAATTATGCTCGTCCTTTATTCTTTTTTTATCTATCTGAATGTAGCCAGGATTTGTATCAATAATTGATTCAGCCGATATTTTATTGCTCTCCATGGCCGCCAAAACAGTAAAGGGCTTAACAGTCGACCCTGGTTCAAATAAATCTAAAATCGCTCTATTGCGAGCCCCTTGAGCAAATTGATCACCATTTAATTTTTTCGTATCATTGGGATTGTAAGACGGCTGGTTTGCCATTGCTAAAATTTCCCCAGTATGCACATCAATCACTACAATTGACCCAGAAGTTGCCTGATGTTTAGCAACGGCATCCTGCAATTCAGTGTAAGCTTTATGCTGAAGCCTCATATCAATACTTAAGGTTATAGCTTCGCCAGGCTGAGCATTTCGCTCCGTCCCCAAATCTTTGATCACGCTGCCCATTCGATCCTGTAAGAATTTTTTCTGCCCAGGGACACCGGCTAGTATGTTTTCATAAGACCGCTCAATCCCCTCACGACCTTTCTCCTCGTCATCGGTAATTCCGACTACCTGAGACGTCACCTCGGCTGCAGGATAAAAGCGTTTATACGTTTTTTGTCCATAAATCCCAGGTATTTTCCAGGCAAGAATTTTCTCAGCCACCGCAGGAGGCAAAAAATTTCCTGCCTTCAAAACCAGATATGGTCTTTTGGTATACCTCAAAACTCGTTTCTTCAAACTTGCGCTACTTACTGATAAGTGTTTAGCCAGCTCAGAAAATTTAGGATGGTTGACGTCTACTAGCCGAGGCTCGGCTACTAACTGTATTACAGGGCTGCTTATTGCAAGCGGTTCGCCATATCTGTCAGTAATAACCCCACGATAAGCAGGAATGACCTCCCTACGAACCATTCTTTCGGAGACTTTTCCTTGAAGAAATTCATAGCCTTTATCTACATCAGGCAACACCTGTAATCCAGCAATGTGCCAAATCAGTGCTACTGGCAATACTAGAAGCACAGCCATCACTAACGCATAGCGCCAGCGAGCGACAGTCAACTTATTTTGCTTTAGTTTCACTCAACACTCTTCCTAGTAACTATCCAAAATACCTACGGAAAAATGACTATAACTTCATCTTGCCGAGGGGTTCGCATTTGCAACTCATCTGTTGCTTTTTTCTCAATATTAATCAATGAAGTGTAAGAGCTTTTTTCTAACAAGTATTTTCCCCGCATCTCCTGCAAAATGTTTGACTCTCCTTCGAGAGTTGACAGCTGGCTAGCAAGAGCCCGGCAAGCATTACTGGCATGGACCACAGAAAGCGCACAAAAAATTACACTGATCCATAAAACGAACAACCAGAATTTAATTTTTGGCTCTGATAGCATAATCATTCCTATACTGATCAACATTACACCAGCTTCTCTGCAATTCGCATCACAGCACTTCTAGCCCTTATATTGCCTTTAACCTCCAGATCACTTGGCTTGACCGCCTTTCCTATCGAACGCAAACGCCTAATAATATCTTTTTCCATAACAGGTAAACCTCTAGGTATAACCCTCCCTTTCTCCTGATCACGAATAAATCTTTTTACAATACGATCCTCAAGAGAATGGAAGCTAATAATGACTAATCGGCCACCCACTGCCATAATTTCTAAAATATCAGGCAGCACACTCTCAAGATCTTTCAACTCTTGATTAATAAAAATTCTGATGCCTTGAAAAGCTCTTGTTGCTGGATGTTTATCTTTCTCCCACGCCGGATTAGCTTCTTTAACAATTGCTGCAAGTTGTCCGGTGCGCGTTATTGGTTTATCGCCACGAGCAGCGACAATTGCACGAGCGATACGCTTGGAATATCGCTCCTCACCGTAGTCTTTTAAGACCTGAGCTATGTCATTCTCTTTTGCTGTCGAGAGCCATTCGGCAGCACTAATCCCACAATCTGGATTCATACGCATATCAAGCGGGCCATCTCGCAAAAAACTAAATCCTCTTATCGGGTCATCAATCTGAGGAGATGAAACGCCCAAATCTAGCAGCACCCCACTTATTTCTCCCTCGCGCTGTCTCTCTGTTATAAGTTTGCGAATATCTGCAAATGAAGCTTGCTTTATCTCAAAACGAGCATCTTTAGAAAATTTCTGTTTCGCTATCTCGCAAGCTTTGGGGTCTTTATCCACCGCCATCAAACTTCCAGTTGCGCTTAGCTGAGATAATATCAGTGCCGCGTGCCCGCCTCGGCCAAATGTCCCATCAACATACAAACCATCAGGGTCGGTAATAAGCGCCTCAACCGCTTCTCTTAACAAAACAGCCTTATGTCCTACCTCTATTGACATAAAATTCTACCTATAATGAAATAGAGTGCATTTCTTCCGGTATCTTCAAGTCATCGCCAGTTTCAGCTAGCCAGCTGTCTCTTCCTTTATTCCAGTTGCTCTCACTCCACAACTCAAATCGATGACGCTGCCCTATTAGTATTAATTTTTTCTCTAGTTCAGCATATTGCCTCAATTCTGGCGGGATCAGAATTCGCCCATTAGCATCCAGATTGACTTCTCTGGCATGGCCAATCAAAATTCTTTGTAACTTTCGTGTGGTTGAATTAAAAGAGGGAAGAGCTGCGATTTGCGTCTCTATTATTTCCCACTCATGAAGGGGGTAGATCAGTAGGCATTTATCCTGTATATCAATAGTGATAACCAGATTTCCGCCGCATATTTCGCTTAATACATCACGATATCTTGCAGGCATTGCTATACGCCCTTTGATATCGATATTGATTTCGTTGTTGCCTCTAAACACTCTCTCACCCAGCCTTATTCGCTAACCATAAAAACCACTTTTACCCACTTCTATCCACTTCTATAACTATATGCTCAAGAAAGTCAAAGTCAAGGCAAAATAAAGCTCATCAATAAAGAAAATTTGGATAAAACTCAATAACTTGGGACTTGCAAATAAAATATAGAGGCGCTAAATAAAATATCACGAAAATAATCTGTACCTAATGGCATTAATAAAGGCGCACATTAGCCTACGTTTAATAAATTAATGAAATCCCCAGATTACATAGATCCTATAAACGAAGCCGTAATTTTAGTTAACGATCGTTCATTGCATCCAATGCATATAGAGAGAGAAGAAAATGATGGGAAAAACAACTACCAGTGTTTTGAAGGTCGGCGGGCTTCTATTAGTGGGATTTGGAGCCTTTTCAATGGGAAGCAGTAGTGCACATGCGGGACTGATGTTTACAAATGCATCAGGGGCGGATTTTGAATCTGACAACGGGCTTTATGGAAAAATTTCTACTGGTATTGTATTTTTCGAAGCTCCTCGACGAGACCATATCGGAGCCACTTATGAAGAGTGCTGCGACGATGATTCGGTGGCACGGAATAATGTTTACAAATTTGAACCGGACGATGAAGCACCAGCCATCGCATTTACACTGGGTCGCCAAATGGCCGACTATAGTCTGTTTGGTGGTGAGAATACTCGAATAGAAGGAACCCTTCAATATTTTAGAGCAGACGACTCACAAACGACCACGAGGAAAACAGACGCAACCTTTACAGATTTTCTCGGCATTGATGGTTCAGGGTATGCTGATGATGTAGCCATGGACACTACGACTGGTTCATTTAGCGCCGACTATAATGTCATTGATGTTGATGTGCGCATTCGCTCTGATATACAAAACAGCAATAAGAAACTCACTTGGACTCCTTCGGTTGGTATCGCACTAACTCGAGTAGAAGAGGACCACGACGTCAGCTTCACGACTAATGGTGGTGAGGGTAGCCTCCTCACCATAAATACCATAGACGAGAGTGCTGATACAGTCTATGTAGGTCCCGTTGCGGGCATTCAGTTCAATTATCAAACGTCACCAAAATGGTCCTTTAACGGCGGTGTAGACCTACATATGGCGTACGTTGATGTAGATTATAAAGGCTCCCAGTTACCGGGTGATCCTGAAATAGCAAGTATGAGTTCCAGTGATGATGACAGCGATTTTAGCCTCAATACTACGATATCACTAGGCACTACATACGATACTGGCGGATCGAAGTTAAGTTTTGTCGCTGGATGGCAATACTGGAGTTACGCACCTGTAATCGAGCACCCCGTTGCAACTATAGGCAATGAATATAATGATACAACGCCTACTCGACCCTCGCATATCGGCTCAGACTCGATGACAATGGGGTTTATTGGTCTCAGCCTAACTAAAAACTTCTAATTCCCTTTTTTTATACCCATACGACCGGCCTCGATCCGCTCGTATGGGGTTAGGCAAGTCTGATCAGGCATATATAGCCGCCAACACAACCTCCTTTTACTGTGGGGTACTCATACTCTCGCATAGAGAAGGAGCTAATCCCAGACTTACAATCATGTGGCTATACACCCCGTAAAGAGCCTAAACGTGCCTCTCGTATCGAATGGGAACTGTTGTGCCTGCTTGGGATTTTTGTGGTTACACTTTGGTTACAAACCATGGTTACAAAAAGGCCTTAATCCTTTAAAGCCTTGATTTGTAAAAGATTGGGAGTCGGCCTGTAAGCCGGGTTTTGTCGTGAGCAGCCATTCCTCTAGGGCACGCGTCACCACGCGCCTCAAGCAACCTACCCGAGTCCGACGCGGGCCGCGCCAAAGGACTCCTATTTGGTCTTGCTCCGAGCGGGGTTTGCCATGCCACAAACTGTTGCCAGTTGCGCGGTGCGCTCTTACCGCACCCTTTCACCCTTACCTGTGTCAAAATATGACCATCGGCGGTATACTCTCTGTTGCACTTTCCGTAGGCTCACGCCCCCCAGGGGTTACCTGGCACTCTGCCCTATGGAGCCCGGACTTTCCTCCCCTGTCAACCTGATACCACCTAAGGAGATATCGAGAAAAAAACAGCGGCGGCTGCCCAGCCAACTCCATCCATAGGTTACCATAAAATGGTCAGTTGTTTAGAAATTATTTTTATAGCAATTTTACTTAAAGCTGAGCACACAAAATTTTCTCGGCTTGTCTATTGCTTAAGGGAGAGCGCCAAGGTGTACAGTGCGTTCTTTTGATAGCCGGTAATTTTTGCAGCCAATAAGGCGGCTTGTTTCAGAGGTACCTCGTCCAAAAGTATAGCTAGCACTCGTCTGGCCTCAGCAATATCTGGATCTTTTTCTGACGAATGAACCCCTTCTAATACAATAACTATCTCGCCTTTTTGTTGATTTTCATCTTCTTTTACCTGCACTAAAACTTCCATCAAAGACCCAGACAAAAATGTCTCATAGGTTTTCGTTAACTCTCTAGCGATTACTACTTGGCGGGTCCCACCAAACACATTCACCATATCGGTTAGAGTTTCTAATATTCTATGCGGGGCCTCATAAAAAATTAAAGTCCGAGATTCTTCAGCAACACTTTCAAATTTTGCAACACGAGCAGATGATTTGGCTGGAGGAAATCCTTCAAAAATAAATCGATCACTAGGCAAGCCTGATGCACTAATTGCAGCGATAAGCGCGCAAGATCCAGGTATAGGGACTACTTTTAGACCTTTATCTCTAACAATTTTAACTAATTTGTAGCCGGGATCAGAGATCAAAGGAGTGCCAGCATCAGAAATCAGGGCTACGGAATTTCCGCGCAAAAGCATATCGACAATAGTGTTAATTTGTTTATTATCACTATGATCATGATAGGAGATCATAGGGGTTTTTATGCCAAAATGGCTGAACAAGCGACTGCTGCGCCTAGTGTCTTCAGCCGCCACTAAATCAACGGTATGGAGAATATCCACAGCTCGAGGTACCATGTCCCCCATATTGCCTATAGGTGTTGCTACTATATATAACTCACCCGCCATAAGAAATGACACCAATGTTTAAAATTCAAGTTACAGCCATCTTGTGCTTTATAGCATTACTAGCCTCAGGCTGCTCGCAAATTTCTATTTTAAATATTGGGCAAAAATATTTTCCGCAAGAGATTCAGTCTCATTCGGATGCGGGGGCATCAGAACATAGCGATACTCAAAATAAAATTGCAGTTCTACTTCCGCTGAGCGGCCCACAAAAAAAAGCGGGTGATGCGATACAAAGCGGTTTTCTTGCTGCCTTATACAAGGCTAAAGAAAACAAAAAACAGGTTCCTCAAGTTCAATTTTATGACACAGAAAGCGTGATGGATGCAGTGAATCTTTATGGTCAAACTATAAATGATGGAGCGCAGTTAGTCATTGGGCCGGTAGAAAGAAATAAGGCCTCCCAATTTCTAGCATTAAGGAGAACCCCAGTTCCAATTATCACGCTAAATTATATAGAGGGGCCAATGCCATCAAGAGAAAAAAATATTTTTCAATTTGGCCTCTCCGCAACAGATGAGGCTCACGAGGTTGCCAACAAGGCATGGGCGAATAGTCATAGGTCAGCACTAATAATAGCTCCAGATAACAGCTGGGGGAGACGTTCAGCCAAAAAATTTCATGAGTACTGGCAAGAAAAAGGCGGCGAAATAACTGACGTAATGCTATATAGCACCGAAACAGCTGATTTCACCCCACAACTCAAGTCAGTGCTACATATAAACGATAGTTTTTCTCGTAAACAAAATCTGGAGAAATTGCTCGGCAAGCCCTTAACTTATACACCGCGCCGCCGAAAAGACATTGATATGGTATTTTTGGTAGCCTACCCAGATCATGCTCGTCAAATAAAGCCTACTTTAGACTTTCTGTTCGCTGGGGATATTAAGATCTACAGCACATCACAAATTTACTCTGGCTCTGAAGAAGTCGACAGAAACAAGGATCTTGATGATGTCAACTTTATCACCATGCCTTGGTCTCTAGATCTATCCACTCTTTTGTCAGGAAATAGCATGCCGTCGATTTATCGGCATTTTTTTGCACTCGGTATTGATGCCTACAATCTACATTATTATTTTAAGCAAATGAGAAAAGATCCAAATCATAAATTTTATGGTGTCACCGGCACACTTCAGTTGGATTCGTTAGGTGTAATACAAAGAACGCAGCCTTGGGCAAAATTTCACAAAGGAAAAATCTATTCCATCCGGTAGCTCACATGAAAGGCAAAGACTAAGCAGCTGCAGAGCAAAAATCTAGGGGAATATTTCGATATGATTATCGATCACTAAAGCGTCAGCAAACGAATTAAGCATAAGGTAGAATGACAACTTAACCTTTTAGAAAAAATATCACGAGTCGAAAAGAAATCTATGGAATCAACTGTTATTACACATTTTAATCAAAGCATCCAGGCTAAAAAAGACTGCGCCAAAATGCTGGCCCCATACATTGTCAGTGCCAGCTATAAGATCGTTCAACAACTACTCCAAGGCCGAAAAGTCTTATCTTGTGGAAATGGCCTAACAACTGCTCTATCTAACATCCTCATCGAGTCTCTTCTGCTTCAGTATAAACTTGAGCGCCCAGGATTTCCCGCCATATCCCTGAATGATGGCGGAATACTAACAGCTATTTGTCATAGAAATGGAAAAAGCCAAATATTTAGCAAGCAGATTCTAGCATTAGGAGAGTCTGGAGACCTCCTGATTGTATTTAGTAGCGGAAGCAACCCCAATAATATTGTGCAAGCCATTCAGGCTGCTCACGATAAATCTATGGTGGTAATAGCATTTACCGGTATGCATGACAAAGATCTTTCAACCTTGCTAAGCAACGAAGACATAGAAATACGGGTTGAGCACGATGATATACACCGAATAAGCGAGTTACAAATGTTGAGTATTTTCTGTCTTTGCGAACTTATAGACCAACAACTATTTGGAGAAAACAATTGATGCCGAAATCATTGCCGAGCCTGTTAGTGTTTTGCATATGTATCCTAACTGGATGCACTAAAATTATTCATGTTGCAACTGAAGAACCAATAAAACAAGCTCCAGAAAAAATTTCACTCGGTACCGATATTGATGACTGGGAGCTTGAAACATTAATTGGAGTTAATATAAAAAAAACCGGTCCCGAGCTAGAAAATGCTCATATTAATATTAATTCATATAATCGAGTGGTACTGTTAACCGGACAGGCTCCTTCTTCAGAGGCTAGAATTCTTGCAGCTAAAATTGCCAAAGAGTATCGCGGGGTGCGTCTAGTACACAACGAAATAAAAGTCAGTGGCCCCACTTCTTTTCTTTCAAGGACTAACGATGCATGGCTTTCCGCCAAAGTAAAAACCAAGCTAATGGCAAGCGAGGAAGTGCAGTCCTCATCCATAAAAGTGGTTACAGAAAACGGGGTAGTTTTCTTAATGGGTCTTGTTGCTCGACAAGAAGGAGGGGTCGCCTTAAGGTTAGCGAGTGAGACTGGGGGGGCTGTCAGCATCGTGTCGGTTTTTGAGTACACCGACTAGGACTGATAAGTATATTCGATCTGCGGACCTATTTGTATATTTATCAAGATTTGACATCACATCAGTTCAAGGGCAATCGCTAACGCCTCGCCTCCACCAATACATACCGCAGCAATGCCTTTCTTTTTTTTATACAACTGCATTGCAGCTAACAGAGTTACAATAATTCGAGCCCCAGAGGCTCCTATTGGGTGACCCAAAGCACATGCTCCACCGTGAACATTAACTTTTTCATGAGGCAAGCCCAAGTCTTTCATTGCCGCCATAGTTACAACAGCAAATGCTTCGTTAATTTCATAAAGATCTACATCATCCTTAGACCAATCAAGTGCTTTTAATAATTTTTTAATAGCTCCAACTGGGGCTGTAGTGAACCACTCAGGTTCATGTGAATGACTAGCATAATCAGACACCTTGGCCAAAGGCTTTAACCCTAACTTTTTTGCTACGGATAAACGAGTCAACACCAAAGCGGCGGCACCGTCGCTAATAGAGCTCGAATTAGCGGCAGTAACAGAGCCATCTTTTTTAAACGCTGGTTTTAATTGAGGAATTTTCTCTATGTTGCCTTTCCCTGGCTGCTCGTCTTGAGCGTATAAAGTATCACCACGATGGCTTTTTACAGCAAATGGGGTAATTTCAGAATCAAACTTTCCGTCTGCAATAGCCTGCTGCGCTCTTTTTAATGAAGTAATAGCAAACGCATCTTGCTCCTCGCGATTAAACTGATATCTACTGCAAGTTTCTTCAGCAAAAAGCCCCATGGCGCTTTTAGCATAAGCATCCTCTAATCCATCCATCGTCATATGATCATAAATGGTAGCATCACCAAAACGATAGCCGCCTCTACCCTGTAGCATGAGGTATGGGGCATTTGTCATACTCTCCATTCCGCCTGCAATAGCTGCATCTACACGACCAAGAGTCAAGCTATCATATGCATTCATGATAGCTTTCATGCCAGAACCGCAAACCTTATTAATAGTGGTAGCGTTGACCCCAACTGGAAGTCCTGCACCTATTGCCGCCTGTCTTGCTGGTGCCTGCCTAAGTCCTGCGGACAACACACATCCCATATCAACAGAACCAATTACCTCCAAAGGGACTCCAGAACGCTCAACAGCAGCTTTTATAGCCGCTGCACCCAAATCTACTGCAGAGATTCCAGAAAACTGGCCCTGCATGGCACCAATAGGCGTTCTCGCTATGCCAACTATCACAATTGGATCAGACATAATTAAATCCTCTATTTCACTATCCTCAAAAAGGGTTTTTTATTTGCATCAGAAAAACCAAGACCTCTAGACAACTTCTTCGATGGCAGTGCTGATTTAACGGAAGGTGGGCCCGATGGGCCTGGATCTTTAGGGTTCTCCCCTTGAAACATCATCCCTTGGCCATTTTCTTGTGCGTAAATTCCAACTACAGATTGGATCGGCAGAAAAATATCACATGGAGCTCCACCAAAACGCGTGCTAAACGAAATCTTCTCATTGTCCATTAACAAACTCGTAATAGCCCGAGGCACCAAATTAAGCAGTATCTGGCCATCACTTACATAGCTTTGCGGCACCTCAACTCCTGGATAGTACGTATCAACAGACATGTAAGGTGTTAGATTGTTATCGACAATCCACTCGTATATTGCTCGAATTAAGTAAGGTCTATTTGATGTCATAATCATAGCTGATAAATATTAATTACTAATGATCCGCTCCATACAAAAACTGGTGCTGTTTATTATTCCATTTCTCTTTCGATTTCAGACAAGCTTTCTTGGAAAGATTCACGTTCAAAAATACGCGCCATATAATCATGGAGCGGCTTTGTTTGTCGATTATCGGGCAAGTCTATACCCAGACTCTTTAGTCGCCATAAAATCGGCCCCAAACAGCAATCTACTAAAGTAAAATATTCGCTCATAAAATAAGGTAAATCTGAAAAAATTGGAGCAAGACTGACAAGGCTATCTTGTAGTTCTTTGCGCGCCTTTTCTGCAATTGGACCTTCAAGAGAATCAACAATTTTATCTACCTGAGCGCTGCAGTCTTTTTCTATACGAAACATAAACTGACGACTTAAAGCTCTCGCTACAGGATAGACTGGAAGTAATGGCGGGTGAGGAAATCGCTCATCTAAATACTCCATCATTACCTTTGTCTCATACAAAGCCAAATCACGATCAATAAGCGCAGGAAGCACACCATAAGGAGTAAGTGCTAAGACTTCTTCTGGGATAGCTAAATTATCGACATCCTCGATGTCAACAGTAACTCCTTTTTCTGCCAAGACAATACGAACCCGATGACTATAATGACAAGTTGGATCAGAATAAAATGTCATAGATGATCGTTTTGCAACAATCCCCATAATAAAACCTCAGTTATAACTATAAATAAAAGAGCGGCTGAATTTTCCGCCCAAGTAGGTGCTAATGAAGATCTTTCCAGTATTCGCGATTTAAGAGCCAAACCCAGATGAATAGAAATGCAAGAAAGAGTAGCGCATAGACACCAATTCTCTTACGGTCTTCAGCCATGGGTTCGCCAACGTAGGTTAAAAAATTAACCAGATCAAACATCGCCCCATCAAAATCCTCAGGAGAAAGATTGCCTTCTGCGGAAAGAGCATAGCGACCGCACGGGTCGTCTAAGATTTCAGTTCTAGTTAAAGGGTCCCGCTTAATGCCCCCGTTTGCAGCAAAAACTGGCCCAGGAGCGCACTCTTGCAAACCCTGAAGATCTAACAAAACATGGGGCATACCGACATCTTTAAATACTTTATTGTTTACGCCAAGAGGACGGCTTGGATCTGAATAAAAATTTCTAAGGTATGTATAGATCCACTCGGGAGAGCGAGCTCTAGCAACTAAAGTTAAATCTGGAGGTGTGGCGCCAAACCATGCTTTTGCTTTGTCTGCAGGCATT
>CAWURY010000006.1:0-115636 GCA_963925605.1 uncultured Porticoccus sp. | reverse complement strand
TTTTGTGCTAAAATTTTTGGTCCAGTAAAGGATTATGAGTGCCTTTGCGGGAAATACAAACGCATGAAACATCGCGGCATTGTCTGCGAAAAATGTGGTGTAGAGGTGACTCTGGCCAAGGTACGTCGGGATAGAATGGCTCATATTGAGCTAGCGTGCCCAGTTGCTCATATATGGTTCCTCAAATCTTTACCATCTCGTATTGGTCTGATTTTAGACATGACTCTTCGTGAAATAGAAAGAGTGCTGTATTTTGAGTCATTCATTGTGACTGATCCCGGCATGACTACGCTTGATCGCGGTCAATTGCTAACAGATGATGAATACTTTCAATCCATGGAAGAATTTGGTGATGAGTTTGAGGCAACAATGGGTGCAGAAGGTATTCAGAGCCTAATGAAAGATCTTGATATGAATCAAGAAATTGCCATCATCCGCGAGGAAATACCAAATACTCGCTCAGAAACAAAAATAAAAAAATTATCTAAACGCCTTAAACTATTAGAGGCTTTTCTTGGTTCTGGCAACAAGCCTGAATGGATGATCCTTGAGGCGTTGCCAGTATTGCCGCCAGATTTAAGACCATTAGTCCCTCTTGATGGAGGCCGTTTTGCTACATCTGATTTGAATGACTTATACCGTCGAGTAATTAATCGCAATAATCGTCTAAAACGCCTATTAGAGCTAAATGCACCAGATATAATTGTGAGAAACGAAAAACGCATGCTTCAAGAATCAGTCGATGCGCTTTTAGATAATGGGCGTCGCGGCCGAGCTATTACCGGATCTAATAAGCGACCTTTGAAATCGCTTGCAGACATGATTAAAGGTAAACAGGGTCGTTTCCGTCAGAACTTATTGGGCAAGCGTGTAGATTATTCTGGACGTTCTGTGATTGTAGTTGGTCCAACTCTGCGGTTGCATCAGTGTGGATTGCCTAAACGTATGGCGTTAGAGTTATTTAAGCCATTTATTTTTTCGAAACTTGAGCTTCAAGGACTGGCCACCACAATCAAAGCTGCTAAAAAAATGGTTGAACGTGAAGAGCTTGTAGTCTGGGATATTCTTGACGACGTGATTCGCGAGCACCCAGTGTTGCTCAATCGCGCTCCAACACTTCACAGGTTAGGCATCCAGGCTTTTGAGCCAGTTCTTATCGAAGGGAAAGCAATTCAATTGCACCCACTAGTTTGTGCGGCATACAACGCCGACTTCGATGGCGACCAGATGGCCGTTCATGTGCCGTTAACTTTGGAGGCCCAGCTCGAGTCTCGAGCCCTGATGATGTCAACCAATAATATTTTATCTCCTGCAAGTGGAGAGCCAATTATTGTTCCTTCTCAGGATGTTGTTCTGGGGTTGTATTGGATGACTCGAGAAAGGGTTAATGCGTTGGGCGAAGGCCGCATTTTTGCCGATCTGAAAGAAGTATCCGGAGCTTATTATGGAAAGCAGGTTCATCTGCAGGCTCGAGTAAAAGTACGTATCAATGAAGTCCTTTTTGACGAAAAAGGTGAGGCTCAACCAAAAAGATATATTGTAGACACAACAGTGGGTCGTGCTCTGCTCTGGGACATTGTTCCGGATGGCTTAAGTTACGATATGGTCAATCAACCTATGACCAAAAAAGCAATCTCAAAAATTATTAACCGCTGTTATCGTGATGTTGGGTTGAAGGCAACAGTAATTTTTGCAGATCAGCTTATGTACACCGGGTTTGATTTCTCTACCAAGTCTGGCGCCTCTATTGGGGTGAATGATTTTACTATTCCTTCATCCAAAGGAGATATTATTGCTCAGGCTGAGAGCGAAGTGAAGGAAATAGAAAGCCAGTTTGCTTCAGGGCTTGTAACACAGGGAGAAAAGTACAATAAAGTAGTTGATATCTGGTCGCGCGCCAATGATCTAGTTGCCAAGGCGATGATGGAGGTGATCAGCACGGAAGAGGTTGTGAATAAAGCTGGCGATGTAGAATTACAAGCCTCCTTTAATTCAGTATTTATTATGGCAGATTCGGGAGCCAGAGGCTCTCCTGCACAGATTCGACAGTTGGCGGGTATGCGTGGACTGATGGCTCGTCCTGATGGATCCATTATTGAAACACCGATTACCGCTAACTTCCGTGAAGGTTTGAATGTGTTGCAATATTTCATATCAACGCATGGAGCTCGAAAAGGTTTGGCGGACACCGCTCTAAAGACGGCGAATTCTGGTTATTTGACTCGCCGATTAGTTGATGTGTCGCAAGACTTGGTGGTTGTTGAGGAAGATTGCGGGACCTTAGAGGGATTACTAATGACTCCAGTCATCGAAGGTGGAGATATTATCGAATCTCTAGGTGATCGGATTCTGGGACGTGTAGTTGCAGTTGATGTAGTTAAGCCTGGCTCGAAGAAAGTTGTGCTACAGGCTGGCTACATGATTGATGAGAAGTGCGTAGAAAGTATTGAGTTGCTGGGTATAGATGAGCTTAGAGTCCGCTCCCCAATTACCTGCGAGACTCGCCATGGTATATGTTCGCAATGTTATGGGCGGGATCTAGCCCGAGGCCACAGAATTAATTCTGGCGAAGCAGTTGGAGTTATTGCTGCCCAATCTATTGGGGAGCCTGGTACGCAGCTTACTATGCGTACATTCCACATTGGTGGTGCAGCCTCGCGTGCCTCTGCTGCTGATAGTGTTCAGGTGAAAACAGGCGGAACAGTCCGCTTAATTAACATTAAGGTGGTAGAGCGTGAAAATGGAGAACTTGTAGCTGTGTCGCGATCTGGTGGTTTAGCTCTAGCTGATGAAAATGGTCGAGAGCGTGAACGCTATAAGCTGCCCTACGGCGCTGTGATTAGAGTGAAAGAAGGCTCTATTGTTGCTGCTGGCGATGTAGTGGCTAGCTGGGATCCGCACACCCACCCAATTATCACCGAGGTTGCTGGGCAAGTGGCTTTTTCCGGTATGGAGGAAGGCCTTAGTATACGCACTCAAACTGATGAGATGACAGGTCTTTCAAATATTGCAGTAATTGATCCTAATGAGCGCCCATCTGCGGGTAAAGATATTAAACCGATGGTTACTTTGCTTGACGACAAAGGAAAAGAGCTAACCTTTGCCAACTCTACTGTGCCCGCACACTATATGTTGCCGCCCAATGCCATTCTCAGTATCCGTGACAATAATCATGTAGGGGCTGGCGATATTATTGCTCGTATTCCGCAAGAAGGATCTAAAACACGGGACATCACTGGGGGATTACCCCGCGTAGCCGATTTGTTTGAAGCTCGCAGGCCAAAAGATCCAGCTATATTGGCTGAAATTTCTGGTACTGTAACTTTTGGTAAGGAGACTAAAGGTAAGCGAAGATTAGTTATTACACCCCCTAATGGACAAACACTTCCTGACGGAAGTGACCATTATGAGTTATTGATACCCAAATGGCATCAACTGGGTGTGTTCGAGGGTGAAAATGTCACTAAAGGGGAGATCATCGCTGATGGTCCTGAGAATTCTCATGATATTTTGCGCCTACAGGGCGTAGACTCCTTGGCGCAGTACATTGTCAATGAGATTCAAGAAGTTTACCGATTGCAAGGCGTTAAAATAAATGACAAGCATATTGAAGTTATATGTCGTCAGATGTTGCGCAAGGTTGAGGTGACTGCCATGGGTGATTCGTCTTTTGTGAAAGGAGAGCAGGTTGAGTTCACCAGAATGCTTGAAGAAAATGAAAAACTAGTGCTTGAAGGAAAAGTGCCTGCCAAGTATGAGCGGCTTCTTCTTGGTATCACCAAAGCTTCTCTTGCAACAGAAAGCTTTATTTCTGCTGCTTCTTTTCAAGAGACCACTCGAGTTCTTACTGAGGCTTCGGTCACGGGAAAAGCGGACCATCTCCGTGGATTAAAAGAAAATGTAGTGGTCGGTCGCTTAATCCCTGCTGGCACAGGGTTAACCTACCATCGTAAGCGTCGTGAGGCTAGAGAGAAGGAAACGCAGACGAGAGTTAGCGCAAGTGATATCGAAGCAGCATTAAGCGAGGCTTTGAGTATGGAGACGAGTTAAGCGAAAATGACCTTAATTGGTCACCTCTCTTGACTAGAGGCGTGCGTGTCTTTAAAATGCCGCCTCCTTAAATAGGAACCTTTTTCGGGTTTAATTTAAAAATACAGCTTTCACCAGGAAGGCTTTTATCTGGAGTTAATTGAATGGCAACGATCAACCAGTTGGTTCGTAAGCCGAGGAAAAACAAAGTAGTTAAGTCTGGCGTCCCCGCACTGCAGGCTTGCCCTCAGCGTAGAGGTGTTTGCACCAGGGTATACACGACTACACCTAAAAAGCCTAATTCTGCTTTACGTAAGGTATGCCGTGTTCGACTAACAAATGGTTTCGAAGTAAGTTCGTATATAGGTGGCGAGGGCCACAACTTACAAGAGCATAGTGTTGTGTTAATTCGTGGTGGTCGTGTTAAGGACTTGCCAGGTGTACGCTACCACACTGTTAGGGGCGCCCTTGACACGTCGGGCGTAGCCAAACGAACGCAAAGTCGATCAAAATATGGAACTAAGCGCCCTAAAAAATAAAAGATATTTATATTTTAGATTAAATAATTAAGTAAGGCCGGGTAGGTAACATTTTTTAATTCCGGAAAACCCTGAAAAAGAGAGTGAAGTTGTATGCCTAGAAGAAGAGTTGTCGCCAAACGTGAAATATTGCCAGACCCAAAATTTGGAAATATAGTATTGGCTAAGTTTATGAATCATGTGATGGTCAGCGGTAAAAAGGCTGTTGCGGAAAGTATTATTTATGGCGCACTGGATATTGTTCAAGATCGCCTTAAAGAAGATCCTCTGGCCGTCTTTGAAACAGCGCTGGAAAAAATTGCTCCTTCTGTAGAGGTTAAGGCGCGTCGTGTTGGTGGTGCTACATATCAAGTGCCTGTCGAGGTTCGTCCTTCCCGTCGTATGGCTTTGGCAATGCGCTGGATGGTGGACTTCGCCCGAAAACGCGGAGAGAAGTCAATGGCTCAACGCCTAGCCGGAGAGATTATTGATGCCCAACAAAGCAAAGGCGGGGCAGTCAAGAAGCGTGAAGATGTTCATCGTATGGCTGATGCCAACAAAGCGTTTTCTCATTTTCGCTTCTGATAATGATGTCCAAGGTTGTTTCTTATATCAAAAGGTAGCTGGTTTCAGCTGCCTTTTGTGGTTTTTAAGATACATAAATTTCAATTTCCTATTTTAGCTTAACCGTATTGAGGGAATTAGAGTGTCTCGTAAAACTCCTATCGTGCGTTACCGCAATATCGGTATTTGCGCTCATGTAGATGCAGGTAAAACTACTACTACTGAGCGAGTTCTTTTTTATACTGGGGTATCACATAAGATCGGTGAAGTACATGACGGCGCCTCAGTTATGGACTGGATGGAGCAAGAGCAAGAGCGCGGGATTACTATCACTTCTGCAGCAACGACATGTTTCTGGGCGGGAATGGAGCAGCAATTAGAGCAGCATCGTATAAATATTATCGATACCCCAGGACATGTTGATTTCACGATAGAGGTAGAGCGCTGTTTAAGGGTGCTAGACGGCGCTGTTGTTGTTCTTTGTGGTTCTTCTGGCGTACAGCCACAAACGGAAACTGTTTGGCGACAGGCGAATAAATACCAAGTTCCCCGTTTAATATTTGTTAACAAGATGGATCGTTCTGGGGCTGATTTTAGAATGGTAGTCAGTCAGATCGCAGTTCGTTTAGGGGCTATAGCAGTTCCAATGCAGATGACTATTGGTGCTGAAGATGAATTCATTGGCGTTGTTGACTTGATTAAAATGAAGGCGATTCTTTGGAATGAAAATGACCAGGGTTTAACGTTTGGCTATCAAGAAATACCAAGTGATCTTCGCGAAGAGTGTGAGCTTATGCGTGAATACATTATAGAAGTGGCAGTCGAAGCAAGTGATGACCTGATGGAAAAATATATTGAAGGAATAGAGCTGTCGGAGCATGAGATAAAATCTGCGATTCGGCGGCGAACACTAGCAAATGAAATTTTCCCTGTTTTTGCAGGATCTGCATTTAAAAATAAAGGTGTTCAGGCAGTTTTGGATGCAGTGATTGAGTATTTACCTTCCCCTCTTGATGTTAAGCCTATTGATATTATTCCTGGAAATGAAGGTACTGTAGGTGCTTTTGAGGTAGATGATAGTGCACCTTTTTCCGCTCTAGCTTTCAAAGTTGCCACTGATCCTTTTGTAGGCACTCTAACTTTTTTCCGAGTATATTCTGGAAAACTTGAAAGTGGTGACACTGTGTACAATTCTGTAAAGATGAAAAGAGAACGTGTAGGCAGAATGGTTCAAATGCACGCTAATAGCCGAGAGGATATACGTGAGGTCCGTGCCGGAGACATAGCGGCTGCTATTGGTTTGAAAGATGTGGCTACAGGCGATACTCTTTGTGAAGAGAAGTTTCAAATTATTTTAGAACGCATGGATTTTCCAGAGCCAGTAATTTCTGTGGCTGTTGAGCCAAGATCTCAGCCAGATCAAGAAAAAATGGGCATTGCGTTAGGTAAGCTTGCCCAGGAAGATCCTTCTTTTCGTGTAAGTATTGATGTGGAAACAGGGCAAACAATTATATCTGGTATGGGTGAGCTGCATTTAGATATTCTAGTGGAGCGTATGCGTCGTGAGTTCGGTGTTCAGGCCAATATAGGAAAACCACAAGTCGCTTACCGTGAGGCAATTCAAAATACTGTGAATATAGAAAGCAAGTTTATTCGTCAATCTGGTGGTCGCGGTCAATACGGACATGTTTGTATTAAATTTGAGCCAGCAGATGATTCTGCTGCAGAAGGGTTAGATTTCGTTAATGAAATAGTTGGCGGAACAGTGCCGAAAGAATACATTCCGGCCATCGAAAAAGGCATAACCGAACAAATGCAAAATGGAGTGCTGGCGGGATACCCCCTCCTTGGATTAAAGGCAACCTTGTTTGATGGCTCCTATCATGATGTAGATTCGAATGAGCTCGCTTTTAAGATAGCGGCCTCTATGGCGACTAAAAAGCTTGCCGAGGATGCCGGAGCAGTTTTGCTTGAACCGACGATGAAAGTTGAGGTGATTACTCCAGAAGCCAATATGGGAGATGTTGTTGGTGATCTCAACAGGCGTCGGGGTATCATTCACGGCATGGATGATAGCCCTATGGGTAAGGTTATAAGCGCTGAGGTCCCTCTTGGAGAGATGTTTGGCTACGCCACCCACCTTCGCTCTGCTACACAGGGGCGCGCGACGTTTACAATGGAATTTGATAAATATTCCGAGGCGCCTAGGAATATTGTTGATCAGGTGATGGCTAAAAATCAATTTTAGGCGTTTTCTGTAAGAATAAAAAAACCGCCCAATTGAAGGCGGTTTTTTTATTCTTCTTTTAAGGCAGTTATTAATTTCTAGCCTTATTCTCTTTTTCTTTTCTTTCTTTCGTTTCAAGAATGACTTTCTCAGAAACACTATTAGGGCAAGGCAAGTAATGCGCAAACTCCATTGAGAATTGACCTCGTCCTGATGTCATTGTACGAAGAGTGCCTATGTATCCAAACATCTCAGCTAATGGAACCTCTGCTTTGATCCGGACACCTGTGACTCCTTTTTCTTGATCTTTTATCATTCCTCGACGGCGGTTAAGGTCGCCAATGACGTCACCCACGTGATCATCCGGGCTGAAGACATCGACTTTCATGATGGGTTCGAGCAGCTGTGGTTTTGCTTTTGGCATGGATTGACGAAATGCACCTTTTGCAGCAATTTCAAATGCAATTGCTGAAGAGTCGACCGCATGGAAGCCGCCGTCATAAAGCTCAATTTCGACATCCAAGACAGGAAAACCTGCCAGCGGTCCCTGTTCCATCATGCCCCTGAAGCCTTTTTCAATAGCAGGAAAGAATTCTTTTGGCACATTTCCGCCTACCACGGAGGATGTGAATGTGAAGCCAGAAGCTACTTCTCCAGGCTTAATTCGGTAGTCAATTTTCCCGAATTGACCTGAACCACCAGATTGTTTTTTGTGGGTGTAGCTATCTTCTATTGATTGTGTAATTGTTTCTCGGTATGCAACTTGTGGCTGACCTACCTCAAGATCAACTCCGTAGGTGCGCTTGAGTATGTCTACCTTAATATCTAAATGTAGTTCGCCCATACCTTTAAGGATTGTTTCTCCTGAGTCTTCATCTGTTTCAACACAAAAAGTAGGGTCTTCTGCAACCATTTTTCCGATAGCAATACCCATCTTTTCTGAGCCACCCTTATCTTTAGGCTTAACAGATATAGAGATTACAGGTTCTGGAAATATCATTGGCTCAAGCGTGCATGGGTGCTTGGGATCGCATAAAGTTTGCCCTGTCTTAACATTTTTTAACCCTACGAGAGCAATAATATCGCCTGCCTGCGCAGCTTCCAGCTCCTTGCGTTCATCTGCATGCATTTCAACCATGCGGCCAATACGTTCGGATTTTCCTGTAAAAGAATTCAGAATAGATGAACCCTTTTGAAGAACACCTGAATAAATGCGTATGAATGTTAAGGCACCGAAACGATCGTCCATAATTTTGAATGCTAATGCTCGGAAAGGCTCTTCGATAGAAACAATAGCCAGCTCTCCATTTGGCTCGCCTAATTCATCTGTAAGCGGCTGAGGAGTGACATCAGTAGGGCATGGCAAATAGTCAATTACTGCATCCAAAACCAATTGAACACCCTTGTTCTTAAATGCCGAACCACATACGGTAGGAAAGAAATCCAATGCTATAGTTCCTTTACGGATACAGCGCTTTAAGTCTGCGATTGAAATTTCTTCACCTTCAAGATATTTTTCCATTAGGTCGTCATCTTGCTCGACAGCGGTTTCGATTAACTTCTCACGGTATTCAGCAACAAGATCCACCATATCGCTAGGCACATCTTCTATTTTGAAGTTTTCGGGAAGCCCAGACTCGTCCCATATGTAAGCTTTTTGGGTTATAATATCAACAACGCCTTTAAATTCATCTTCTCGACCAATAGGGAGGGTCATGACCAGAGGATTTGCCCCTAAAACTTTTTTAATTTGCCCCACGACGCGAAGAAAATCTGCGCCTGTTCGGTCTAATTTATTAATGAATATGATCCTGGCAACTCCAGAATCATTCGCGTAGCGCCAATTTGTTTCAGATTGTGGTTCCACTCCGCCCGAACCGCAAAATACACCAACTCCACCATCTAATACTTTAAGCGAGCGATAAACTTCAACTGTGAAGTCAACGTGACCAGGTGTATCAATGATATTAAGGCGATAATCTTTCCAGAAACAGGTAGTAGCGGCAGACTGAATAGTAATTCCTCGCTCCTGTTCTTGTGCCATAAAATCTGTAGTTGCTGCTCCGTCATGCACCTCGCCAGTTTTATGAATTTTTCCGGTAAGCTTTAGAATGCGTTCAGTCGTAGTTGTCTTCCCCGCATCAACGTGGGCGAAAATACCAATATTTCTGTAGTGTGATAAGTCAGTCATTACGATACTCGAGTAAGTTACAAGGGCTAAAAAATGCGCGTGATTATACAAGAATTTTTCTAGTTTATTGATAAATATTTAGCAATAAACTGCAATTTAAGTAAGAAAAAAGATAATTCTGTCCGAATTAGCTAAGATTTGACTAGCTTACGAATAAATTAAAGCCGAATTTTATTTTTTGCAGCAGCAATAATAAACATGGATTTATTTTTTTTCGAGTATAGACTGCGCACCCATGATAGTTAAGTTCAAATGCTTAGAGTTACAAAATCATTCTGCTTAAATATCAAGGAAAGAAAATAAAAGATAGCTAATATGCTTGACACGCATTGTGCTCAGCCTTAGAATCTCGCCTCTTTTTTTCAGGGTTCTGATGAATATGCAGAATCTCGAGGCTCTTTTTTTAGATAGATAGTTGGAGTTTGGTTCCATGAAGGATCAGCGTATACGTATTCGCCTTAAAGCATTTGATCACAAGTTGATTGATGCTTCGACACAAGAAATTGTTGAAACGGCTAAGCGCACTGGTGCGCAAATTCGCGGACCGATTCCTTTGCCTACTCGCAAGGAACGCTTCACTGTTTTGACTTCCCCGCATGTAAATAAAGATGCGCGTGATCAATACGAAATTCGTACGCATAAAAGATTGCTTGATATCGTAGAGCCGACTGAGAAAACAGTAGATGCCCTGATGAAGTTAGATTTGGCAGCTGGAGTTGAGGTTCAAATTAGTCTGGGTTAAACCAGGCAATAAGATATAAATTATATTTTTAATAAATAAGCCCATGCTCAGCCAACGCTGAGCGGGTGTAACGCTCTGAAATGGGCGGCCATAGCGGGTAAAAGCCCCGTACACTATGAGGTTATGCAGATGGTTATTGGTATTGTCGGCCGCAAAAGCGGTATGACTCGTGTTTTCAATGATAGCGGTGCCTCGATCCCTGTTACAGTGGTTGAAGTTGAACCTAATCGTATCACTCAAATTAAAACCGATGAGACAGATGGTTATTCTGCTGTGCAGGTAACTGTTGGTGTTCGCCGCTCTTCGCGTGTCAGAAAATCAGAGGCTGGACATTTTGCTAAAGCCGGTGTTGAGGCTGGACGTGGTATTTGGGAGCTTAAGACTAATGGAGCTGTTGAGGTTCAAGTCGGTGAAAGTATTGCTGTTGATCAGTTTGCAGTGGGTCAGAAGGTAGATGTTACAGGCATTTCAAAAGGAAAGGGCTATGCTGGCGTTATTAAGCGCTGGAATTTTGCTATGCAGGATGCCACTCATGGTAACTCGCTATCCCATCGTGCTCATGGCTCTATTGGACAATGTCAGACTCCTGGTAGGGTATGGAAGGGTAAAAAGATGTCGGGTCATATGGGTAACGAGCAAGTTACCACCCAAAACCTAGAAATTATACGTATTGATATCGAGCGCAACCTGCTTCTTATTAAAGGGGCGGTACCGGGTGCGCCGGGTAGCGATGTGATCGTTCGTGCGGCTGAGAAGAGCTGAGGGGATCGTTGATGGAACTAAGTATTTCAAAAATTAAAGGGAAAGCTGAAACCATTGAAGTTTCTGACTTAACTTTTGGTAAAGAGTTTAATGAAGATCTAGTGCATCAGACAGTTACTGCTTACTTAGCAGGTGCTCGTCAAGGTACTCGTGCTCAAAAAAATCGAGCGGCAGTATCTGGCGGAGGTCGCAAACCCTGGAAACAGAAAGGCTCTGGTCGAGCTAGAGCCGGAACTATTAGAAGCCCTATATGGCGTTCTGGGGGCGTAACATTTGCTGCTCAACCGCAAGATCATTCGCAAAAACTAAACCGTAAGATGTACCGTTCTGCAATGCGTTCTATTTTTTCAGAACTGGCCCGCCAAGAACGCCTGATCATAGTTAAGGAGTTTGACCTCGAGGCTCCAAAAACTAAGTCTCTAATTCAAAAATTAGGCGAATACAAGTTAGATAGGGATGTATTGATCGTAACTGAAGAAGTTAGCGAAAACCTTTATCTATCTTCAAGAAATTTGCACAAAGTGGATGTTAGCGATGCTATAGGTATTGATCCTGTTAGTTTGATTCGTTTTGAAAAAGTAGTAGTGACTGTTCCTGCACTTAAAAGAATTGAGGAGATGCTAGGATGAATCAAGGACGCATTTTCAAAGTCTTGTTAGGGCCGCATTTTACAGAAAAAGCTACCTCTGCTGTTGGATCTACTAATCAAGTGGTATTTAAGGTCGTTAAAGATGCGACAAAGCCTGAAATAAAGTCAGCAGTTGAACAACTTTTTGATGTTAAGGTTTTGGGTGTTTCTGTTGCCGTGATGAAAGGAAAGACAAAGCAAACCAAGTATGGTCTGGGTAGACGCTCTACTTGGAAAAAAGCATACATCCGTTTAGAGCAGGGTCAAGAAATTGACTTTGCATCTGCAGATTAAAAGGGAGTTGTTGACATGCCGGTTATAAAGAGAAAACCAACATCCCCAGGCCGTCGCCATGTGGTTAGTGTTGTAAACCCTGACCTACATAAAGGCGCCCCGCATGCTCCTTTGCTTGAGAGTCAATCAAAATCCGGTGGCCGCAACAACAATGGCAGAATTACTACTCGTCATATTGGTGGCGGACATAAGCAGCACTACCGATTAATTGATTTTAAGCGAAACAAAGATGGCATTCCGGCTAAAGTTGAGCGCTTAGAATATGATCCAAACAGAACCCCCTATATAGCGTTGGTATGCTATAGAGATGGAGAGCGTCGTTATATAATCGCTCCCAAGGGTTTAGCTGCTGGAGACATAATTGAATCAGGTGCTGGTTCAGCAATTAAGGCGGGAAATACCCTCCCTCTTGCTAACATACCGGTAGGTGGCATTGTTCATTGTGTTGAAATGAAACCAGGCAAAGGTGCTCAAATTGCTCGTAGTGCTGGAACTTCAGCACAATTAATTGCGAGAGAAGGGCAGTATGCAACTCTTCGACTTCGTAGTGGAGAGATGAGAAAAATTCCTGTAGCTTGTCGTGCAACTATAGGTGAAGTATCAAACAGTGAGCATAACTTGCGCTCTCTAGGTAAAGCCGGAGCTTCGCGTTGGCGAGGTGTTAGGCCCACTGTTCGTGGCGTTGTTATGAATCCGGTTGATCATCCGCATGGTGGCGGTGAAGGTCGCACATCAGGTGGTCGTCATCCTGTGTCTCCCTGGGGTATGCCTACCAAAGGTTACAAAACACGTAAAAACAAGCGCACGGACAATATGATTGTTCGTCGGCGTACTAAAAAATAATTAGCAGAGAATGAGGAAACAATAGTGTCACGCTCTCTCAAAAAAGGCCCATTCCTTGACTTACATTTAGTAAAAAAGGTTGATGAGGCAAAGGAAAAAAATGATAGGCGTCCAATTAAAACTTGGTCTCGTCGCTCAATGGTTAGCCCCGATATGGTGGGCTTAATCATTGCAGTTCATAACGGTAGACAACATGTGCCCGTCATGATTAACGAAGAGATGGTTGGACATAAACTCGGTGAATTCGCTCCAACACGCACCTTTCGTGGGCACGTTGCGGACAAAAAAGCTAAGCGATAAAAAGCTTGAGAGGTAAATGACTGTGGAAGTAGCAGCTATATTACGTGGTACTAAATTATCGCCCCAAAAGGCTAGACTTGTTGCCGATCAGGTACGAGGAATGCCTGTAGAGGCGGCTTTAGATGTCCTAACTTTTAGTGAAAAGAAAGGTGCCGACATAATTAAAAAAATACTGCTCTCTGCAATTGCTAATGCTGAGCACAATGAAGGTGCAGATGTAGATGAGCTTTCTGTGTCAACAATTTACGTTGATGCGGGTAAGACATTAAAACGTGTTAGTCCTCGTGCAAAAGGTAGAGCTGATCGTATATTAAAACGCCACTGCCACATTACTGTGAAAGTTGCTGATGGGGGGACCGTTTAATGGGCCAGAAAGTACATCCAAATGGTATGCGTCTAGGGATTGTTAAAACACACACCTCGGTTTGGTATGCAGGTCAAAAAGACTATGCAGATAAATTAAATTCAGATCTTTCTGTGCGAGAATTTCTCAGAAAAGAGCTGCCTAGCGCTTCTATTAGTCGGATTGATATAGAACGTCCCGCACAAAGTGCGCGTATCACTATCCATACAGCCCGTCCAGGTATTGTGATAGGGAAAAAAGGAGAAGGTGTCGAACGTTTACGTAATCAGTTGTCTGTGATAGTCGGTGTACCGGTGCACGTTAACATTGAAGAAGTGCGTAAACCTGATCTCGATGCATTGCTGGTAGCACAAAGTGTTGCTCAGCAACTAGAGCGACGTGTGATGTTTCGTCGTGCTACAAAAAGAGCTGTTCAGAATGCTATGCGTCAAGGAGCAAAAGGTATAAAGATTCAGGTGGGTGGTCGTCTTGGTGGTGCAGAAATTGCTCGATCAGAGTGGATCCGCGAAGGTCGTGTGCCTCTGCATACATTTCGAGCAGACATTGACTACAATACCGCTGAAGCTGCAACTACTTACGGTATTATTGGTGTCAAGGTTTGGATTTTCAAGGGTGAAGTGTTTGGGGTTGAAAAGGCTGCGCAAGTGCCTACTAAAAATCAACCACTAAAATAAGAATTAAGATGGCGAGTTAAGGGTAAAGCGAAATGTTGCAACCAAAACGTACAAAATTTCGTAAGCAACATACCGGTCGTAACCGTGGTCTTGCATTGCGTGGTAGTAAAATAAGCTTCGGCGAGTTTGGATTAAAGGCTGTTGGCCGGGGTCGTCTCACTGCGCGTCAAATTGAAGCAGCGCGTCGTGCAATGAGCCGCCATATTAAGCGGGGCGGTAAAATTTGGATTAGAGTTTTTCCCGATAAGCCAATTACCAATAAGCCTCTTGAAGTTAGAATGGGTAAAGGTAAGGGTAACGTGGAATACTGGGTTGCTCAGATTCAACCTGGCAGGGTGCTATATGAAATGGATGGTGTTTCTGAGGCGTTAGCTAGAGAAGCATTTGCCTTAGCGGCGGCTAAATTGCCGATTCAAACAACCTTTGTTATAAGATCGGTGATGTGATGAAAGCTAGCGAATTAAGAGAAAAATCTGTTGATGAGTTGAACGCAGAGTTAGAAGTCCAATTGGAGCGCCAATTTAAATTGCGCATGCAGCTGGCAACTTCGCAACTAGGTCAGACCCATCAAATTAAAGATACACGCAAAGATATTGCGCGTATTGCAACAATATTAAATGAGAAAGCGGGTAATTCAAATGACTGAGGTGGCTTCTAGATCTAGTACTTTGTCAGGTCGTGTGGTCAGCGACAAAATGGATAAAACAGTGACGGTTGTAGTTGAACGTCGTGTGAAACATCCGTTGTATGGGAAGATTCTAAATAAGTCTTCTAAAATTCATGCTCATGATGAAAAAAACGAATGCCGTATTGGTGATGTTGTAACAATTATAGAAACGAGACCTATGTCCAAGACCAAATCTTGGGCTCTGGTTAAAATCGACGAGCGTGGTGCTGAGATTTAGTTGATAGCCAGCAATAACTGGTTAGGAGACATAGGATGATTCAAACAGAAAGTTATCTGGATGTGGCAGACAATAGCGGTGCACGCCGCGTGATGTGTATTAAAGTTTTAGGTGGCTCTCACAGACGTTATGCGCGTATCGGCGATATTATTAAAATTACCGTTAAAGAAGCCATCCCTCGTGGTAAGGTTAAAAAAGGCCAAGTGATGAGTGCAGTAGTTGTGAGAACGAGAAAAGGCACTCGTCGATCAGATGGTAGTGTGATTAAATTTGACGATAACGCAGCAGTTTTGCTGAATGCCCAATTGGCACCTATAGGAACAAGAATTTTTGGTCCTGTGACCAGAGAATTAAGAACTGAGCGTTTTATGAAAATTATTTCCCTTGCGCCTGAAGTGCTTTAGCCGGGGAAGAGGAAAAGATTATGTCTAAAATTAAGCGTGATGATGAAATAATCGTTACTGCCGGAAAAGATAAAGGGAAGCGTGGAGCGGTGCTAAAAGTCCAAGCTGATGGCCGCCTAATAGTTTCTGGTATTAATATTATAAAAAAACACCAAAAACCTAATCCGCAGAAGAATATTGCTGGCGGTATTATAGAAAAAGAAGCAGCTATCCAAGCTTCTAATGTAGCTATTTTTAATCCGATCTCAGCGAAAGCTGATCGGGTAGGCTTTAAAATTCTTGAAGACAATAAAAAAATTCGTGTCTTCAAATCTAGCGGCGAAGCCGTTGGCGTTTAAATTAGATCGGAAAATGACATGGCAAGGCTGAACGAAGTATATAAAAATGAAATTGCTGGCAAGCTAAAAAAAGATCTTGGCTTGGCCAATATAATGGAAGTCCCTAAGATCACTAAGATCACCCTTAATATGGGTGTAGGTGAAGCATTAAGCGACAAGAAAGTGTTGGAAAGTGCGGTAGCTGAGATGGCTTTAATTGCAGGGCAAAAACCTGTAGTTTGTTTAGCTCGAAAATCCATTGCTGGTTTTAAAGTTCGTGAAGGTTGGCCGATAGGCTGCAAAGTAACTCTTCGCAGTGAGCGCATGTATGAATTTTTGGAACGCCTAATTTCTATTGCTATTCCCCGTATAAGAGATTTTCGTGGATTTAGCCCCAAATCTTTTGATGGCCACGGAAATTTTTCTATGGGTGTGACTGAGCAAATTATTTTCCCTGAGATAGAGTTTGATAAAGTAGATGTAATGCGCGGCATGGACATTACCATAACTACCAGCGCTCGCAATAATGATGAAGGACGGGCTCTTTTGCGCGCTTTCAACTTTCCACTGAAGGATTGAGGTTAAAATGGCTAAAATGTCAATGATTGAGCGTGAAAAGAAGCGTGCAAAAATTGTAAAAAAGTTTGCCGGGAAACGACAAGCATTAAAAATCGCTGTCGTTAATTTTCAGCTTTCTGATGAAGAGCGCTGGGAAGCACAAGTTAGCTTGCAGAAATTACCTCGCAATGCCAGCCCTAGCCGTCAGAGAAACCGCTGCCGTCAAACAGGTAGACCTCATGGTGTTTATAGTAAATTTGGTTTGTGTCGCATGAAGCTACGTGAGGCTGCGATGCGTGGTGATGTACCTGGTCTAGTTAAGGCTAGCTGGTAAAAAAGTGTCTCGAATTGAGGAATTGAACTGATGAGCATGCAAGACCCAATAGCAGATATGCTGACTCGCATACGTAATGCGCAGATGGCAGAAAAGAAAATTGTTTCTATGCCTTCTTCTGCACTTAAGTCAGCAGTTGCAGAAGTGCTAAAAAATGAAGGGTACATTAAAGGTTTTGGTGTTGAAGAAGCCGTCAAACCTCAACTTTTAATAGAGTTGAAATATTTTGAAGGCAAGCCCGTTATAGGGGAAATAGATCGTTATAGTCGACCTGGCCTACGGAGATACTGCGGTGTCTCTGAGCTACCCTCTATTCGTGGTGGTTTGGGAGTGGCTATTGTGTCTACAAGTAAAGGGGTAATGACTGATCGTGCTGCTCGCGCTGCTGGTATCGGTGGTGAAGTCCTCTGTACAGTATTCTAAGAGATAATAGAAATGTCTAGAATTGCAAATAATCCTGTAAATATACCATCTGGTGTTGAAGTCCAAATCAACGCCGATGAAATTTTTGTAAAAGGCTCTAAAACTGCTTTGTCTATGCCTATACATGCCGCTGTTGAAATTAAACAGGCAGATAGCGTCCTAACATTCGCTCCAAAAGACGAGAGTAAAGATGCTGATGCTATGGCTGGAACAACACGTTCTTTGGTGAGCAATATGGTTGTCGGAGTTAGCCAAGGTTTCCAGAAGAAATTACAACTAGTTGGAGTTGGTTATCGTGCTCAGCTTCAAAATAATAAGCTTAACCTGTCATTAGGTTTTTCTCACCCTGTTGAGTTTGCTTTACCTGATGGTGTTACAGCTGAGACTCCAAGCCAAACAGAAATCGTCCTTACGTCAGCAAATAAGCAGTTGCTTGGTTTGGTGGCGGCAAAGATTCGTGCCTTTAGGCCCCCAGAGCCCTATAAGGGTAAAGGTGTACGTTATGCTGATGAGCAAGTGCATCGTAAAGAAGCCAAGAAAAAGTAGGTTAGGAACATGAGCAATAAAAAAGAATCACGTATGCGTCGAGCGAAACGTACTCGTAGCAAAATTAGCGACCTGGGGGTTAACAGGCTGTGCGTCAACAGGACGCCCAGGCATATTTATGCCCAAGTTATTTCGCCAGATGGTGGGCATGTGCTGGCTTCAGCTTCTACTTTAGACGTTGCTTTGCGTAGCGGCAGCACTGGAAACGTTGATGCAGCTAAGGGTGTAGGACTTTTGGTGGCGGAACGCGCAAAAGAAGCGGGTATCTCTGTGGTAGCGTTTGACCGCAGTGGATATAAATACCATGGCCGTGTTAAAGCTCTTGCCGATGCTGCACGTGAAGCTGGTCTTAAATTCTAAAGGTTTTAGCGATATGTCAAGAAATCAAAAAGGAAACGAAGCGTCTGACGAAGGCTTTCAAGAAAAGCTTGTTCAGGTAAATCGAGTTGCCAAGACTGTTAAAGGTGGGCGTATTTTCGGTTTTACAGCACTTACTGTTGTGGGTGATGGCAATGGCAAAGTAGGATTTGGCCGAGGAAAAGCACGTGAAGTGCCTATGGCGATTCAGAAAGCCATGGAAGCAGCTCGACGCAATATGATTAATATTGATTTAAACGGTACAACTATACAATATGCAATAAAAGCAAATCATGGAGCTGCAAAAGTTTATATGCAGCCTGCCTCAGATGGTACTGGGGTAATTGCTGGAGGTGCTATGCGTGCAGTTCTTGAGATTGCTGGAGTGCATAATGTTTTAGCTAAATGTTATGGTTCCACCAATCCAGTTAATGTTGTTCGAGCTACTTTTAAAGCGCTGCAATGCATGAGTTCTCCTACTACAGTTGCAGCTAAACGCGGCAAGACTGTTGAAGAAATTCTGAATTAAGGTTAATTATCACCATGACAAAGACTATAAAAATTAAAGTTACCCAGGTGCGTAGTACCAATGGCCGATCAGCATCGCATAAAGCATCTATTGCTGGGCTGGGTTTACGCCGTATTAGGCATACCGTTGAGTTGGAAGACACACCTTCAATACGCGGCATGATCAACAAAGTCCACTATTTAGTTAAGGTTGAAGGGGAATAGTATGCGTCTTAATACGCTAAGTCCCGCACCAGGGAGAATCAAAGAAGCTAAGCGTGTCGGTCGAGGCATAGGCAGCGGCTTAGGAAAAACTGCTGGACGCGGACATAAAGGCCAAAAATCCCGCTCAGGCGGAAGTGTTCGTCCGGGTTTCGAGGGCGGTCAAATGCCTTTGCAAAAACGCCTGCCTAAGTACGGCTTCACATCTCGCATATCGCGCGTGACATCTGAAATTCGTTTGAGCGAACTAAACCAAATAGATGGCGATATTGTTGACATTCAATCTCTGCGTGCAGCAGGATTAATTAATAGCCACATTACTCGAGCAAAAGTATTTCTTTCTGGCGAGCTTTCCAAGGCTGTTACCCTTAAAGGTCTTCGTGTGACCAAGGGAGCCAAGGTTGCAATTGAAGCTGCCGGTGGCAAGGTAGAAGAGTAGAGTTTAATGACGAAAGCTGGCATACAAAAACAAGGTGATTCAAAAGGCTTAGGCGAGCTTTGGGCTCGTTTGCGTTTTTTGTTTATAGCCCTTGTTATTTATCGCATTGGCACTCATATACCAGTGCCTGGTATTGATCCTGACCGTTTGTCTGAATTATTTGGGCAAAATCAGGGAACAATTGTTGGAATGTTCAACATGTTTTCTGGTGGCGCGCTGGAGCGTATGAGTATTTTAGCCTTAGGAATTATGCCATATATATCTGCCTCAATTATTATGCAGCTAATGTCAGCAGTGGTTCCTTCGCTTGAGCAACTTAAGAAAGAGGGTGATTCTGGGCGTCGCACGATAAATCAGTATACTCGCTACGGAACAGTTCTATTGGCTACACTTCAGGCAATCGGCATGTCTGTAGGGTTGGCGGGCCAAGGCTTGTCTTATGCGGTAGATTTTAGTTTCCATTTTATCGCAGTCATTTCCCTGGTTACTGGTGCTGTATTTTTAATGTGGCTAGGAGAACAGATTACCGAAAGAGGGATCGGTAACGGTATATCAATGCTTATTTTTGCAGGTATTGTTGCAGGCATTCCTGCGGCTATTGGACAAGCGCTTGAGTCATCACGTCAAGGCGACCTCCATATCTTAGCTTTATTGCTAGTTGGAATTCTGGCGATTGCAGTCGTTTACTTTGTTGTATTTATTGAGCGTGGCCAGCGACGTATAACAGTTAATTATGCCCAACGTCAACCAGGCCGAGGGCCAGCTCAGGCAAGCCATCTTCCACTAAAAGTAAACATGGCGGGTGTTATTCCAGCAATTTTTGCTAGCAGCCTGCTGTTATTTCCTGCATCTATTGCCCAATGGTTTGGTCAGGGCGCCGGCTCAGCAGACTGGCTTCAAGAGGTAGCGCTTTTTATCGGCCCAGGACAACCTTTGCACATTATAATGTTTGCCGGGTTGATTATTTTCTTCTGCTTCTTCTATTCAGCACTAATGTTTAACCCTCGTGAAATGTCAGATAACTTAAAGCGAGGTAATGCTTTTTTGCCAGGGATAAGACCCGGAGAGCAAACTGCAAAATATATAGACGGTGTGATGACAAGATTAACCTTGGTCGGAGGCCTTTATATGACGGCAGTGTGCCTTTTGCCGCAATTTTTAAATGTGTATTTCAATGTTCCTTTTTATCTCGGTGGCACTTCGCTGCTTATCGCAGTGGTGGTAACAATGGATTTTATGTCTCAAGTGCAGTCACATTTGATGTCGCACCAATACTCTTCTTTGATGAAGAAGTCTAACCTTAAAGGATATGGCGGGCGAAGCCGCTAACTAGAATAGAGGATTTATTATGAAAGTACGCGCATCTGTAAAAAAAATGTGCCGTAACTGCAAGGTAGTTAAGCGAAAAAGTGTTTTGCGTGTTATCTGCAGTACTGAACCCCGTCACAAACAACGTCAGGGTTAATTGAATAGAGTTATTGATTTTTACTACAAGCAAAGCTATTCTCTTTCGCCTTTTGGGCTACTCCTGTTGCGGGAGTTATTTTAGATAGTAGGATTGCAAACAAATATTAAAGTGGAGTGAACAGATGGCCCGTATTGCCGGTGTCAACATACCTGATAGCAAGCATGCAGTGATTTCCCTCACTTATGTTTTTGGGGTAGGTCGTAGTACTGCTAAAGCAATTTGCGCTCGTGCGGGTATTGCTGAAAATATAAAAATATCTGATTTAAGCGAAGTGCAAATTGATGCTGTTCGGCTTGCTGTTGCTGAACAGACCGTTGAAGGCGATTTGCGTCGTGAAGTCAGCATGAACATTAAACGGTTGATGGATCTTGGTTGTTATCGCGGTCTTCGCCATCGTCGTGGCTTGCCTTTACGCGGGCAACGCACCAAAACTAATGCGCGAACCCGAAAAGGGCCGCGCAAGCCCATTAAGCGATAGGAAAAGATACGTATGGCAAAGTCCGACAAAAAACCCACGCGAAAGAAAGTAAAAAAGACAGTAGTTGATGGCGTGGCACATATTCACGCCTCCTTTAACAACACTATTGTGACTATTACAGATCGCCAAGGTAATACTTTAAGTTGGGCCACCTCTGGTGGTTCTGGATTTAGGGGATCTCGAAAAAGCACTCCATTTGCTGCCCAGGTTGCAGCTGAGCGTGCCGGCGAGGCGGCCCAAGAGTATGGGTTAAAAAACCTTGATGTAGAGGTTAAAGGTCCAGGTCCAGGTCGCGAGTCTGCTGTGCGCGCTCTCAATAATGCAGGGTATAAAATTACTAATATTACTGACGTCACGCCTATTCCACACAACGGATGTCGTCCGCCGAAAAAACGTCGCGTATAAAGAGGGTAGTAAACAGATGGCAAGATATTTAGGACCGACATGTAAGCTTTCTCGCCGCGAAGGCACAGATCTATTTCTGAAAAGTGGAATACGACCCTTGGAGTCTAAATGCCATGCAGATAGTGTTCCTGGGCAACATGGCGCTCGCCGCGGACGCCTTTCTGATTATGGTGTTCAGTTGCGTGAAAAGCAGAAGGTGAAACGTACGTATGGGGTTCTTGAAAAGCAGTTCCGTAACTACTATAAAGAAGCAGCCGTCATAAAAGGGGCAACAGGCGAGACCTTGCTGAGACTTCTTGAGCAGCGTTTAGATAATGTTGTGTATCGCATGGGGTTTGGTTCAACACGCTCTGAATCACGTCAATTGGTTGCTCACAATGCAATTCTAGTGAATGGAATAAAGGTTAACATTGCTTCATATCGAGTGAATGAAAGTGATGTTGTAAGTATTCGCGAGAAATCAAAAAAACAATTACGCATACAAGCAGCACTACAAATTTCTGGACAGCGAAGTGCTGTTGATTGGATTGAAGTAGATTCAAGCAAGATGATTGGGACATTTAAGCGCTATCCAGATCGTGCTGAACTTGCGTCTGAAATCAATGAGAACCTTATTGTAGAGCTTTACTCTAAATAAAATTTTTAAGATTTAAAAGCCAATTAATCGATAAGAGGCAGTTAGGGATATGCATACATCAGTAAATGAATTTTTGACACCACGTACTATCGATGTAACTGAGTTAAGCTCTACTCGATCTAGGGTAGTTCTTGAGCCGCTTGAGCGCGGTTTTGGGCACACTTTAGGGAATGCTTTGCGCCGAATTTTGTTATCTTCAATGGCTGGAGCAGCTATAGTTGAGGTAGAAATAGATGGCGTATTACATGAGTATAGTAGTCTGGAGGGTGTGCAAGAGGACGTAATTGAAATTTTGCTTAATCTTAAAGGCGTAGCTATTATTCTACATGAAAAAGATGAAGTAACCTTGACTCTTACCAAGAAAGGTAAAGGTGTTGTTACTGCCGGGGATATAACTATTGACAGCACATGCGAGATTACCAATCCTGAGTATGTGATTGCAAATATTACAGCAGCCAACGCAAAGCTTAACATGAAGCTTCATGTGGTAAAAGGAAGAGGTTACCAGCCTTCTAATCTCCGCATAGACGCCTCTGATGAAAATCGTGCTATAGGTCGACTGCAGTTGGACGCTACTTTTACACCCATTAAGCGTGTTTCTTATGTGGTCGAGAGTGCCCGTGTTGAGCAACGCACTGATTTAGATAAATTAGTGTTAGATATAGAAACTGATGGAACAATCGATCCAGAAGAGTCTATTCGCCGCGCCGCAACTATCTTGCAGCAACAACTGGCTGTTTTCGTCGATCTGCAGAGTGAAAGTGCTGCGTTGCCAGAGAAAGAGGAGGACCTGGTTGACCCTGTTCTCTTGCGCCCAGTTGATGATCTGGAGCTAACAGTACGTTCTGCAAATTGCCTAAAGGCTGAAAATATTTATTATATTGGTGATTTAGTTCAACGTGCGGAAGTTGACTTGCTGAAAACCCCAAATTTGGGCAAAAAATCTCTAACAGAAATTAAAGATGTGTTGGCTTCTAGAGGCTTATCTTTAGGTCTTCGTCTTGATAATTGGCCGCCAGCGAGTATACGTACAGAAACTGAAGTAGTTTAGTTTTTTATCATTTCCAGCTTAAGCAAGTTCGGAATTTAAGAGTTTATTGCTGAGACAGCAAAATTTTTTAAGGAAATAGAATCATGCGTCATCGCAAGAGTGGTCGAAAATTAGGCCGCACAGGTGCACATCGTAGAGTCATGTTCCGTAATATGGTCACGTCTCTAGTTGAGCACGAATTAATAAAAACTACTTTGCCGAAAGCAAAAGAGCTGCGTAAGATCGCCGAGCCCTTAATTACTTTAGCTAAAGTGGATAGTGTAGCTAATCGGAGATTGGCATTTAGTCGTCTTCAAGATAAAGCCGCTGTAGGAAAATTATTTTCTGAATTGGGCCCTAGATACCAAGATCGCCCTGGGGGCTATATTAGTATTTTAAAGTGTGGCTTCCGATCAGGTGACGCAGCACCAATGGCTTATGTTGGGCTAATGAATCGACCAGAGGTTAAAGCTATAGAAATTAATGCAGAAGCAGAAGATAGTTAATTTTTTTGTATAAATTTTTTTAACTACTAAAAAGCCGGAGTAATATCCGGCTTTTTAGTAGTTGCCTATTTTTTCTTGGACTCAGCCTTATTTGATGGAATTTTAAGGAACTGACCGTGACAGCGGGAGTTGTATGTGGAAGGTGGTTCCCACATCTAAATCAGAAGTTATCGCTAACTGACCTTTGTGTTGCTCTGTAATAATAAAATATGAGAAAGATAGGCGTTTTGTTGAGTCATAGTTACAGCTTGTTGGTTGGTTGGTAAAGAAAGGTTCAAAAATAAATTGCTGTTCTTCCTTGCTAACACCCAAGCCATTATGTTGTATCTTGACCCATAGCGCTTCATAGCACTCCATAACTTTAATCTTTATCAAAGGTTCTGATTTTTTAGGCATGGCCTCACTGATTGCATAACAAGCATGACGAAATAGGCTCAGTATTACCTGTTTCATCTCTGAGGAAAAAAAAGGTATTTGGGGAAGATTTTCTTCGTAATCAATTTCAACTTTAATGTCACAAAATTTGAGACCAGAGGGAGAAGTGATTATCTTGCGAGCTAAATCAAGAGTATTATTAATGATAGAAGGGATGGCACCGAGTTGTTTTTTGCCTCCCTGGCTAATAGAAAAATCTACAAGATTGTCAATAATAGCCATAACTTGTTGGCCTCGCTGGTTGGCATTCAAGAGTAGTGATTTCACTCCTGTCCCATCTTTATTTTTTAATAAATCTAGTTTTTCTATACTGGACAGTCCTTTGTTTAAATCTTCCAATATGCACTGTAGAGGGAAACTGATATCGTGCGCCATGGTTGAAGCTAGCTCACCCATAGAAGATATCTTATCTCTCTGTATAAGCATATTTGCAGCAAGAATGTTCTTCGTCACGTCATCTATCAGAATAACTACGCCGGTTTCTTCTTGCCCTCTAAGTGGGTAAATAGTTATGTCGAAGTGATACTGCCCTCGCTGACTATGCTTGATTGTTGTGGCTTGATTTTGAGTTTGAGCATGGATAATTTGTGCTGGGGTAATAGTTATGGCTGGATAAGTGTGCCAAAGATCCTTGCCCAAGGCTTGCGCAGAGCTAATCCCGGTAATAGATTCAGTTTTTTGATTCCATCGGGTTATTTTGCCATGTTGATCTAAGCTTATTAGCATGAGGGGCATGGAGCTTAAAATATCAGCTATATATGACTCCGACGAACGAAGTCGCTCTGTTGTTGTTTTATGCTGTGTTATTTCGCCCTCTAGAAGTCTATTTGAGTCTTTTAATAATTGATTGTATTGATCTAGGGTAGCAGTTCTTTCCAATACGCGCTGCTCAAGTTGATTCCGGATTTCCTTGAGGGCCCTATTCGATTGATGGGCCTGCCTTCGGCTAACAAAAAGCATTACAGCGGTAATTGATAAAAGAATGATGAAGATTCCGCCGGACCAGTTGGCTAGATGTTGCCAATTTGTGTGGCCATCCTCCTTGTTGAGCAAAGTGATCATGCCTGCATTTATAGAGAAAATCGGGGTTAATATACAAAAATAATACAAATATTTTTTCATATCTGAACATTACTCTAACAAAAAGTTATTCTAAAATAAGAATATCATACTGAGTGCAAACACGAATCCTGACCAGATTAATGTCACCGTGCAATAGCCCATTATATCCTTGATCTTGAGCCTTGCGATACCTAGCAATGGAAGAGCCCATAGCGGTTGAATCATGTTAGTCCATGCATCGCCAAAGGCTACAGCCATAGCGGCCTGATGCAGCGGAACACCTAATGATTGCGCTGCAGGAATTACAATGGGGGCCTGGATGGCCCACTGTCCTCCACCTGAGGGCACGAAAATATTCACCAGACCAGCACTAAGGAAGGTTAGCAGTGTAAAATTATCAGCATTTGAGATGCTGACGAACCACACTGAAATGGATGCGGCTAATCCAGAACCTACCATCATACCCATAATTCCAGCATACAAAGGGAATTGAAGTACAATCCCGCAGAGCCCTTTCACTGCCTCGCTAAGCGCAGTCAGATAGGATGATGATGATTGGTGAAGCAAAAGTCCTGCTACCAGAAAAATAAAGTTAATGGTATTTAGACCAATAACGCCAGCATGCATAATATAGTCTACTAAATAGTATGTGCCGAGCAATCCTAGCAATAAAATGGGCAGTCGGTGGTTTTCGGCATAATGAGCAGGAGTACTAATCTTTATCTCTTGGTCTGAGATGTTTATCTTGTGAGGCTTTATTGCAATAGTTTCTGTCGGTGGAGGTACCATCATTCTGTTGACTAAGGGCAGCGTGATAAAAAGAATGAGGCATATCGTTAGAGATTCCCAGCTAAAAATTGTCTCGGACAAAGGAATAGTATTTCCTTTTAATAGAGCGCTTAATTCATCGCCATCAGTTGCGGCAATTTTTAATGGTATAGAGGCTGATAGCCCTGCATGCCAGACAAGCATGCCAGAGTAAGCCGAGGCAACCAGAAGGGGATAGTGTACTCCTGGTACCTGTAGAGCAATTTGGCGCGCCATTAATGCGCTGGCAATCAACCCGAAGCCCCAGCTAATCCAGCAGCAAATCAAAGCAATCATGGTCATCAATACAATTGCTTGCTCTGGAGTTTTAGCTATGGAGGCGATTTTTTTTAACCCCCCCCTTACCGCTTCTGTTTGCGCTAGAACACTTCCAGTGAATAGAGTAATAGTTACCTGCATAGAAAATATTAAAAGATCCCACACCCCGTCACCCCATAATCGAACCATATGTGTAGGCGAGTAGCCTTGGGCAAGTACACCGATAATTAAAACTATAAAAGTTATTATGATAGCAATAACGAATGCATCAGGTAGCCACCGCTCCATGATATGAGCAAAAAACTTGGATGCACGTCTGATCATTATAGGGGCATATCCTTATACTTGGTCCATGAAGGTGAGGCTATTTCTGTTCAAGGGGTCTAAAGCTTCACTGATGTATGATTACGATGGAAAAATTCTTTTGTGTCGATGTCCATTAATCGCATGCGCCCACCCCAGACATATCCAGTATCTAGAGGAAAAATATTTTCTTTTTCGATGCGCCCTTCCAGGCCAGCCCAGTGTCCAAAGATAATCTTAGCATTTTTTGGCAACTCTTTTTCGTGCTGGAACCAAGGCAAAAATCCCTCTGGTGGAATTTCAGTGGTGTTCTTAGATGCAAGATGGAGCTGCCCTAATGAAGTACAAAAACGCATTCGTGTAAAGTAATTAGCGATAACTCTCCATCGTCTCCCCCCGGTTAGCTTATCATCCCAAATGTTCGGCTGGTCGCCATACATGGCGTTAAAAAATTCACCTGATTTAGTGTCACAGCGTAAAACAGCGCTCAGCTCTTCCGCTAACTGCATAGCTTTTTCTAGGGACCATTGAGGAGGTATGCCTGCATGAACTAAAATGTAATCCTTTTCATTGATCAGTATTGGCTGCTGTTGAAGCCAATACAGGAGCTCTTTTTTATCGGGAGCATCAAGTATTTCTTGGAATGTATCGTCAGAACTAATTTTTCTTGACCCGTAAGCCGTGGCAAGTAAGTGCAAGTCGTGATTGCCTAATACCATTCTAAAACTGCTACCTAGTTTGTAGCAAAATCGAAGTGTTTCAAGAGAGGAGGGACCTCTGTTCACTATGTCGCCCACAGACCACAAAAAGTCTTTATCTGGATCAAATGATACCTCTTCTAGTAAAGATATCAGCGGCTCAAGGCATCCCTGAATATCGCCCACGGCGTAGGTGCTCAATGCACGGCTCCTGGCACAGACAGCAGAAATACCGGAATAGAGACATCGAATTCTATTTCTGAGTTACAGGACATTTGGTAACACCCCTCCATAGTGCCAACTTGAGTGTTCAGTGTGACGCTGCTTGTATATTGGTATACTTCCCCCGGACCAATAGTTGGTTGTTCTCCTACAACGCCAGGACCTTTAACTTCTTTAGCCTGCGCATCTCCATCGGTGATAACCCAATGCCGGCTAATCAGCTGTACCGAGCGGCTACCATTATTTTTAATGCTAACATGATATATAAAAGAAAATTCTTTATTCGCTGGATCTGAATATTCAGAAGAATAACGGGGGATAACATTCACAATGATATCGGTCATAACAAGAAACTCATTTGGTTGCTAAGCCGTACAAATTGCTCAACGCTGAGATTTTCTGGGCGAAGAGTTAAATCAATATCAAGTTGCCTGAGATCACTGTCAGGAAGAATTAATTTTAACGAATTTCGTATAGTTTTTCGACGTTGCTGAAAGCATGTTCTTACTAATTCAGATAGGAGAGATAGATCAGTTGCCTTATATGGTGGACTTGAGTATGGCTGCAAAAGTACCATGGCTGAATCGACTTTAGGTATTGGATTAAAAGCAGAAGGCGGAACTAAAAACAAGGGGTGTACTTTACAATAGTACTGAATCATTACGCTTAGCCTGCCATAACTTTTTTGTCCAGGCAATGAACTAAGTCTATCCACCACTTCTTTCTGAAGCATAAAATACATATCAGAAATATATTCATTGAAGTCTAGCAAATGAAATAGGAGCGGCGTGGTGATGTTGTATGGTAGATTGCCGACAATTCGTAGTGGGCGCCCATCAGTATAAAATTTTCGAAAATTTACTTTTAACGCATCTCCTTGGTGGATTTCAAGATTAACATACTCCTGGAACTTGTTCTTAAGAACGAGGATCAAATCCCGATCCAATTCGATGATGTTGAGCCCAGGGCATTGCGCTAACAACGGACCTGTTATAGCGCCTTGCCCGGCTCCTATCTCTATCAAGTTGTCATTTTTTTCTGGCTTGACGGCCTCAACTATTAGCTCGATAACATCCTGATCAACCAAGAAATTCTGACCGAAACGCTTACGTGCCTGATGCCCGTTTGTTTTATGGGAGTATTTCATTGGTTGCGCATGATCATTCTTCTAGCATATTCAATGGCGGCAACTAGGCTTCCCTTGTTTCCTTTGCCGGTTCCAGCTAAATCAAGAGCTGTACCGTGGTCAACAGATGTGCGTATAATCGGCAGTCCTAGCGTGATGTTAACTGCGTTGCCAAATCCTTTATATTTGAGCACTGGCAACCCTTGGTCATGGTACATTGCCAATACTACGTCACAATTCTTTAAATATTTCGGCGTAAACAAAGTATCCGCAGGGAGTGGGCCCTCAAGACAAAATCCTTGATTTCGTAGCTGATCCAAACAAGGCGTAATGACATTTATTTCTTCCATTCCCAAGTAACCACCTTCTCCTGCATGAGGATTGAGACCGCAAACCAATATTTTGGGGCACTCAATGCCAAATTTTTGTTTTAATTCGCTATTAAGAATATAAATAGTCTCTTTTAATAGGTTATGTGTAATGGCTTTTGGCACATCAGAGAGAGGCAGATGTGTTGTTGCAAGAGCCACCATGAGACCCTCGGTAGCAAGCATCATAACTACTTTTTTAGTGGAACTTTTGTCTGCTAAAAATTCTGTATGGCCAGTGAAACTGAATCCAGCAGCATTAATTACACCCTTGTGAACAGGCGCGGTAACCATTGCATGACAATAGTTATTTTGGCATGCAATCAATGCCTGTGAAAGTGTATTTAGCACGTATTTCGAGTTATCTGGGTTGAGGACGCCTGGCACTACTTTGGAGTCTAAAAAGATGGGATGTATTGCAATCTCTCCGCCTTTGAGTGATTTAGGATGATCTGGAATTGCCGTACGAAGCTTAAGAGGTAGATTTAATTGCTTGGCTCTCGATTCTAGTAGATTTGGGTCGGCATAAGCTACCAACTCAAAATCAAGCGGTTGCTGGATGAGCTGTATAAGTAAATCTGGCCCTATGCCAGAAGGTTCACCTGGGGTTACGGCTATTCTTATCACAGTTTAATGTCTACAAAAGCCTCAGCTCTAATTTCTGCAAGCCAGACCTCTAGCTCCTCTTGAAATCTTTTTTGTTTTAGAGTGTCTCTGGCTTGAGAGCGCTTTACTTCATCACTGAAATCTTGATCGCGGCGATCGGTGACCTGTAAGATATGCCATCCAAATTGAGTTTTAATGACTTCGCTGACTTCATCTATATTAAGTGCATTCATTGTTTTCTCAAACTCAACTGCAAATTTACCAGGAACTGACCAACCTAGACTTCCTCCAGACATTGCTGTACCAATATCTTCGGAGTGGACTTTAGCAACGTCATCAAAGTTCCCACCATTTAATATTTTAGTACGAAGTTTATTGGCTAGTCCTAGAGTTTCTGTATCGTCTCGGATTTCATTTGGCACTAGCAATATATGCCTGACATTGTGCTGTTGCACAAGATTTGATGAGGCTAGACCTCTTCGGTTGTATAGTTTTAGTAGATGAAATCCAGCAGCACTACGTATGGGTTCGCTAGTTTGCCCTGGAGATAGGTTTTCAGTTGCCGAAACGAATATATCAGGCAATTGAGAAGTTTTTTTCCAACCCAGATCCCCGCCTTGGGAAGCTTTATTTCCTTTAGATTTGGCAATAGCAAGACTCTTAAAATCTTCGCCGTTCTTGATTTGAAAATAAATATTCAAGATCTCCTCCTGAATTTTAGCTACCTCTTCATTTGATGATTCGGAAGCTACAGGTAGTAAAATATGTCCAATTTGGAGATCAGGTGTCGCCCATGAACGCCCCTGTTCGGTATTGAGAAAGTTGTCGACCGCTTGTTCGCTAATAGATATGCGCTTGTTAAGGTGACCCTCCTGAACTCGACCTATGAGCATTTGCTCCCTTACTCTTTGGCGAAAATCTGCAGGCATTACACCTGATTGCTGTCCTTCATCGAGAAGGTCCTGCATAGTTTTATTTTGCCGTTTAGCTGCTTCGTTTATGGCTTGATTTACTTCCGCATCACTAAATCTTACCCCGGCTTGCTTTGCCTTAAGTAGCTGGATGCGCTCAATAATCAAGCGCTCTAAAGTCGCCGCTATAACTTCATCTTGGGGCGGAACTGCTTGGCCACTTTCTTTTATTCGATCAAGAACTTCATGTACCCTGCCTTCTAGTTCGCTACTCATAATCACTTCATCATTTATTGATGCGATAACTTCATCTAAAAGAATTTCTTTTGCGGTTACCAATGGAGCAAATGAGACCGCTAGTATTGCGCCACACAAATACTTAAAAAAGATATTTTTTTTGGTCATTGTTGTGTCTTCATGAATTAATTATTTTGGTGTTTCATAGCCATGTATGCCATCTGCTACCATAGAGTCCATTTTGGATCCAAAGCCTGCAATGCCTTTGATTTGGAATGAAAGGAATATACCTGTGTCTTCCTCTAAATCATCCATTGGTAATGCGATATTATCGTCTCTATCAATCCACTTTCGGGCAAGCAGATTTAGGCGTACACAGCAGCTCTCGTACTGAAATCCAAAAAAAGTTTCTAGGATTCTACTGTTAGTAACATCATAGTTATAGCGACCCACAATGCTTAAATTTCTTGTTATTGGCAATGCAGTAGAAAAATCACTTTGCTCAATATCGTTTTTGTATTCTTTGCCATTAAGTGTGACCGGAGTTTGATTATTGAAACGATAGCTGACGTTAAGGAGCTTATTGTCGCCTCCATTATAGCGCAAGCTAGTGCTTGCCCGATCTAGTTCCTTGTCATCTGAGTCATATTGGACATCAGCAAAGGCTTTCCAGTTGTCCCCAAGGCTCATTTCAAATTCTGCAGCGTAAGGAGATTCATCCCTTCGCGTTTCTTTGCTTATGGGTGAATTTATGGATACAGTTCGATCATCTAGATAAAATATTTGACCAATACTTGCGCGCATTCTTTCAATGCCAGCATCGTCATCAATGAGCCGTGTAGTAAGTCCAACAGAAACTTGTTTCGAGTCAGTCACGCGATCTCCGCCGATAAATTGTTCATCTCTAAATAGTGAGCTGTATTGAAAAGTTGATAATGTTGTATCAAACAATGGAAGATCGTCTTGGTTTTCTTTTTTGGCATAGACTATGTAGAGTCTCGGCTCAAATGTATGCGTGTACCCATTAAGCCAAGTGGTTTTTCGTTCTAAGTATATTCCAGTGTCTATAATCCCTATAGGCACCGTGACTGAAGGACGATCGTCATTCTGCCCGGAAACTGAAGAATCAAGGTCATATGTCATATGCTTTACTTTGATAGTAGGGCGAAGGTATCCCCAGTTCCACCATTTATTCCAGCTTGCCGCATAAGCTAAGTTAAGCCTGCGTCCAGTAGTTTTGGCGCTATCGTTATGAGCGTAGTCGCTATACTGGTTCTTTAGGTCAAAATCAAAATTACCGACGCTAAAGTTTTTGTTGGCTTGAATTCTGGGCAATAACTCGTATTGATCAGCCCCGTCTTTAATAAGTGTTTGATATCCAGACCCTTCAATTGAGATATCCCAGTTTTTGATAGAGAAATCCAGATTGCCGTGCTGGCGAAGGTATGATTGGCTATTGACCTGAAGTGTTGTTATGCCAAGATCTTGAAAGTAGTCTTCGTCGCTTACCCTTGTATAGCTAAGAGCAGATCTGAGATGGCCGAAATCTCCTCTATGCCGTATATCTGCTAGCCACCGATTCTCACCTTCGTTCTCTCGTTTCCCTGTAACTGCATTGAGTATTTCATCATTGTCATCTCCGCCATCATCGCTAGCTAAAAATGCACCACTAAGGATAGTTTCAGATAATCCAGACAGGTGTCTCATTTCGAGTTCGGCCATAGCTCCTCTTTCCTGCACATAGCGAGGAGTAAATGTAGCGTCATAATTGGGAGCCAGATTAAGATATATTGGTTGCGAGAAGTCTAACCCATTTTCTTCACTTCTTTCCCAGGTAGGAAATAAAAGACCGCTGGTTCTTCTGTCATCGATCGAAAATCGAACCCATGGCACATATATGACGGGAATATCTTTTATTTCTAGACGTACATGCTTAGCTGTAGCAATTCCTGTTCCAGGATTAATTTGAAGTTTCGAGCTGATCAGTCGCCAAGCGTTACTGCCTGGCTCGCATGTGGTGTAAGTGCCATTATCGATATAAAAAATATCCCCACCTGGGCGCTTGAGTGCACTAGCTGAGCCGCGAGCTCCAGATTCATGAAGTAGGTAGGAGGCATTACTTATTTCTATATCTAATGAGTCCATATTCACATGTGCGGTATCACCTTTGAGCAGAAGGCCTGGTTCCCGAAGCTCTATATGGCCCTCCATGTCGACCGTACGATTATCTTGATTGAGTGTAGCAGCATCACTGCGTGCTTGGCGGTATCCTTGTGTTAGATGCACGTTACCTTTGAGGTAGGCAACATTATCTTGAATTAATTCTGTAGATGTGGAGGCCACTCTTAATGATGCATTTTCAGGTTTTAGGTCTGAATCCGGATAGTTGCGCTCCGGCTCTATATAGGCACCACAGCAACCAGACGACCTGGCCACTAGCTGATTTGTGGAAAGATTTTCTTCATCTACCCAGTCGGAATTCTTAGCTATTTTTACTTTCGGCACTAATTCAGTTTGCTTTTCCTCGCCACGAAAGACATCAAAAGCTCCAGTTTTGACTGGTCTTGGATATGATTTTCCGGCTACCGATTGTTGTCCACACACCCATTCATCATTTTGTCCTGTATCACACTCCCACTGCAAGTAAGTATTACTTGTTTCTGCCAATGAGAGACTGCATGCCAGCATCATGCCAAAGAAGACTAGTGTTGTCTGCGGATATAATGAACAGAGCGCTCTATCGAACTTTACACAGATGTAACTCGCACTTTTTAGTATCATGGTTATCCGTATTTTATAAATAAAAGCTGTCATTAGTATGCCGATCCTACATTCTACTCATTCTGAAGCATCATGCGAGAGTTTGAGGTAGAATCTGTAGTCTTTTTTTTAATTGAATGACAAATATGACAAATTTATTTTATTTACGAGACTGGGTTAAGAGATATTTGCCTCGAGATGTTGTTTTGAGTAAGCCAATATTTCTTGACCCACTTAATGGCGATGCGGGTTTTAGGCAATATTTTAGGATTAATTCTAGTCCATCCCTAATAGCTGTATTAGCGCCACCATTGCTTGAAAATAACTTTAATTTTGTCAATGTATCTCTTTGTTTTCGAGAGGGAGACCTTCATTCGCCATTAATTTATGCGGTAGATTACCAGTCAGGATTTTTGCTACTTGAAGATCTTGGCGATCATTTATTGTTGCCTCTGTTGGCTGGAAAGAATCAAAGCCAGCTCTATGATTCTGCTGAAATAGAGCTCATAAAAATTCAAAAACTTTCTAAAAATAAGACAATATTTCCAGAATATGGCCGACAAGAATTGCTTAAAGAAATGACTGTTTTTACTGAATGGTTTGTCAAAAAATTGCTTAATATTGAGCTTAGCCCTGCTGATTTAAGATTGTTTGACGATGCTTTCTCGGTTATTGCAGAGAGCGCATTAGAGCAGCCTCAGGTGGTGGTACATCGCGATTTTCATTCGCGTAATTTGATGCAGTTGCCCGATGGTTCTATTGGCGTCATTGATTTTCAGGATGCAGTGATAGGACCTATAACCTATGACATAGTTTCCTTATTCAGAGATTGTTATATACGGTTGCCTAAAGAGTATGCTGTGCAACGAGCATTAGGCTGCTACCAGCAGGCTATAGATGCCGGCATTGCTCCAAAAACTTCTGATAATCAGGTGATTAGATGGTTTGATCTGATGGGCTTGCAGCGACATATTAAAGTGCTTGGTATTTTTTCTAGACTTCACTTAAGAGATGGTAAGCCCCGCTATCTTGATGACTTACCGCTTGTGATTCGCTATATCTTGGAGCAATTAAAACCATACCCAGAACTAAAAAACTTTACACTTTGGTTTGAGCGACATGTGCTTTCAGAAGCATCTCGACAGCCTTGGTTTCAATCTTTAGAGACAACTGGAGACATTCCAGTAACAAATAATTCAGGAGATTGAAAATGAAAGCAATGATTCTTGCTGCAGGGCGCGGAGAGAGATTACGCCCTCTTACTGACATAACTCCTAAGGCATTGGTTAAGGCGGGAGGGAAGCCATTAATTCAATATCATATTGAGAATCTAGCATCAGCTGGGGTAAGGGATGTGGTAATAAATACCTCTTGGTTGGGTGACAAGATAGAATCATTTATTGGTAATGGGTCTGCTTTCGGGGTCAATGTTCAATGGTCAAGAGAGCACAAGCCGCTTGAAACAGGAGGAGGTATTTGTAGGGCTCTTTCGCTGCTAGGAAGTGAACCATTCTTGCTTGTTAACGCTGATGTCTGGACTGATTTTTCATTGAAAAATTTAGCCGAAAAAGTATTACCATCGGAAATTGATGCTCATTTAATCTTGGTCCCAAATGCATCTCATCATATGGATGGAGATTTTATACTAACAGCTGATAGTATAGTCAGCATACCAAACGCTAGAAATAACACCTACACCTACAGTGGGATATCTATCCTGAGGCCAAAAATATTTACCGTACACACCTCGCCTATCGAAAAATTTCCCTTACGTGATGTGTTGCGTGAGAGCATGGCCTCTGGCCGCATAAAAGGTGAGATATATACTGGGGTGTGGCGAGATGCTGGAACACTGATGCGTCTTCAAGAGCTGGATGAATGCTTAATGAAAAGATGATGTGGTGAAAGCTGAAAAATGGAATTTTTGGCGTAATTATTTTTTTCGGAAAAATTTTTTACTTATTGGATAGTCAGTCTCAGACTTCTAGAATTAAATGATTGAATGCCACAAAGAACAAGTACCAGTGTAGTAAGGTCATCCCATGGAGACCCTGATCTCATACCCTTGATCGCACGATCAATGGCTCCTGATAACTTTAACATTTGTCGTAGTCTCTCAACAGGGATTTGGCTAATAGCTTTTTTTATGAGGGGCTTGCGGCTTTCCCAGACCCCTAGTTTTTGAAGCACTGAGTCAATACTCTCACCTGAATAAACAGCTTCGCTTCCCTTAATTAGAATTCGCAAATCTCGAGTGATTGCCCAAAGAATAATAGTGGCATCAGTACCTTCGCTGCGAAGACCTTGAAGGATGTGGCAGGCTTTTTTCGCTTCACTCCCCATAATCTTGTCTAACAGCACAAACACATTAAATCGTGAGCTATCAACGACAATATCAGACATAGCCTTTCCAGTGAGCTCTTCCTTTGGTGCCAGCAGCTTAAGTTTTTCTATTTCTTGGATTGCCGAAAGCAAGTTACCTTCAACTCTGTCAGCAAGCACGCCTATTGCTTCTTGGTTGGCCCTGATGCCAGATTGATTCAGCCTCTGGTTTAGCCATTGTGGTAATTGGGGTGTGGAAATTGGCCATATTTGTACAGAAACACCCTGATTTTCTATGGCAGTAAACCATTTGCTCTTGGTTGATGAGTTGTCTAGTTTTGGTGTGATAATAAGCGTTAGAGTGTCTGTGTTAATTTTTGTTAAATGTTCCTGAAGTGTCTTGGATCCCTTGTCTCCAGGCTTGCCTGAAATGATACGAATTTCTAGCAATTTCTTTTCCGAAAAAAGCGAAATATTGCTGGCTTCGATTAGAACACTGTTCCAGTCAAATTTGCTGCCTACATGAAATAACTTTCGTTCGTTGTAACCATGTAATTTTGCTTCTGTGCGAATAATATCAGCAGATTCTTGAACCAAGAGTGGTTCATCTCCGCTAATGATGTATAGGGAAGATAGGCCTTTCGAGGCTAAATGTGCACTAAGTTGCTCAGCCTTCAGGCGCATAATGACTTGTCCCTTTAAGCATTGAGTTTAAGAGGTTTATTATTTTACGAGCCAAATCAGTCATCATTTCACGCTTCAATATTTTTTGTTCCTCAGTATTTGTTGATGCGTTAGCTTCGTTGTAATTAAAGAATTTTTCTCTACTGAGAGTTGTTTTTGGCAACAATACCTTACCGTCAGCGGTTACAATTTGCACGTCAACTAGTTCGGTTATGTGTAGTTCAGATACTCTTGTAGAAGAATTCACGCTTGCCGAACGACTAGTGGACCTTTGGTTTATTAGCCTGACAGTAATTTCAGCTTCTTTGGGGTTCTCTGTAATGGTGACATTGCTAGATTCCAGAGATCTGGAAACAAAATGATAAAGCTGACTTTTTTGATCTCCATCTATATGAATTTGATTGATAGTAGCTAAAGCTGCAGTATCGCTACTGCTTCTTAGATGCCAGCCGCAGCCAGTAATTATTAGGGATGCAAGAAAACCTGAGACAATAACGGAGATTAATTTTTTCATTGTAGCTCCTTTCTTTTTAAAAAAAGGGTCTTGGCTAAGGACCCCAACTATAAAGTATGTTTATTTATCAGCGGACTACATTTAAGTGGCAACAATATTAACTAATTTATTAGGGACCACTATTATTTTTTGGATCGATAGTCCCTCAGTGAAGCGCCGAACATTTCCATGCTGCCTAGCCATATTTTCTATGGCCTCAACAGTTGCTTCAGATGGCACATCAATTTGAGCTCGCAATTTACCGTTTACTTGCACAGCAATCTGAAGAATATTTTTTGTTAATGTTAATTCGTCTGCAACAGGCCATTTCATATCGAGCAAGTTATTTCTATGACCTAGTTCATTCCAGAGCTGAGCACATATATGGGGTGCAATTGGCGACAACACTAACACAATAGTTTCCAATGCTTCCCGTTCGACAGCCAGTCCAGCCGCAGTGTTTCTGGTAGCCATTTTTCCTATATCATTCAATAGCTCCATCACGGCTGCAATAGCGGTGTTAAATGTTTGACGGTTTCCAAAGTCATTGCTTACTTTAATGATGGTAGTATGCGTTTTCCGTCTTAGATCCTGTTGCTTCTGATCTAGGTGAGCAGGAATAGATGCGATTTCGTCTCCCGTAGCAAGATGACTGTGCACTGTTTTCCATAGCTTTCGAAGAAAACGGTGCGCGCCTTCAACGGCGCTATCATTCCACTCTAATGATTGCTCAGGAGGTGCGGCAAACATTGTGAATAATCTTACTGTATCGGCACCATACTGTTCTATTAGACTTTGAGGGTCCACTGTATTACCTTTTGATTTAGACATCTTCGCCCCATCTTTTAATACCATCCCTTGGCAGAGAAGCCTAACAAAGGGCTCATCAGAGGTTAGTAGCCCTTCATCGCGCATTAGTTTGTGGAAAAAACGCGCATACAGCAGATGTAAAATAGCGTGTTCGATGCCTCCTATGTATTGGTCCACTGGTAACCAATAGTTTGCAGCGACACTGTCAATCATTCCTTCTGAGTAATTAGGGCAGGTGTACCGAGCGTAATACCAGCTTGATTCCATAAATGTATCAAAAGTGTCGGTCTCATGCTCAACCGGATGACCGTCTAGAGTGGTTTTTTTCCAATCAAGATCAGCCTTAATAGGTGACCTGATCCCATCCATCTCTACTTCTTCTGGTAGCAACACCGGCAGACGATCGATAGGAACGGGAATTTCTCCGCCATTAGGAAGATTGAAGATGGGGATTGGGGACCCCCAGTATCGCTGACGAGATACTCCCCAATCGCGAAGCCTGTAGTGGGTCTTTATCTTTCCGCACCGAAGTTGCTCTAGTTTCTTTGCTATAGCATTAAAAGCTTCTTCGGGGCCTAGATTATCAAACTCCCCAGAATTTATAGATACAACTTCATCCGGTGATTTGGATGCGTACCATTTTTCCCAGCGGCTTTTACTAAAGTAGTAGGCAGCGTATTTGTTGTCGGCAGCTGAATTTTTTCGGCGTAATTCTTCTGTGGATACGGCGACATGTTGAAAGACTTGCTTAATGGGCAGATGGTAATTATTAGCAAATTCAAAATCGCGTTCATCGTGAGCTGGAACTGCCATAATTGCACCAGTTCCGTACTCCATTAGTACATAGTTTGCGATCCATACGGGTATTTTTTCTCCAGTAAGAGGATGGATAGCCTCAAGTCCCGAGGGCACCCCCATTTTTTTCATTGTTGCCATGCCTGCTTCAGAAACAGGTTGTTCTTTGCAATCTTGAATAAATTTTAATAATTTTGGATTATTTTTTGAGAGGGCTACAGCAATAGGATGCTCTGCTGCAATACAGGTATAGGTAACACCCATCAATGTATCAGGGCGAGTGGTATACACAGAGAAATTATCAATGCTACTGATAGCTTGATTTAATTTAAAGGTGAATTCAACGCCGCGACTTTTCCCAATCCAGTTTTTCTGCATTATGCGAACTTGTTCAGGCCAGTTGGTAAGTGTTTCCAGGCTCTCTAATAATTCTTCTGCATACGCAGTAATTTTAATAAACCATTGTGGTATATTTTTTCGCTCTACTACTGAATCGCAGCGCCAGCAGCAACCGTTAACTACCTGTTCGTTAGCTAGCACTGTCTGGTCTTCAGGACACCAATTAACAGCCGCAGTTTTTTTGTAAACTAACCCTTTTTTATAAAGTTGTGTGAAAAACCATTGCTCCCATTTATAGTAACTGGGATCACAGGTAGACATTTCTCGAGACCAGTCGTACCCAAAACCAAGCCTCTTGAGCTGGGTTTTCATGTATCGAATATTTTCATAGGTCCATTTTGCTGGAGCTGTGTGGTGCTTGATAGCTGCATTTTCTGCAGGCAATCCAAATGCATCCCAACCCATAGGTTGCAGAACATTTTTACCTAGCATTCTTTGATAGCGAGAGATGACATCTGCAATAGTATAGTTCCGCACATGCCCCATATGAAGTTTGCCGCTGGGGTAAGGGAACATTGCAAGACAGTAGTATTTTTCTCTACTAAGATCTTCTTTCACTTCGAAAGCGCGAGTTTCTGCCCAGAACTTCTGGGCAGCAGTTTCGATTTCTTCAGGGTGGTATTGTTCTTGCATTGATTTTTTTGACCAAGTTGAAGCTTATCATTGATTTATCTGTGACGTATAAAGTTACTAATTATAGGCTAAAGGCTGCTCTAGACCCAGACAGATTTGCTTATTGGTAAGAATAATTTATTTTTTAATATTACCTGTAACAGGCTTTAGATGGACATTTTTTTAGCTATAGCCGCTTTGGCTAACCCCAGCGCAATCAACAAAAAAGATATAAAAATTATTGGATTGGATCCAAGCCTTCCAAAGGGAGTAAGGCCATTCGTCGGTTGTAGAGTGCCTTCAAGAGTATCTCGATAAAATGATGGAATAGTGGCAGCTATCTTTCCATCAGCGTTTATTAGTCCACTTATTCCGTTATTTGTTGCTCGAATGAGCGGCTTTCTATTTTCTATGGCTCGCATTCGAGCAATTTGGAAATGCTGTTTTGGTCCTATTGTGTCCCCAAACCAACTATCATTACTCATAGTCAAAAGTAGGTTGGCATTTTCTGCAGATTTCCTGACTAGTTCTGAATAGGCAATTTCATAACAAATGGATGTGCTAATAATCACATCGTTGCCTACAATAATATTTTTTTGGTTTGGAGGACCTGAGCTAAATACCGACATAGGTAAATCAAAAAATCTAATGATTCCGCGCAACCATTTTTCGAAAGGGACATATTCACCAAAAGGCACCAAATGTTGTTTATGGTAGATCCCAGTGCCTTGCCCTACAGCTAGCGCTGAATTGTAATAGTAAGCTTCATTTTTGGTATCTAGGTTATCCTTAGGGTGCGACGCTGTAGGAAGGCCTATAATTAAAGTAGTGTTTGTATTAGTTGCCTTTTTTGCAATAGAATTTAAGTAATCTGTCACCTCATGTCGGAAGCTGGGAATAGCAGCTTCTGGCCATACCACTAAATCGTTACCTAGAAGACTTTCCGTATCTTCAAAGTATTGAAAAAGAATTTTGTCTAATTGGCTTGAATCCCACGAGTTCCATAAAGAAATGGCTGGCTGCATCAAGCCTATGGAAATAATTTTATCTGATGGCTCGGTCCACTTGACTGATTGCAGGTAAAGACCCCCAAGCCAAAAAAAAGAAGTTAGTGCTAGTGCGCCAGTTAGCGATATGAAGACACTTTGAATTTGAGTGCTTTTGGCTATAAGTTGTAGCCTTAATCTAAAAGCAAGACCTATCAGTCCACCACAGAAAGCAGTTATCCAGCTTAATCCTAATACTCCAGTAATTGGGGCCCATCCAGATATCCATGAATCAGTGTGAGCGTAGCCTAGATAAAGCCATGGGAATCCGGTGAATGCCCAGCCTCGCAACCATTCGCATAGTGTCCAAAGGCTGGGAAATATAAGCAATACAGTTATAACCAGAGTGTAAGGTGTGTTACAGGAGATGCTGGATGTATGTATCGCTTTTCTGCACTGAGCAAAGGGAATCGCAAGCAAGAGGGATAACAAAATTATAAAAGAGGTTATAATCAATAAGGACAGCCCGATGTTAGCTTGACCGTAGTTATGTATGCTTACAAAAATCCAAGATGCCCCGATAGAATAAAGCCCTAGACCATAGCTGAGACTTCGTATAAAAATCAATTTGAAAGAGGCTGCTCTCTCTGAGTATCCGCAGACAAATATTGAAAAACCAGCTATGGATAAAATTCCTGCTGGCCAGACATCAAAAGGAGCCATAGAGAGGGGTAAAAGAGCCCCAAATAGAAATAATAAGAGGTAGACTTTGATGTTATATTTGCTTGAAGAAGAGTTCAAGATTGATAGTTTCCTGGTGCGCTAAGCTCTCCTTGCGGGTTTAGGCTTAGTTGATAGTGTAGCTTTTAAGCAGAAGTGTTTTTGGGCACGACTTCCATTTCTAGTAACTTTATTTGCCGATCGTTTCCTTCAGATATTCTAAATTTAAAGATGCCTATGTCGATATTTTCACCCACTTTCGGCATTCGACCGAATGCCTGAACAATGATGCCTCCGATAGTGTCAAATTCGTCAGCGCTCACATCGGCATTAAAGTATTCGTTAAAGTCCTCAATAAGGGTCAATGCCTGAATAAAATAGCCCGCCTGCCCGCGAGGGGTAATCATTGCTTGTTCAGTTTCATCGGTTTCATCTTGGATTTCACCTACAATTTCTTCTAGGATGTCTTCAATAGTGATTAACCCAGCAATGCCGCCATATTCATCTACTACAATTGCCATGTGGTAGCGTTGCTCTCGGAACTCCTTTAAAAGTATATTGAGACGTTTGCTTTCTGGAACAATAGCTGCAGGTCGGATTATATTTTTTATGTTGAAGGCATCTTGCCCCTCGAGCAGAAGTGGCAATAGTTCTTTTGCCAGGAGAATACCGATTATATGGTCGGCCGTTTCATCCAGCACGGGATACCGTGAGTGCCTGTTTTCTATCACAAGCTTAAGAGTGTCGTTTAATTCAAGATGCTGAGGTATTACGGCCATTTGTGAGCGAGGTACCATGATTTCACGAACCTGTTTATCGCAAACATTCAGAGCTCTCTCGATAATTTCTAGGGCATCATGATCAATGATGTTGTTTGCACGAGCTGAATTTAACAAGTCTGTAAAATCTTTTTTGGATTGAGGCCCCGAAGAAAACATGTTGGCTAACTTTTTTTGCCAGGATATGCTCTGTGGGCTGCTCGAATTGTCATCTGTCATGGGCTATCTAAATCTCTGAATATTTATTCATAAGGTGGCAGAAAGTTAAGGCTGACAAGTAGTTGTGTTTCTAGAAGCTCCATTTTTTCAGCCTCTGCATCATCTTCATGGTCAAAGCCAATAAGATGCAAACTACCATGTATTATAATGTGCGCCCAGTGCGCATAGAGAGCCTTATTTTGTTCCCTGGCTTCACGCTCAATAACTTGCGCACAGACGGCCAAGTCTCCAAGTAGGGGTAATTTTAGAGATTCTGGTAAATTTGCTGGAAACGATAATACATTAGTTGGGTTGTTTTTTTTTCGATACTGATGATTTAATGCAGCGCTCTCATCCTCATCAATGATGCGAATATTAAGCTCCATCGGGTGCTTATGCCCAGATAGTGCTGTCGCCACCCATTGATGAATCGCACTTTCATCTGGAATATTTTTACAGCGAGAGACATTTTCTATGCACATATCAATTATCATGATGTCTTCCACCCACCCTGATCTTGTATGCATCTAATTGTGTTATGGCCTCTCTTGTGCATGTGCCTCATATGCGTCAACAATCTTGGTTACTAAAGGATGTCGAATTGTATCTTTAGATTCGAAAAGAGAGAAGCTTATACCTTCGACATCCTTTAGTACATCGTAAGCATGAAGAAGTCCTGATTGATCTTTCCTGGGTAGATCAATCTGAGACGCATCACCAGTGATGATAGCAGTAGCGTTAAAACCTATACGAGTCAAAAACATTTTCATTTGTTCGCGGGTAGTATTTTGACTTTCATCTAAAATAATATATGCATTCTTAAGAGTCCGTCCACGCATGAAGGCAAGAGGAGCAACCTCAATAACATTATGATCAATTAATTTTGCTACTGTTTCTACCCCAAGCATTTCATATAAAGCATCATATAATGGCCGCAAATAAGGGTCTATTTTTTGGCTAATGTCTCCAGGCAGAAAACCTAATTTTTCCCCAGCCTCGACTGCCGGACGAACCAGTAAAATTCTTTCTGCCTCATTTTTTAATAATGACTCGACCGCGCATGCTACAGCAAGATAAGTTTTTCCTGTACCAGCCGGACCTATGCCAAAATTAATAGCATGCGTTTTGATTGCCTGAATGTATTGTTGCTGATTAGTGCCGTGTGGTCTTACCGTACCTGTTTTTGTGCGTATTACTGGAAAATTTTCTATATTATCAGTAGCTGAATTGAGCATGGTATTAATTGATGTATCCGTAGAATGCTCGAGTCTAAATGACTGTATAGCCAGATGAATCTGGTCTGGCGTTAAGGTTCTATTCTGGTAAAGCATCGTAATAATTTTACTTGCAGTATCTGTGGCCTGACTGTTTCCATGAAGTGTAAAAATATTACCACGATTGTGAATATTGATGCTTAATCGCTTCTCAATTTGTCGAAGATGCTCATTAAACTGCCCGCAAAGAGAGGCTAATCGTTTAGTATCGTTTGGCTCAACTCTAATAGAGAGAACAACAGATTGTGCCTCTGAGTTTCCCAATAGATCACCCCATTTTTCCATGGTTAACAGCATATTATTTGTGTAGCTTAACACAAGCATTTCAACATGATTTTTGTGTATAAATTATAATAGACAGCAATTATCTTATAGTCGGTTCACTTTTACGCCTCTTTTAAAGAGCGTCTTCTGTGACCACTTTTCCGAGAAGCGAGTTACGGAAAGCTTTCATTATCGCTACCTGTACAAAGTTACCGATAAGATTTTGATTATTAGAGGTGAAATTTACCACACGATTATTTTCTGTGCGACCCTGCAATTGTCCGGGGTCTTTTTTTGAAATTCCGGTAACTAAGATAGCCACTATTTTACCAACCATCTTTTCACTTATAACCATAACATTCTGGTTAATTCGGTCTTGTAAAATTTTAAGTCTTTGTTTTTTTATTTTTTCTGGGGTCTCGTCCGGAAGCTCCGCAGCAGGTGTGCCCGGTCGTCGGCTATATGTAAAGCTAAAACTCTGATCAAAGCCTATTTCATGGATAAGATGCATAGTTTGCTCAAAATCAGCCTCTGTTTCACCTGGAAAGCCCACAATAAAATCAGATGAAATACTAATGTCAGGACGAATTTTTCGAATTTTTCGAATCTTAGATTTATATTCAAGTGCGGTATGGCCTCGTTTCATAGCTGAAAGGATCCGGTCAGAACCACTTTGAACAGGGAGGTGTAGATGACTTACCAATTCAGGTACTTCTGCATAAACTGCAATTAAACTTTCAGAGAATTCCACAGGATGTGACGTTGTGTAACGAATACGATCAATGCCATCAATTTTTGCAACATAAGTAATGAGCTCAGCAAGATCACATAAATTGTTATTTGGCATTTCGCCCCTATAGGCATTAACATTTTGTCCTAACAGGTTAACTTCCCTTACTTTCTGGCTGGCCAAGTGGGTTATTTCTGCCAATACATCAGCCACAGGACGGCTTATTTCTTCCCCTCTAGTGTAAGGCACCACACAAAATGTGCAGTATTTTGAGCAACCCTCCATGATGGACACAAAAGCAGAAACCCCTTCGGCATCTGGTTGTGGTAAGCGATCAAATTTTTCAATCTCAGGAAAGCTGATGTCTACAATAGTAGGCGTAGCATGCGCCTTTTTTTCATCCAGCATTTCTGGCAAACGATGCAGTGTTTGAGGTCCAAAAATTAGATCTACAAAGGGAGCCCGTTGGGCAATTGCTTTGCCTTCTTGGCTGGCAACGCAGCCGCCTACGCCAATTATTAGGTTGGGGTTTTTTTCTTTTAATTTTTTCCAACGTCCAAGCTGATGATATACTTTGTCTTGCGCCTTTTCTCTAATAGAGCAGGTATTCAAAAGCAAAACGTCAGCCTCGTCTGGATTTTCGGTTGTTACCATTTGGTGGCTGTCACCCAGAAGATCACGCATTCTGGCCGAATCATACTCATTCATTTGGCACCCATGCGTGACGATATGAAGTTTTTTGGCGCTATTTTTTTTCATATGCTGGTTCGGTTTAAAGCGTATAATTTTAGTTTGTTAGCCCCACATTATAGTCTCAGTCCCAGATAAAACCTATCCTCTGATAACTCAAGTTGATAAATATTTGATAATTTGTGGTATAATAATTTAGTTTTTTCAAACTAATGATTAACTCAGCTTCAGGCCAAAAGTATGTCTTTAAATGCGATCTATAAAGTGATTTTTTTAAATCAGGGTGAAGTATATGAGATGTATGCAAAACAAGTGTATCAAAGTGATCTTTGGGGCTTCTTAGAGGTCGAGGAATTTGTTTTTGGCGAGCGCAGCCAAATGATCGTTGATCCAGCAGAAGAAAAACTTAAAAGTGAATTTTCTTCAATCAAGCGTAGTTTTATTCCTATGCACTCAGTTATACGTATTGATGAGGTTGAGAAAGAAGGGACTTGCAAGATCACTGATGCCAAAAAGGGTAGCAATATTGCACAATTTCCATATCCAGGAGCTGCGCCAAAGCCAAAATCCTGATAGTCGTACTGCCTTTTAGTTTTTTAGTTTCTTTGCAAGCCTATCTTTTGTTTGATCGAAACTAGTTTTACTGAATTGCAGAATACTTCCATTGCGCTATCTATGTCATCCAGAGATGGAAAAGACGGGGCTAGTCGAATATTTTTGTTGTCAGGATCTAACCCATAAGGAAATGTAGCCCCCGCAGGGGTTAACTTTACACCCGCTTCTGAGGCAAGTTTTATCACTGAGTCAGCGAGACCAGGACGAGTATCAAAAGAAATAAAGTAACCTCCTTTTGGCGTGGTCCATTGTGCTAGATCAGAGTCCTTAAAGTGATTTTTTAGATGCTCTAGAACAGAAGAAAATTTTGGCTGCAGTAGTTTTGCGTGTTTTTTCATGTGGAGCTTAAGAGCACTACGGTCTTGTATGAAGTTTAAATGCCTTAGCTGGTTAACCTTATCTGGGCCAATACAAAAAATACTTAAGTGTTTTTGGATGATGCTCAGATTTTCTTCTGATGCTGCCAAAAAAGAAACACCTGAGCCTGCAAAAGTTATCTTTGATGTAGAGGTAAATTGCAATACATTATTCTGGGTGTTGTATTCCCTGGAGTAGTCCATTATTTTTGGTAAATCTATCCCGTCTTCTGATAAGTCGTGAACAACATAGGCGTTATCGTAAAATATTCTAAAGTCGGGTGAGCTAATGCTGCCTAGTTTTGCCAGCCTCTTGATGGTGCTTTGACTGTAAATACAACCGGTAGGATTAGAGTATTTAGGAACACACCATATACCTTTGATGCTTTTGTCATTTGCGATAAGAGCTTCCACTTGATCCATGTCTGGGCCATTTTCATCCATAGAAACGCTGATCATCTCTATACCGAATTCTTCGCAAATAGAGAAATGTCGATCGTATCCAGGAACAGGACATAGAAACTTAACTTTACCTTGATTGCGCCAACTGGAACCTTTGTCGCTAACACCAAATTGCCATGCAAAAAGCATTGCAAGATACATCATGCTAAGGCTGCTACTACCTCCCACAATGACTTCATTTTTTGTGACACCAAGCAACTCGGCCCCTAGTGAGCGCATTTCTGGCAGGCCTGCTAAATGCCCATAGTTTCTAGAGTCTATGCCTTCACTTGTAATATAGCTGCCCTTTATGGCCCCATCTAGAATATTAGACAAATCAAGTTGCCCAGCAGAAGGTTTGCCTCTGGTTAAGTCTAGACTTAACGAGCTTGCTCTAAATACCTCATGCCTTTCACAAAGTATTTGATGCCAATGTTCTAACTCTTCACGGCCCATTTGATCAATGTACAACTTGCACTCCTATTGGTTTTAATTTTCGATAAACCATTTTACAGTTTCTTTTAGGCCTTCTTGAGCATTATGACTAGGGTTGTAGTCCAGATATTTCTGAGCTTTGGATATATCGGCTAAAGAATGTAAGACATCTCCGGTACGGAAATCCTGATAAATAGGATTTTTTTCTATTACACTTATACCTTTGTCGATGATAGCTTTGACGAGAAAAGCAAACAATTCATTAAGTGAGGTACCGCCGCCATATGCTATGTTGTAAACTTGATTGACAGCATTCGCATGCGTAGAGGTGGCAGCTAAGATATTTGCTTGGACTACATTTTCAATATAACAAAAATCACGTGAGGTACTACCGTCTCCGTTTATGGAGCAGGGTACACCTGACAAGAGAGAATTTATCCATTTGGGTATTACAGCAGCATAGGCTCCACTAGGGGATTGCTTGGGGCCAAAAACATTAAAGTACCTTAATCCTATGGTCTCCATTCCATAGATGCTACTAAATACTTCTGCATAAAGCTCATTCACATACTTTGTGATAGCGTAAGGAGAGAGTGGCTTGCCTATTATATCTTCAACTTTCGGAAGACCAGGATGATCACCATAAGTGGAAGATGAGGCAGCATAAACAAAACGCTTTATCTTAGAATCTTTTGATGCAACGAGCATATTCAGGAAACCGTTGATATTAGAATCATTGGTCAGAATAGGATTTGCAATAGACCTGGGAATACTACCCAAAGCAGCCTGATGCAATACATAGTTTACATTTTTGCAGCCTTCCAAGCAGTCATCCAGATTGCGAATATCAGCTTCATGGAAGGTAAAGTTTGACCAATGCTTTCCTGCAGTATTTTTTACGGCCGTTAGGTTTTGTACATGACCGTTTGAAAAATTGTCGATCCCGATAACGGTTTGACCAAGCTGCAGTAAGGCTTCTAGCAAATTAGAGCCAATAAAACCCGCAACACCAGTGATCAACCAGATCTTGGGATTTTTTATAAGCTCTTTTTTTGTTTGGCTATATGAAGACAAGATTCCTTACCTTTGCTCAAAACCTGACTGATTGTGCCTATTTAGGTCGATTATGGCTCTAGAGTCGATTGCCATGCTGGTCTATATAATACGTCATAAAAAGAACCCATTAAACCAAAGCCATCGATTCTGAGAAATTTATCCATGAAAATATGAAATAAACTTTTGACATACAGCCGGTTCGATGGAGTTATCTTGGCAAGATATTTTTGATAGGAGTCTTTGTGTTGCAAGATGGTGGCTACGGGTGGACTTGAACCACCGACCCCAGCATTATGAATGCTGTGCTCTAACCAGCTGAGCTACGTAGCCATATAGTTTGCAATAGTTTCGAGTCTCTCCTTAGTAAAAAAAAGAGGCAAATTTTGTCTACTTCACATTGGCTTGTCAAGATATTTTCTGATTTTTGGCTTCCATGTAGCAGTGCTTAGTCGACCCAAACGAGCCGTCAGAACAAAAAGTATTCTTTACACATTAAACCTAAAGTGCACAACATCACCATCTTGAATGATGTAGTCTTTACCTTCTAGTCGCCACTTACCTGCCTCTTTGGCGCCTTGTTCGCCTTTTCCCGCTATAAAATCTTTGTATGCGATTACCTCTGCACGTATAAAACCTTTCTCAAAATCTGTATGAATTTTTCCAGCAGATTGAGGTGCTGTAGCTCCAATGGGAATAGTCCAGGCTCTAACCTCTTTGGGGCCAGCTGTAAAAAAAGTATGAAGCCCCAAAAGCTGATATCCGGCAAGAATGACACGATTAAGGCCGGGCTCTTCCATACCCATTTCTTGAAGAAATTCAAACTTTTCATCCTCGTCTAATTCTGCAATTTCCGATTCAAGTTTATTGCATATAGGAACCACGACAGCATTTTCTGAAGCAGCAATAGCCTTAACTGTCTCCAGGTAAGGGTTATTTTCGAAACCATCTTCACCCACATTAGCAATATACATAGTTGGTTTAAGGGTTAAGAGGGATAATGATTTAATGGCTTTTCGTTCATCTAGATCAAGATTAAGCGAGCGCAGGGGTTTTGCTTGATCCAGATGAGGTTGAATTTTTTCAAGTACCGCCTTGAGGGCTATAGCTTCTTTATCTTGACCGCCTTTAGTGGCCCTTGTTGCTCGCTGCAACGCTTTTTCTACAGTTTCTAGATCGGCAAGAGCTAATTCTGTGTTGATAACCTCGATGTCGGCACTTGGATTAATCTTCCCTTCAACATGAATGATATTTTCATCGTCAAAGCACCTCACGACATGTGCAATAGCCTCTGTCTCACGGATAGTAGCAAGAAATTTATTGCCTAGACCTTCACCTTTTGATGCGCCTGCAACAAGCCCTGCAATATCGACAAATTCCATAGCAGCTGGAAGAATTCGCTCGGGCCTAACAATGGATGCTAAATTTTCTTGACGAGCATCAGGAACAGGAACAATTCCTGTGTTTGGCTCAATGGTGCAGAATGGAAAATTTTCCGCATCTATGCCGGCTTTGGTTAATGCATTAAAAAGTGTAGATTTGCCGACATTAGGTAGGCCTACGATTCCACAGTTAAAACCCATTGGATATACTCTCAAATATAGATGATTTTTATAATAAGTCTAAAAAATTAGTTGTCTTGTTGCGTATGCAGCTCCTTCATTGCTTTACTCCAATCTCCCGCAACAGCTAAGGGAATTACTCGTATAGCGTCAACTATAGCCTCATTCATTAACTGTTGTTCAGATTGAGGCGCCTTTTGCAGAACAAAATTCACAACTTCACTCGCATGCCCTGGATGCCCAATACCTATTCGAAGACGCGAAAAATTCGTATTGTTGCCTAGCGCCTTGATGGTGTCTTTTAAGCCATTATGCCCTCCATGACCGCCGCCTATTTTAAATCTAGAGACCCCTGGATTTAGGTCAAGCTCGTCATGAATCACTAAAATTTTTTCTGGGCTAATTTGATAAAATCCAGCCATAGCTGCTATAGATTTCCCACTTAGATTCATATACGTGCTGGGTATTAGCACGCGTATATCCTGTTTTTCTATTGTGATGTGGGCGATGGAGCCAAAGAATTTACTTGCAGCTTGCAATGTGGCCTGGTAGTGCTCTGAGAGAGCCAAAACAAAATTGGCCCCAGCATTATGACGGGTTTGTTTGTATTCAGGACCTGGATTTCCCAGCCCGACAATTAATTGAACAGGTGTACCCAATACTGGAGCCTCTTTATTTGCGTCAAGATGATAAAAGAAAATCAGTCGCTTTTATCATCATCTGAAGCATCTTCTTCAGGTTCAGGCCGCTCATCAACTATAATTTCTTCTTTAGGTTTGTTGACAGTGAAGATAGGCGAATCGCGCTCTTCTCCATGGCTTAAGGCGAGACTTTCCACCCCTTTAGGCAGCTTAATATCAGAAATATGTAAAATTTGCCCGATTTTTACTTCAGCTACATCCACTTCAATGTATTCAGGGAGATCACCAGGTAGGCATGAAATATCAAGTTCTGTCATGTTGTGCGTTATATTTCCTCCGCCCAGCTTAACGCCTGTACAAATATCTTCATTGATAAAATGAAGTGGAACTTTCGTATGGAATTTCTGTGTTTTGCTAACACGCAAAAAATCAGCATGGAGAATAACTGGTTTTGCGGGGTGACGCTGAAGATTCTTGAGAATTACCTCTTCAGTCTTTCCTTCCACATTCAAGGTGATGATATGTGAATAGAACGCTTCATTTTGAAGCGAACGATCTAGCTCTTTATGAGATAGAGATATACTTTGTGATGGATTTTTTCCGCCATAGACGATGGCAGGCACCTCACTAGACAAGCGACGTAGGCGGCGGCTCGCACCTTTCCCCATGTCGTTTCGTACGGTTGCATATAATTGAAAGTCATTTGACATTATATTGTCTCCTAGTTTAACCCCCAGTAATCCGCGACCAGAATTGAAGAGGGATATTCCTGATAGCCCTAAATTGGGCGGTAATTTATCCAGTTGCTGTGTTCGACTGTTACCTGGCAAGCCAGGTGTTAATCAAACATAGCGCTGATGGATTCTTCGTTGCTTACTCGACGCATGGCTTCTGCAAGCATTTTTCCTATAGTTAAAACTCTGATACGTTTACTTTTTAGTGCAGCAGGACTTGTTGGAATACTATTTGTAACAACCATAGTATCCAGCGCTGAGTTTTCGATATTTTCAAGAGCCTTTCCAGACAAAACAGCATGAGTACAGTAAGCCACTACTTTGCTTGCTCCCCGCTCTTTTAGGGCTTCAGCCGCCTTACATAAAGTACCAGCTGTATCGACAATATCATCAATTAGTATGCAGGTGCGACCCGTTACTTCACCGATGATATTCATTACTTCTGTTTGGTTTGCTTCTGGCCGGCGTTTATCGATTATAGCTAGGTCTGTGTTAAGTATTTTTGCCATCGCTCGAGCTCGAACTACGCCCCCAATATCGGGCGAAACAACAATCGGTTTTTTATAATTCTGCTGCCCTACATCTTCTGTCATTAGTGGTAAACCGTAAACATTTTCCACTGCACAGTTAAAGAAACCTTGTATTTGCTCAGCATGTAGATCAACTGTCATTACCCGATCTACACCAACGTTAGCAATCATATCAGCAACAACCTTGGCGCTAATTGGCACGCGAACAGAGCGTACTCGTCGGTCTTGACGCCCGTAGCCAAAGTAGGGAATTACTGCAGTGATGCGTGCAGCAGAGGCTCGACGCAGTGCATCTACCATTAAAATTAATTCCATTAAATATTTATGGGTTGGCGGACATGTCGGCTGCACAATAAAAACATCTCGTCCGCGAACATTTTCGCAAATCTCGATGTTAATTTCGCCATCAGAAAATTGTGAAACCAGAGCATTACTTAAAGGAATGCCGAGAAATCGAGTGATTTCTTTTGCTAGCTCTGGATTTGCATTTCCAGAAAACACCATTAAGTTGGCCACAAAATCTTTCCTGATAGTTGTAATTTTTGCTCCCTAAACTATAATTTTAGAGAGATATGGCTGGGGTGGGAGGGATCGAACCTCCGCATGGGGGCATCAAAAGCCCCTGCCTTACCGCTTGGCGACACCCCAATAATTTTTATTCAGGAGGTATAATTTTTAGCAAAGGAGACTTATTGATCCCTTTGGCAACAAAACCCTGCCATGGCATTGGTATTTGTTTAAGCACTAGCTTTGCCTCAGTTTCTGAGGCAAAAGATGCGAATAAACATGCACCTGTTCCCGTTAACCTAGCATAAGCGAACTGATCTAGCCATTGGCGCGCTTTTTTCACCTCAGGATACAATGCCTCAGCCACTGGCTGACAGTCGTTTTTACCACCATTTTCAATAAAGGCGGGTATTTTGATCGGATGTGTGTTTCTTGTCAAACTCTGATGAGCAAATATTTCTGCTGTAGAGATATGCGTGTTTGGTATTAAAACCAAAAACCATTCAGTTGGTCTTTCTATAGCGGTAAGCTCTTCTCCAATTCCTTCAGCCCAAGCCGTATAACCGAAAATGAAAACAGGGATATCTGCACCCATATTGGCACCTATCTTTAAGAGCTCGTCATTCGATAGATTTAGCCTCCAGGCGACATTTAGCCCTAGTAATGTTGTCGCAGCATTGCTGCTTCCGCCACCCAATCCGCCTCCAATAGGCAGTCGTTTGTCTAGGGATATTTTTGCGCCTAAGGCGCATCCTGTGTATTTCTGGATAGCCTGAGCAGCAAGAAAAATAAGATTGTCTTTGTCAGGAACATTTTTCATGGGAGACAATAATTGAATCTTGCCGCTCCGATCAGACTCAATATCGAGACGATCACCGTAGTCAAGTAACTGGAATAATGTTTGCAAGGTATGGTAACCGTTCTCCCGACGCCCAGTTATATGGAGAAATAAATTAATTTTTGATGGAGAAGGAAGTGATAATTTCATCGAAGCCCCTCGTTTGGTAGCCACTTTTTTATTTTTAAATTAAATTGGTAGGCGCCCTTATTACCCTGTATGTTTCCGGGAAGCTTCCAGTCCTCTATTTCTTGGTAGTCAAAAAACTGCAATGTCCAGCCCGATTGCTTCAGGGAATTTAAGGTTCCGTCCCTGTTGTAGCTAGACGCCATCTTTGATGAAGATGGAGCGGCGATGCCTCTCACCCAGAATCTAAGTTGTTTTACTGGCCACCGCCACCCAAATAGTAGCTCAGTAAGCTCTTCAGCTGATTTCGCAGTATCAGGTTGTCTTGCTCCACGCTGTAATTGAGCATAATATTCGTTGCCTGTTATTCTAGTTGCGCCGACTCCAAGAGGACCGCTTAGTCTTACATCAAAGTCATCCCCTTGTTGGTCCCATGATATCCAAGCAGTGCCGCCTTCTTTTGAGTCCCTGTAGCCTATTTTTCCCTGAAGGATCCAGTGATCTAACTGCGCTATTTTGTTGAGGTGTTGCTCCCAGCTAATGATATTTAAAAGTGAATGATCTTTATTGATAGCGCACGAGCTGACTAGAATCGTAAGTAGTAAAAAAATAATTCTTTGCATAAAATTATTTTACCTCAAGATGCTTAAGGGTTTCTTGGATAATAGCGTTACTTGGGTCGCTCTGTAAAATTAGAAGAGCTTTGGCATACATACTGCTTGCCTCGATTCTATCGGGTTCTACTTCCATCCATAATTGCGCCATTTCTAACAATAGAGATGAGTTGTTGTAATAGAGTGCAACTCTCGCAACTATTTCTGGATCACGAGTTAATCTTGCTTGAGTGATGTATTTTTCTTGAAAAATGGCTGTATTCCCTCTCAAGCCTCCGAGTTCTGCTATTATTAAGTCGTATAGGGTATCTTCGATGAATGGGCGAACCTCATAGTTGCGCTCACGTAATATTTTTCTCTGCTGAGCAAGTGTCTGGATATTTTTAGTGGGCACTGAGGCTAATTTGGTATGAGGTATTTGATATGATTGAGAGCTGGTACTTTTATCTGTGATTTGGCCAGTGCAGCCGTTCATTATAAAGCAACACAGCGCTATTATTAGAATAGAAGAGTTGTAGTCGCTCATATGTTTACGTATAAAATTTCTGATTGTGTGTGCATCGAAGTTAGATACTCTAACAATAACGAAAGCTTTAGCGCTAGTTAAATATTGACCGAATATCACTTGTCTTTAAAGGCTTAGAACCGGACAATTGCAGATTGGTCTTATTAAACATTGAGCTAATGACTATTTTCACATTTGGAATCAATTACCGCACTGCTGCTCTCGATCTTCGAGAGAAGGTAGCTTTTGTCCCAGAAAATATGACCAAGGCTTTATGCAATGCGATCGAAGTTACCGGCATTAGCGAGGTGGCCATCTTGTCTACCTGCAATCGCACAGAGATATATTTTGTGGACTCTGATGACTCTTATGAAAGTACTAAGAAAATCTTGGACTGGCTGGTAGATTACCATCAGTTGTCACCAAGCGAATTATCCAATTGTTGCTACACTTACAAGAATGAAGATGCTGTTAAGCATATAATGAGAGTGGCTAGCGGTTTAGATTCAATGATACTGGGCGAGCCGCAAATACTGGGTCAACTTAAGTCAGCTTATGCTGTAGCACAGGAAGCGACAACAGTTTCTACGAAACTTAATCAGTTATTTCAGCAAGCATTTTCTATTGCAAAACGAGTTCGGACTGAAACAGCTATTGGCCAAAATCCTGTCTCTGTTGCATATGCCGCTGTCAGTCTTTCGCAGCAAATTTTCTCAAACTTGAAAGATATTCACGTGCTTTTGATTGGCGCTGGAGAAACTATTGAATTGGTAGCAAAACATTTACTAGAGAAACAGGTGGGTAGTATTACGTTCTCTAACCGAACTCTGTGTAGAGCTGAAGAGTTAGCTCAAGAGTTTGGTGCCCATGCAATATTATTTTCAGATATCCCTGAATTCCTTCAAAAAACAGACATCCTGATTTCATCAACAGGCAGTCAGTTGCCCATACTTGGAAAAGGGGCTGTAGAATCAGCAATCAAAAAACGCAAACATAAACCTATGTTTATGTTGGATTTAGCGGTACCTAGAGATATTGAGCCAGAAGTTGCAGATTTAAATGATGTTTATCTTTTTACCGTAGATGATCTTCAAGAGGTGGTTCTTAAGAACATGCGTTCGCGTGAACATGCTGCAAATAAAGCTGAGAAAATCATAGAAGATGGTGTAAGTGAATGGAGGAGTCAATTTCAGGGTCTTGATGTGGTGGATATGATTCGAGCTTTTCGTAAAAATTTAGAAGAAACTCGTGATATTGAAGTTGAAAAAGCTTTGCTGGCCTTGCGAGCAGGTCAAGACCCTGAGGATATAACAAGAAACTTGGCGCGAAATTTAACTAATAAACTTTTACACACCCCGTCAAAAAAACTTAAACAAGCCGGAGAACAGGGCCGAAAAGACCATATTAGCTTGGCTAGTGATTTGTTTGGATTACAGAAATCAGATGCAAATGAGGCAGATCATTAAGCAGGCAAGCTTACTGTTGGCTAATTAAATTAATTAAAGTGCAATAATGAAAGAATCTATTTTAAAAAAACTACAATTGATGACTGATCGCCATGAAGAGGTGCGAGCGCTTCTGGGCGACCCTGGTGTAATAGGTAATCAAAATTATTTTCGTGCGCTCTCGAAGGAGTATGCTGAACAAGAGCCAATCGTCGAAACTTATAAAGACTACGTTTTGGTTAAAGAGAAAATATCTGAAGCAAAACTATTGCTTCAGGATTCTGATCTAGATATCAGGGGCATGGCTGAAGAAGAGCTAGTCTTAGGAACAGAAGAGCTTTCTGGTATTGTGATTGCAATACAGAAGCTTTTATTGCCTAAAGATACCAATGATGGGAAAAATGTATTTCTAGAGATTCGCGCAGGCACTGGTGGCGATGAAGCTGCTATTTTTTCTGGTGATCTGTTTCGTATGTATTGTAAATATGCTGAGAGCAAGAAATGGAAGGTGGAAATTATCAGTCAAAATTTAGGCGATCATGGTGGTTATAAGGAAATCATTAGTTTGATCGTAGGACAGAGTGTTTACTCTAAATTGAAATTTGAATCCGGCGCTCATCGTGTACAAAGAGTCCCAGATACTGAATCTCAAGGCCGTGTACATACGTCTGCTTGCACTGTAGCAGTTATGCCAGAAGCGGATGCACTGGATGATATTGATATCAAAAAAGGAGATCTTCGTATTGATACTTTCCGCGCTTCAGGTGCCGGCGGCCAACATGTCAACAAGACGGATTCGGCTATCCGTATAACTCATCTTCCAACAGGACTGGTTGTGGAGTGTCAGGACGAGCGTTCTCAGCACAAAAACAAGGCGAGAGCTATGGGCCTATTGTCAGCCCGTTTAAAAAATGCTCAAGAAGCCGTTGCTGCGGAAAATTTGGCAGAAGAACGTCGCTCATTAGTTGGTAGCGGGGATCGCTCAGAGCGTATTCGCACCTATAATTACCCTCAGGGTCGCATCACAGACCACCGAATCAATCTGACGCTATACAAGCTAGGAGAGGTGATGGAAGGGCAGCTAGATGAGGTAATTCAACCGTTGATGAATGAACATCAGGCGGATTTACTGGCCACAATTTCTTCTTAAAAAAGTAGATGCATGCTTTATGTTTAAAGAAAGTGGATTCTTTGAACAGAAAAATTTTATTGCTAGGATTAGTGTATGCCTACTGACGTTTCTATGAATTGCATGACTATTTCAAATTTGCTAAAACTTAGTGTTGAGTTAGCTGATGTAAGTGACAGCCCAAGGCTAGATATAGAGATAATACTTAGTTATGTTCTGGGAAAAGATCGCACTCATTTATATACATGGCCTGATCAATGCCTGAACAGCCTAGAACAGGCGCACTTTAATGAGCTTTTTAGATGCCGAGTTAATGGCGAACCTGTCGCCTATATCACAAAAAGACGTGAATTCTGGTCGCTGTCACTTAAGGTTTCTCCTGTCACTATAATCCCTAGGCCAGAGACAGAGCTGCTTGTAGAAAAAGCCCTTTCGCTGCCTTTGGATCAACAAATTTCAGTCTTAGATTTAGGAACAGGAACCGGGGCTGTTGCGCTAGCTCTTGCGAGCGAAAAACCATTCTGGGAAATTATAGCTGTTGATCTAGAATTTGGTGCCATCGCCCTTGCTGAGGAGAATCGACAACAGCTTGGTTTTGATAATGTAAGGATTCATCAAAGCGACTGGTTCTCTAACTTGGAAAAAATGCAATTTGATCTTATTGTAAGCAATCCGCCATATTTATGTCTTGAAGACAAACACCTCCAGGAAGGCGACGTTAGATTTGAGCCATTATTAGCCCTTGTGGCTAAAGATTCTGGCTTGGCTGATATCCATACGATTGTCTCCGATTCTTACTTGCATCTTAAGCCTGGTGGTTGGTTGCTACTGGAACACGGGCATAGCCAAGGAAGAGAGGTTCGTCAAAAAATGATCCAGGCTGGTTTTAGTGGTGTAGAAACCTTCGTTGACCTGTCTGGCCTTGATCGAGTCAGCGTATGCTTTAAGGCCGAATTATAGGCACCATGCATTTATTTTAATGCTTGATATTTCCCACCATGAAAAATTAATGGCGATACGTTATTGTTAGAAAAGTCTAGCACTCGACCCACTATGATAATGTGATCTCCCCCAGAGTAACGATGCTCTGTAGCGCATATAAACTGGCATGCATAGTCATTTAGCAGTGGCAAGTCATGCGCACCAGCATGCCAGAGTACTTGTGAAAATTTATCATTATGTGAGCTAGAAAATAACTCAGAAATTGATCTCTGATTGTTATTTAGTATATTTACTGCGAAATGGCTGGCTTGTTGAAATAAGTCAAACAATCTTGATTCTTGACCCACACACCAGGAAATAAGAGGAGGTTCTAATGAAACGGTTGAAAAACTGTTAGCAGTCATTCCCTGGGGTGTCTTTTCTCCATCCAGAGCGGTTATTACAGTAATGCCTGTTGCAAAGCTACTAAAGGCATTGCGTATTTCCCGGTTTTCTTGAACTGCCATGCTATTAACCCTAAAGTAAGTGTAGTTATCTTGGTGCGCGCGCTAGGGTAACCCAATAAGATATAGATGCAAAAGCATCAAATAATGATTTGTATTATATCATTTAAATATTTAAAACAAATTCGTCAGCTAACTTTAGTATAGCGATCTCATGCTACAATCCGGAACGTTTTAACTCCCTTCAACTTTTTAGAGATACGCGAAGGCGAAAGATTTATTTAAATTGGCAATATTATGAAAAACGGTAATTTTTTGGCGGGTTGGGATTTATCTAAGTTTAACGTGGACCAAGTAGCTGGTAAGACACGTTTCCATGACCTCGATCTACCCCTTCCTCTAATGCATGCAATAGCAGACTTAGGATTCAAGTATTGTTCTCCTATCCAGGCGAGAACACTGCCTTATACGTTACGTGGCCATGATATTGTAGGGAAAGCCCAGACTGGCACTGGAAAAACTGCCGCTTTCTTAACCACGATTATTACTGAACTCCTTGGCAATCCTGTTAAGGACAATTACTTTGCAGGCGAGGCTAGATCACTGATTATTGCTCCCACTCGAGAGCTCGTGATGCAAATAGCAGGGGACGCTCAAGATCTCTGTAAGTACACTGACCTGAAAGTGCATAGTTTGGTTGGAGGTATGGATTACGATAAACAGAAGCGCCACCTGCATGAGAGTTTGTGTGATATTTTGGTGGCCACACCGGGGCGTTTGTTGGATTTTGCAGGGAGTAATGATGTCTATCTTGATAGAACTGAGATCTTGGTGCTTGATGAGGCAGACAGAATGCTTGATATGGGATTCATCCCCCAGGTAAGGCGTATTGTCCGCTTAACCCCTCATCAAGAAAATCGACAAACAATGTTTTTTTCTGCAACCTTTACTTCTGAAGTGATGCGTCTCGCTGAACAATGGACGGTGAATCCAACAATTATCGAAATTGAGCCTGAGAGTGTTGCCACAAATACCGTAACTCAGAAGGTTTACATAACTTCGATGCTTGAAAAATTTGAGTTATTAAGCAACATCATTAATCAGGATGAAGTTGAAAGTGTGATTATTTTTGCTAATCGACGCGACCAATGCCGCAAGCTTCAGGAAAAACTAAAAAGCAAGGGATTTAGTGTCGGGCTTCTTTCCGGTGAGGTGCCACAAGGCAAGCGAGTAAAGACTCTGGGGGATTTTAAGTCTGGAAAATTGAAAATTTTGGTCGCTACAGATGTTGCTGGTCGAGGCATTCATATAGGCGGCATCAGCCATGTAGTAAACTATACATTACCTGAAGAACCCGAAGATTATGTGCACCGCATTGGTCGTACCGGAAGAGCTGGTAAGACCGGCACGTCTATAAGTTTTGCTTGCGAAGACGATGCATTTTTATTGGAACCAATAGAGAAGTTATTGGGAACAAAGCTCTTATCCCAGCTGCCGGATAAACTGTTGATCCCAGTATAAAAAATATTTACATATTTGGTGTAAGGTTTAACTAGTAACAGGTGGACTCGTTAGGCGGCACTTGCTATAGTCGCGCATCTCGGTGTCCTTCGGTCGACACCTTATTTTCTAAGCAGTGATCTTGGTAGTTTTTTTAAATATTTCCAGACACCTTATAAATGGTTTTCAGCGCAAGACCGATCTTTTGATGAAATCATAGATATGCTGATACCGGAGCCCCTTAATATGCTATTTACTGAACTCGGCCTATCGGCTGGTATACTTCGTGCTGTTTCTGAACGCGGCTATAACGAACCAACACCTATCCAAATTAAAGCTATTCCTTTGGTGCTTCAGGGGCTTGATGTATTGGCTGGCGCTCAAACAGGAACTGGCAAAACAGCTGGCTTCACATTGCCTATGCTGCAGATATTAAGCGAAAATAGTACAAAAAAATCCCCCCGGCCTATTAGGGCGCTAGTGCTAACCCCTACCCGAGAACTAGCTGCACAAGTTGCAGAGAGCGTTAAGACTTATAGTAAGTATTTATCAATTTGTTCTACAGTAATTTTTGGGGGCGTCAAAATAAATCCTCAAATAGCTGCATTACGATCAGGTGTTGATATTCTTGTGGCTACACCCGGACGCCTTCTTGATCATGCTCATCAAAAAACATTAGATTTGTCTCAAGTAGAAATCCTAGTACTAGATGAAGCAGATCGGATGCTGGATATGGGATTTCTTCCCGATATTCGTAAATTATTAGCATTGCTGCCCAAGAAGCGTCAAAACCTTTTATTTTCGGCAACCTTCTCTAACGACATCAAAAAACTTGCTGATAGCTTATTGAATTCACCAACATTAATAGAGGTGGCTCAAAGAAACGCTGCATCTGAAAGAATTGCACAAACAGTTCACTTTGTGGATAAGGGTCGAAAGCGCGAATTACTTTCGTTTTTGATTGGCTCTGAAAATTGGAGGCAAGTATTGGTTTTTGCTCGAACAAAGCATGGTGCGAATAGACTGGCTAAGCAATTAGAAGAAGATGGATTGACTGCTGTTGCTATCCATGGCAATAAAAGCCAAGGTGCCCGAACAAAAGCATTGGCTGATTTTAAACAAGGCAAGGTGCGTGTGCTGGTAGCGACAGATATTGCTGCCCGTGGTCTTGATATTGATCAATTGCCACACGTTGTAAATTTTGAGCTACCTAATGTACCGGAAGATTACGTTCATCGTATTGGCCGCACTGGTCGTGCAGGCAAAGAAGGTGAGGCTGTATCATTGGTATGCGTGGATGAACATAAGTTATTGCGCGATATAGAGCGTCTTTTAAAACTAAATCTGCCTAAAAAAAATATTGATGGATTTTCTCCAGACCCCTCGATCAAGGCTGAACCTATAGAGAATGGCAGACATAACAGAGGGAGTGGAAAGCCAAGACATACAGGTAATACTCGAGGGTCAGATAAAAATGCTTGGGGAGCTCGTAGTAATAAATCGATTGAGGGCAACAAAAATAAATGATCTCGTTGAGATGGCATAAAATAAAAAAAGGCGAGATAACATTCTCGCCTTTTTTTATTTTACTAAATACCACTTAGATTTTCGTGTTGTTCTTAGCCGATTACAGTAATGTTTTCAGCTTGAGGCCCTTTTTGGCCTTCAGTGACTGTGAATTGAACTTTTTGGCCTTCAAGCAAAGTTTTGAATCCTTCGGCAGCAATAGCGCTGAAGTGGGCAAAAACATCGGGGCCGGACTCTTGCTCAATAAAACCAAAACCTTTTGCTTCATTAAACCATTTAACAGTACCAGTAGTAGTAGACATAATCTTATCCTTTTAATTCAATAGTAATTTTTTTAGCCTTATAAAAAAAGACAGTTTTTTGCTGAAAATGTGTTGCTATTACTTATGAGGAACCGGACGAGCTACTAAAAGGTGAGGCATCGAGATGGCATGCATAAATATAAAACGTACTTTCAAGCTAAATTTATTATATACCAGTTTTTCCTGCAGTCAAAGAATTGACATTTTTTGCTAAAAATACTTTTTAACTTAGATACCAAAGGCTTGCGATAAAATTTTTCCTTAGCCCTCTGGGAAAATTACTAGGAGTACGCAGCCAGTTTTTGATTGGGGAACATGAGCTGAACCTACTGGATGGTGTAAAAAGGTGCCTGCCTTATGATCGCTTCTGCCATCACTAAATACGCCTGAGATCACATACACTTGTTCGGGGCCTATTTCATGGACGTCAAGGGCACCATAAACAGCACCAGGTTCAAATTCATATACATCTATACGCTTATTGTTTTCTCCCTGCCAAAGATTTCGGACTGTAATTCCTGGGGCTCCTTCTATGGGTTCAATATCCTGCCAGTTGCAAATAGTAACGCCATCAAAATTCATGTTATCAATCATGAGTAATCTCCAATTTTTTTATTTATACCATATTAAGGATATGACGGTATAGCGTTTTAAGCAGTGCTTAAATCAAATGTTTAATCAATATACCTAGGCTCGAGCCAGCATCACTTGCCGTCAACAGGATCAATCATTATAGGCGTTGTGTAGGTTAGTCGATCTTCTTTAAGGGATATGAGGCGTGTCTGCACTGTATTTATCCAAATATCATTCCAGCTTGCATCTAACTTATGTAAAACTCGATCTTCTTGGATTGTGTAGGTACCCGCATAAGCAAGCATGGAATCAAAAAGTTTAATTTTTTCCGCCTCTGAAGGAGGGCTTTGAGATGGACTAGGTCTATCACCATGCAGGACCAGGACTAAGACACGACCATCTGGATCGTAATTTAAATTAACCTGTGGGGTTGGGGCCAAATACATCAGATTCATCATTCGAATCTAGTGATGTTTTCTTCCACCCAGTTAGCCGCCAAGTTTCTACTAGGGTTTTTCTTAGCGCAGCTATTACAGCTTCTTTTTTTATTTATATTATCCTGCATTTGGCAGTGTGCTAAATTCCGCCATATTTTTTCAATATAACAGCGTATATCTTCCCGTGGTTATGCTCTTGGGTTAGGTTCAGCAAAGTCTTACCTTCAGGATTTTTTGCATTTATATCATGACCGCTATCAAGAAAAAAATTTACAAAGGTATCAAAATTTTCTACATTCATGCCTCGATAGGCTTTTTCTAGTAGATGGAAATTCGGGTTTACATTCTGAGGGGCGTCAAAATGTAAAAATGTTTTTATTCTTTCGTCATCAAATATTTCACCGAGAACTTTGTGCTTGTCTTTTACAAATGCCATGAGTTTTAGCTACTATTTTTTAAGTCTATATTTAAGGCAGATTCTTTGTATCAAGGTAGCCCGTTAAGTTTTTGCAATAAAATGTCGTTCACTTGTTTTGGATTTGCCTGACCTTTCGAGGCTTTCATTATTTGTCCGACAAAATATCCTAACATTTTTGATCGTTTTGTTTCCTCGGCTTTGCAAAATTCAGATACCTGAGTAGAATTTTTTGCTAACGCCTCATTTACTAGTAGCTCAATCGTCTCGTCATCTGAAACTTGTTTTAAGCCACGAGCTTTGATAATAATATCCGCATCGCCGTCACCATTCCACATAGCATCAAATACTTGCTTGGCCATTTTGCCTGAAATGGTTCCATCTTGAATGCGGAAAATCATCCCAGCTAGCCGTCCTGCTGTGACCGGACAAAGATTGATGGGTAGGTTGGCACTATTGAGACGCGCTGAAAGCTCTCCTAATATCCAATTTACAGTTAGCTTAATATCTCCACTAGTTTTGACGGCTGTTTCAAAATACTGCCCCATCGCGCGATCACCGCTTAAAATACTCGCATCATAGGTCGATAATTCGTATTGCTGTATAAAGCGGTGATATCGAGTATCTGGCAGTTCGGGTAGAGATTTCCGAATTTTTTCAATATAGGCGTCTTCTATGACTATAGGAAGTAGATCGGGGCAAGGAAAATAGCGATAGTCATTAGCCTCTTCTTTGCTGCGAAGAGGTCGAGATTCTTTGGTGTCCCCATTATATAGCCTGGTTTCTTGAATTATTTTTTCACCATTTTCTATAAGATAAATTTGCCGTTCAACTTCCATACTTATGGCGTCCTCCATAAATTTGAAAGAATTCAAGTTTTTGGTTTCTGTTCTAGTGCCTAGAGCTTCTCCGGGCCTTCTAATTGAGATATTAACATCAAAACGCATTGAGCCTTGCGACATCTCTCCATCACAAATGCCTAGAGATGTGACAATACTGTGAAGTTTTTTAGCGAATGCCACCGCTTCTGCTGCGTTACTGATGTCTGGCTCTGAGACGATTTCTATTAACGGAGTGCCTGCGCGATTCAGGTCCACTCCCGTCATACCTTCGAAGTCTTCATGGAGGGACTTACCAGCATCTTCTTCTAAATGGGCGTGATGTATTCGGATCGTTTTCTTAGCGCCACTAGGGAGCTCAATTTCTATTTCTCCAGAGCCTACTATTGGTTTTTCCAGCTGAGTGGTCTGGTAGCCCTTAGGAAGATCTGGATAGAAGTAGTTTTTGCGTTCAAATACCGAAATTTTTGCAATTTTGGCGCCAATGGCCAAACCAAACATGATTGCATAGCGGAATGCTTTTTCATTGGGCGTGGGTAATGTTCCTGGCATTGCTAAATCTAGAGCAGATGCCTGAATATTAGGCTCTGCACCAAAAGTAGTGCTTGATCCAGAAAAAATTTTAGATTTTGTAGCGAGTTGAGCATGAACTTCTAACCCTATAACAGTCTCCCATTCCATTATTTGAAACCTTTTTCATTTGCACTGGAAAGTTTTATGCCCTCTGGAGTTTGTTGATGCCAGTCGGTGATGCATTGAAATTGATGAGCCACATGTAGCATGTGCGCCTCTTGAAAATAGTTACCTATAATCTGAAGGCCGACAGGCTTTTTATCCACAAAACCACAAGGAACAGACATGCCTGGAAGTCCTGCTAAATTAGCTGCAATGGTAAAAATGTCCTCTAGGTACATGGCTATTGGATTATTACTTTTTGAGCCAAATTCAAAGGCCGGAGTGGGTGAAGTTGGACCCATAATGACGTCTACACTTTCAAATGCAGATACAAAATCTTGCTTAATGAGGCGTCTAACTTGTTGTGCTTTTCGGTAGTATGCGTCGTAGTACCCAGCAGAAAGACAGTAGGTCCCAACTAAAATTCGACGTTTGACTTCATCGCCAAATCCTTCAGCACGGCTACGCATGTACATGTCATGCAAGTCGGTGGGATTTTCACACCTATATCCATATCGCACTCCATCAAATCGTGAGAGGTTAGCTGATGCCTCTGCGGGCGCAATTACATAATAGGCAGGAACCGCAAGATTGGTGTGAGGAAGATTGATATTGACTAGTGACGCCCCCTGTTTTTCTAGCTGATTTAGCGCTTCCAGCACAGCTTTTTCAGTTTCATGGTTTAGCCCTTTTTGGAAGTATTCTTTTGGAACTCCTATTTTTAGGCCATCTAATGGACGTGAAAGATTTAGCGTATAGTCTGGGATAGGTTTGTTTACTGACGTTGAATCTTTGGGGTCAAATCCAGCCATTACATTTAGCATTAATGCGCAGTCTTCCGCTGTTCTTGCCATGGGTCCAGCCTGATCTAGACTCGAAGCAAAAGCAATCATGCCCCAGCGAGACACTCGTCCATATGTTGGCTTTAAGCCAGTAATTCCACAAAGAGCAGCAGGCTGACGAATTGATCCGCCGGTATCAGTTCCGGTCGCCCCTGGTGCAAGATGACTCGCAATAGCCGCTGCAGAACCCCCAGATGAACCTCCAGGGACCGTGTTGGTGTTCCAGGGGTTTTTTACAGCTCCATAAAAACTAGTTTCGTTGGATGAGCCCATTGCAAATTCATCCATATTGGTTTTTCCTAAAACTACAGCCCCAGAATGATGGAATTTTTTTACTACTGTCGCATCGTAAGGAGGGATGAAGTTGTCCAGCATTTTTGAACCACAGCTGGTACGTATGCCTTTAGTGCAGAAAATGTCTTTATGTGCAATAGGGACACCACAAAACAGAGGAAATTCCCCTGAGGCGCGCTGCTTATCGGCCATTTTTGCTTGTGTTAGTGCGAATTCTTCGTTGACAGTTATATAGCAGTTATATATGCCGTCTAGTTGTTGTATTCGGTTCAAATAGTACTGGGTAATTTCTACGCTAGAAAACTCGCGTGAATTTAAACCAGAAATAATACCGGCAATGGTTTTTATATGCATGGTGCGATCATTTATCAACGGCGTTAGTTCCTTAATCAATCACTTTAGGGACAAGATACAGCCCGTTTTTTACGCAGGGTGCAATAACCTGAAAGGCTTCTCGTTGGTTGATCTCGGTTACTTTATCAATACGCAATCGTTGAATGGCATCTGTTGGGTGGGCCATAGGGTCAACATTTTTAGTATCTATAGCCTTTAGCTGATCAATCAGGGAAAGCACATTTGCAATACTTTGTGTAGTTTCAGCAATGGTTGCATCATTGAGTTGTATGCGCGCCAGTTCGGCGAGTTTTTCAATATCTGTATGGTTGATAGTCATGATACAATTTCTACACGTTGTGTAACTGACATTTAGAGCTAATCAAATGTCAGCCTTCGATGGTTGTTATTTAGGCTGAAAGCAGGCGCTAAGGTACCACATTCGTTGCTTTAACGGTACTCCGTGGAAGACCAGTAACCATGAGGACCGCTGATCTTCTTATACCTTACGCTACTGTATGAAATTATTCTTGGAAAAACAACTATACAACTTGCTCTAGATCTAAGTGATTGTTAGAGTTAAGAGTGATTCTCAGTGTCGAAACAACCTTCTATACTAAACCAGCAAGCCAAGGAAGATGTGGATGTTAAAAAGATTGCGCGGAATGTTCTCGAATGACCTTTCTATTGATTTAGGAACAGCAAATACACTCATTTATGTCAAAGATAAAGGCATAGTTCTTAACGAGCCCTCTGTGGTTGCTATTCGGCATCATAATGGTCAGAAAATTGTTGATGCTGTCGGTGTAGAAGCGAAGAGAATGCTGGGTCGTACCCCTGGAAATATTACTGCTATTAGGCCCCTAAAGGATGGGGTTATAGCGGATTTTCAAGTTACCGAAAAGATGCTTCAGTACTTCATTAAAAAAGTACATGCGCATAGCTTTATTCCACCAAGCCCTAGGGTGCTTATTTGTGTACCTTGCGCAGCTACAGAAGTGGAGAAAAGAGCTATTCGCGAGTCAGCCTATAGCGCTGGAGCTAGAGAAGTGTTCTTAATAGAAGAGCCGATGGCTGCTGCATTGGGGGCTGGTATGCCCGTAGGCGAGGCCTGCGGCTCCATGGTGGTCGATATTGGCGGAGGCACGACAGAAATTGCTATTTTGTCACTCAATGGAGTTGTTTTCTCTGATTCAGTACGTATTGGCGGTGATCGCTTTGATGAAGCTATTGGTGCTTACGTGCGACGTAAATACGGTAGCGTGATCGGCGAAACAACAGCTGAGCGTATCAAATTTGAGATTGGAAGCGCCTATCCGGCAAAAGAGATTCGAGAAATTGAAATAAGGGGTCGAAATCTAGCTGAGGGGGTCCCAAAGAGCATCCTATTAAATAGTGATGAAGTGTTAGAGGCTTTGCAAGAGCCATTGTCCGGAATAGTGCAAGCAGTAAAACGAGTGTTGGAACAATCTCCACCTGAATTAGCCTCTGATATAGCAGAAACCGGGATTGTTTTAACTGGCGGCGGCGCCTTATTGCGTGATCTAGATCGCCTGATTTCTCATGAGACTGGTTTGTCAGTTCTCATAGCTGATGATCCTTTGACTTGTGTTGCCAGGGGTGGAGGGAAAGCCTTAGAAACTATGAATCAACGACATATGGATGTAATGACATATTAATAAAACTAATTCTTATTGGCCCGATAAGTTTTTTGTTGGCTTAAGGTTTGAGAGTTGTCGGGGGTAAAGGTGATATGAAAAATATTTTTTCTAATGGCCCTTCATATGCGCGCCGAATGTTATTATTGTCTTTTATCGCTGGAATACTTCTGCTAGTTGATGCCACCACTCAGTGGTTAAAACCCATACGCCTCTGGGCTACTGAATTAACTATACCTATTTTTTCGATAGCATTGTTTCCAAGATGGGCGAGCGAGGTCATAGTAGAATTTGGAGGCACCGCAAATTTTAAAGAGAAAAGTAAGCTTCAAGAAGTCGAATTATTGATTCTCAAGGGTCACTTGCAACGGATGGCATGGCTTACCGCTGAAAATGTCCGACTACGAAATTTATTGAATGCCACAGAACTATTGCAACACAGCGTTTTAGTCGCAGAGTTGATAGGCGCTTCTCCTGACCCCTTAAGTCATACCATTATAATTAATCGCGGGAAAAATTATAAAGTGTTTGAGGGCCAGACTGTGCTCGATGCTGATGGGTTAATGGGTCAAGTTATAGAGGTATATGGCGCTAGTAGCAAAGTGCTATTGATTAGTGACAGCTCTCATGCATTGCCCGTGCAAATTTTAAGAAATGGGATGCTCTCTATTGCAGAGGGGCATGGTGATTTTAGGCATTTATCTCTGCGTTATGTGGCTTCTATTGCAGACATAAAGGCAGGCGATCAACTGATTAGTTCTGGTCTTGGTGGGCGATACCCTGCTGGATACCCTGTTGGGGTAGTTGTTTCTGTTAATGCAGTAAGTGGTAATCCGTACCTTGCTGTAGATATTGAGCCCTCGGCTAAAATAGATCAAAGTCGTTACTTGTTGCTCGTGTCCCAAACTGTAGAAACATTTGGAGCGAACAGGGATGCTCGATAAGAATTACTCTTTATATTTTTACAGTAGTATTTCATTATTCATGGCACTATTATTGCAGATTATTCCTGTATTCCCCCCCATGGCATATTGGAGGCCTCAGTTTTTATTATTGGTTGTATTTTACTGGCTGCTTAAAAAGCAACACCAACATGGCGTTACTTTTGCATGGCTTGCCGGGATGCTTCTTGATATATTTTCAGGACAAATGCTTGGTCGCCATGCGATAGCTTTTTCATTGTCTGCTTATGTTTTAGTCTTGCTAAGCAAGAAGTTATATAACTTTGGTTTGTTGCTACAAGCTTCTTTAGTATTTTTTGTAGTCCTATTCAATCAGCTGTTGATGGCTAGTATTTCTCTGCTTTATCGAACGGACTGGAATATTGATGTGCTAGTTGCTCCAGCAATAACGTCTGCTCTGACTTGGCCGTTTTTATCTTTGCTCATGAATGGGTTATTCAAGAATGGCAGGTTGAACCAAGATAATTTATTTGAAGAACAGAAGTAGCTGCTAATGGCAGGCTATAATTCGGGCCAATTTGTTACAGCAAGCAATCAGGACAAGCTAAACTCAAGATTCAGTTGCTGAATGTATATTGATACTACTGAATATAAATTGTTTGAAGTAAAATTTACTAGAAAGAGATATCAGCTTTTTAGTTCAAGTTGCAGTATCCAAGTTAGGAGTGTTCTTTGGGTCGAGCTGTTGTGTTAAAGAAGATTGTCTGTGGTGTTTCGCTGCTGGCGTCAGCATTTGTGATCATGGGTGCCCTATATCTGTATGTGAATAAAGATCTCATTCAGGATATTGACGCTTATCGCCCCAAAGTTGATACCTATGTGTCTAGAACGCTAGGGGTGAAAATAGAGAGCGCCAAGCTAGAAGGAGAATGGCATCAATTTGCACCTCAATTTTTTGTTACAAATGTAGCAGTTTATGCCAATCAAAAAGATCAGCCTGCTGTCACGATCAACAAAGTACGCTTTAAAATTAATCTAATACAAACTATTTTGTCTCAACAGCTAGTATTACGAGAATTAAATATTGGTCATATTGATATTTCCATGAAGGAGTCTTCTCTGGGTTCATGGACTATTGCCGGAAAAAGTCTTGGCGGTAACGACACTGGTTTTTTAGACGGCTTACTTGATAGTCGCTATTTAGAGATTGAATCGATCAGTTTAAGGCTAAAGTTTTTATCTGGAACTGAATCAATAGTCGAAGCACATAATGTTCGCTTAGAAAACCAGGGCGATTTCCACCGGCTGCTAAGTACGGTAAGCCTACCTGGAGTCAAACATCCCGCAGATATAATCGTCGAGGCCAGAGGCGAAGACGTAAAAGATTTGGATCTTTCAGTTTATCTGGAGCTTAATAATTTTGATTTTAATAACAATATCAATAATTTAATAAAAAATATTTTTCCTGATGTGTCTGAGTATATTGTTGGCTTTAAGGCCAGTATTAATGCAGCCCTTTGGATTCAGGCTAAAAAAGGCGAAACAATTACATTGTTTGGAAATCTTTATTCTGATGACATCTATCATAATTTATTTAAAGGTGCTGTACCCATTGCCAAGTTTAATGCGGGTATGAGCGGCTGGTACAACCCTGATCAAGATTGGGGCATGAATCTTCATGATTTAAGTTGGGATTGGGATGGCTTGCAGGCCAAGTCTTTGATAGTCAATATTGCCCAAAAAATTCCTCACGGATTGGAGTCTTTATCTTTATCTGTAAATCAAATTGATTTGACATTGCTTGGTGAGATGCTGAAGAAAATTCCTATAACATTCAATAATTTTTTCGACACACTTCAAAAATTTCAACCTGCTGGCAACATCCGCAACTTGCATTTAGTCGTGGATGGAAAAAACAAAAGTTCTGATATTCAGCTAAAAGCTAACCTCGATAATGTCTCTTTAGAGTCATGGGATGGAAATCCAGCAGCTAGAGAGCTTAATGGTTATCTAGAGATAAACAATGAAAGCGGGTTTTTAGAGCTAGATAGCCCCAATGGCTTTGCCTTGTACCTGCCTGGCACTTTTGATGATTTCCTTCGGCGTAGTTCTATCAGAGGGCAAATATCTTGGCGCCATGACCCCATAAGCGAAGCCATCAAGGTCTCTAGTGGCCCTCTTGAGATGCATGGAGACGAGGGTGAATCACGAGCTTACTTGTATTTAGATATCCCCGTGGGAGAAGAAAGCCTGGGCGCAGAGATGTATTTTGTTATGGGGGTAAGAGATCTTGATTCTCGATATAAGGAACTTTATATCCCTGATAGCCTCAATGAAAATTTAAGTAAGTGGCTAAATCAAGCAATGGTTGATATAAATATTCAGGAGGCGGGGTTTGTATGGCAGGGCCCCATAGGCACGGAAAAAAGTAATACAGTAAAAATCAACCGAACAGCGTCAACACAGGTTTACTTGAGGGCCATCGATGGCGAGTTAAGGTTTCATAAAAATTGGCCATCTTTGATCGGGCTCAATGCAATAATAACAGCGGATGCATCCAACATTGATGCTGAAATTTTTAGTGCTCGCATAGGGAAAGCAGAGATCAGCAAAGCAAGTTTAAGCGTTAGCCCCGAGAAAGACAGAGATGCGATTTATGTACATGTTCTTGGTTCCATTAAGTCAGACCTGGGTGAGGCTGTGAATGTGTTAGCGCGATCCCCCTTAAAATCTAGAGTGATAGGGTTGGCTGATTGGGATATATCTGGAGAAAGCGCTATTTCTCTGGATTTAAAGATACCGCTTGCGGAGCATAGCTCATCTAGCTATTACAGTATGGATGCGACAATCAATAAAGGGCTAATGGCCCTGTCTGATACGAAAGTGTCACTGAGGAGCTTGCAGGGAATCTTAAGTTATCGCGATAAGAGAGGCTTGTTTTCGCCGTCTATTAAAGGTGATATTTTTGGCGCCCCCTTCTCAGTCAACCTGAAAACATTAGAGGAGGATCTTTCAATTGAGATGCATGGCGGTTTGGATATGCCATCATTGGTGAAACTGCTTGAGCTGCCATCAGACAAGATCTTTAGGGGTAAAGCAGATTTTATGGCTACTCTACTTATTCCGCTGGAAGCCCCGTCATCTGCAATTCGGCTGAATATTAAGACCGATATGGAGGGCGCTGCAATTAATTTGCCTGAACCGTTTGGCAAGAAGGCTGATGTTAAAGAAAATGTAGAAGTAAATATTATTTTTGCCGATGTAATGGACTTGCGAGTCGATATGGGTGAGTTGATTAAGTCGCATTTAGAGCTAAAAAAAGGCTCCGTAGTTCGGGGAGTGTTAGCCATTGATAGTGATCGCTTAGAATTACCCGGAAAAGGCCAGATCCTGACAGTTGGGCACCTAAAATCATTTTCTTTATCGCAGTGGACTGAAACATACCCAAAAATATTAAACTTGAGTGGCGAAAGAAAAAGTAGTTTAACTCCCCTTTTTGAACTCTCTATTGATGAGCTTGATGCAGTCGGACTGAGTGCTGAGAAGGTGGAAGTGAAAGGAGGCTATCAGGCTGGTGACTGGATGATAGGGATTAAAAGTAATCGTATGGATGGCCATCTGTGGGTTCCTCAAGACACCTCTCTCCCCATGTTAATCGATTTAGAGAAGCTTTTTCTGCCGGCAACCTCTAAATCTGATGGAGCAGCAGATACAATAAATCCAGCAAACTTGCCCCATCTTCAGTTGTCGGTTAGAAATTTTAGTGTGGGAGATAGACGATTTGGTAGGGTGAAGTTACTGATAGAGCCTCAGAACACAGGAGTAAAGATTACCGGCATAGATGCGAATCTTTTGGGATTAAGGATTGGGGGGCATGGGAATGATACTAGTATCGAGTGGACAGAAAATAATGGACAGCATCATTCAAAATTTCATGGTTCGTTGGGCGTAGATGATATTGGTGAAGCGCTTAATTCTTGGGGTTTTCCTATGATAATGGATAGCAAAAAGGCTCAATTTATATCTCAAATAAGCTGGCCTGGAAGGCCTTGGGAAGCATCACCTGTCTCTATAAAGGGTGCAATCTCTATGCATCTTGAAGATGGACATTTTCATCAAGAGTCTTCTGGCACTACTAATGCTTTAGTTCGCTTGGTGGGCTTGTTTAATTTTGATAATTGGATTCGTCGGCTACAGTTAGATTTTTCAGACCTTTATGAAAAGGGTGTGAGCTACAATAAAATGGATGGAGGTTTATTGTTTGATGAAGGCGAGATAACTTTTGACCCTATTGTGGTTGTCAGTCTGCCTTCTGGAGGTGTTGAATTGAAAGGAAAGGCAAGTTTAATTTCCGATGAAATTGATGCCCAGCTGGTAACAAGGCTGCCTGTGAGCAGCAATCTTCCTTGGGTCGCTGCGGCAGTTGGAGGCTTGCCGATTGCTGCAGGTGTCTTCGTCACTAGCAAGATATTCGAGAAACAACTAAAAAGTTTATCTAGTATTAGTTACAACATTAAGGGGTCGCTGAGTGATCCACAGATAAAGATGGAGACAATTTTCAATATAGATACTTCTGGCAAAACAACCTCTAAAAGTGAGGTAGTTGAACCTATTGGGACTTTAGAGGGTGGCGGGTAGTGAACAATACAGCCTTATTGCGAAAAGTTTCCTCCATTCAGATGACTAGTGGTGCGGATCTTGGTGCCAATTTAAATCAGGCTGAGTTATTAATTCAATCTGCAGTTAGCAGGGGGGCGCAATTGTTAGTACTTCCTGAAAATTTTGCTTATCTTGGCTGCAAAGAAATTCAAAATATTGCCGAAATAGAAAAATCTATAGGCCCTGCACGAAAATTTTTAGCAGAACAGGCAAATAAGCATAAAGTTTGGATTGTGGGCGGCACAATTCCAGTAAAAGAACCTTCTCTTTCAGGCTTGAATGGTAGTAGTCTCGTGTACGCAAGCTGCTTTGTAGTTGATAATAGGGGAGTTGAGGTGTCTTGCTATCAGAAGATGCATCTCTTTGATGCGCAGATCGATGATGCTCAAGGCAGTTATTGTGAATCCTCTGAATATAGCCCGGGAAGCTCACCAGTTGTAGTTGATACCTCGGTTGGGAGGGTGGGGATAGCTGTTTGTTATGATTTACGCTTCCCAGAATTATTTCGTTATATTGTAGATCAGGGTGCTGAAATAATCGTTATACCATCTGCGTTTACTGCAAACACCGGCAAAGCCCACTGGAGTCTTCTGTTGCGAGCACGAGCAGTTGAAAATCTTGTATACGTTGTCGGCGCCAACATGGGTGATAGAGAACATCCTAATCGACCAACTTGGGGTGGATCAGCGATTATTGACCCGTGGGGTCGTATAGTTAGTGAGCTGGAAGGAGGCCCTGGGGTAGCTGTGGCTGAGATTGATTTAAGTTACCTAAGGGATCTTCGTAATAAATTGCCTATGCATAAGCATAGGCAATTTAGTGTTGCAAAGCCTCTGTTAAGTGCAGAGTCAAGTTAGGAAAATTTTTATGATTTTCTTATAGAGCTAGCGCACACTATTGAATAGATATAAAATTCGACTCCATCATTACGCCATAACTACAACTAACTAGTGGCAGATTCTTTCAAATTAATAATTATTAATAATTATTAATTTGATGTGAACTTCAAGCGGACAAAAGGTAATTCATATAATGACAAAGTTTAAATGCGCTTCTTTTGATAATCTTATTTTTGTGGTAGATGACATAGAGTTTAAATATTCAGAATGTAAGGTTATGTCAGAAAAAGAACATCCAAAATATGCCCATGTGGAGTTAATTCTTAAGTCCCCCTGTGGGAATTATGCGGAAGTATTAGTCACCTCTGATGGCGATAAACCAGGAAAAAGTAATATTGTTTCTGGAGAATATGACGGTATGCTCATTGATCAGTCTGTAGCCACTGCCCTAACAAAACTTAATCATGCATTCCATGAAGAGGAGTTAAATCGAAAAGAGAAGCGCGAGCTTGATTCTAAACTTAAAAAACAAGCACAATTGACTTAATATAAATATTTTTGCTAACGATGATAGGGATGTCCGGCATTAATGGTTACTGCACGATAGAGTTGCTCAACTAGCAGAATACGTACTAACGGGTGAGGAAGAGTGAGGGGCGAAAGTGACCAGTGGCTGTCCGCTCGCTTAATGCAATCTTGCGCCAAACCGTCTGGGCCACCTATCAACAAACTAAAATTGTCGCCTGAGAGCTGCCATTGATCTAGATTTACTGCAAGCTGCGCAGTGCTCCAATATTTCCCGTGTATGTCTAAAGCAATAACTTGATCGCTCTCTCCTGTTGCTTTTAGCATAGCTTCCCCCTCTCGCACAACAGCACGCTGGACGTCAGCACCTTTGCCGCGATGACCCATAGGTAATTCAATAATTTCAAGATTTAGCTCAGAGGGTATACGCTTTAAATACTCATTGCAGCCAGCTTCAATCCAGCTAGGCATCTTGGCACCTATTGCTATGATTTTTAGACGCATATTATTGTATTTTCCTAAAGTTATTCGCTTGCTCGGATAAAATCATTTGGTTTGTTTGACCATAATTTTTCTAATTCATAAAACTCTCTTGTGATTGGATGCATGAGGTGTACAACTATATCACCTAGGTCGACCAGAACCCACTCGCCACTCTCCATACCCTCTACGCCCATTGGTTGAAATCCTGCTTTTTTGGCGTCTTCGATGACGGTATTTGCGAGCGCTTTCACCTGACGATTTGAACTACCGCTGGCGACAATCATAGTGTCCATAACGCCCGTTAAACTGGTAACATCTAGCGTGACGATGTCTTTACCTTTCACTTCTTCAAGAGCATCAAGTACGATACTGATTAATTTTTTCTTCATAGAGCATCTCGTGTTGTTTGATAAAGTTCATTTTCTTTTATGTAGTTAGCTACTGTGTCTGGGAGCAGCCAGGAGGTAGATTTTTTTTGCAGCAGTGCGCTGCGAATGTCTGTTGATGAGATATGCAGTGGGGTCATTTCCATAATAAAAATTTTTCCTGCTGGAACTTCATGAAATTGCTCTGTGTTGGTAGCCCTGTATTCTTGCGTGAATTTTAATACTTCTTTATTTTTTGGCTCACCCCAGCCCGGACGTTTAGCCACTACGATATGTGCAATATCAAGAAGACTGCGCCAGTTATTCCAGGCATCGATGTCTGCAAAAGAGTCCATCCCTAAACAAAGACAGATGGACACTTCTGCTCCCAACCGTCCGCGAATTTCCAAAAGAGTATCTAGGGTATAAGAGGGGCCACTCCTGTCAATCTCTATATCGTCAGCAACCAGGCCTTGCCCCACCTGTCCACTTAAAGCAAGTTGAAGCATTTTTAGTCGGTGGCTTGCGCTACTAACAGGGGTCAGCCTATGAGGGGGCCAAGCGCTGGGTATCATGCGCATTTCTTCAAGGTTGAACGCTTGCTTCAACTCCAAAGCAGTCCTTAAATGACCTACATGAATGGGGTCAAAAGTCCCACCAAACAGACCTATACCATGGGGGCTTAAGCGCATATATTGTTTGCTCGAATAGCAAGTTTATTGACGAATTTCACCATGACCAAATACAACCCACTTTTGTGAAGTTAAACCTTCTAGCCCTACTGGGCCTCTGACATGAATTTTGTCAGTAGAAATACCAATTTCTGCACCAAGTCCATATTCAAAACCATCGGCAAATCGAGTTGAGGTATTGTGCATCACAGAGCTTGAATCCACTGTTTTGATAAAGTGAAGCGCCCTTGAGTTATCTTCTGTGACAATAGAGTCAGTGTGTTGTGAGCCATAATGGGCGATATGGGCGATGGCTGACTCAATATTTTTCACTACCTTAATTGAGAGGATCGGTGCCAGATACTCTGTACCCCAATCTTCTTCGCTTGCTGCGCTGCATCTAATGAGTTGTTGGGTAATTTCACATCCTCTTAACTCAACATTTTTTTCTTTGTAGGCGATAGCCAATCGAGGAAGAATATCTGCAGCAATATTTTCTGCAACTAGCAAGGTCTCCATGGCATTGCAGACACCGTAACGATGAGTTTTGGAATTTAATGCAATATTAAAAGCCATATCCAGATTAGCTTTATCGTCGATGTATACATGGCAAATACCATCTAGATGTTTGATGATGGGAATTTTTGCATCTTGGCTGATGCGTTTAATTAATCCTTTTCCTCCGCGAGGAACAATTACATCAACATAATCTGACATTGTGATGAGTTCCCCTACCGCTTCTCTGTCGGCAGTTTCAATTATTTGCACAATAGATTCTGGAAGTCCTGCGGCAGATAGGCCTTGCTTGATGCAGGTTGCAATTGCTTGATTTGATTTGATCGCTTCACTGCCACCACGTAAAATAGTAGCGTTCCCTGATTTCATACATAAGCTAGCAGCATCAACAGTTACATTGGGGCGTGATTCATAAATAATGCCAATTACACCGAGAGGCACCCGCATTTTCCCTAGCTTGATACCGCTAGGCCTACTGATTAAATCTGTGATTTCTCCAATTGGATCTGGCAGTTCGGAGACTTGATGGATGCCTGCAATCATACCGTCTATTCTTGAGTCGTTAATTTCCAGTCGATCCAGTAAGGCTGCATCTAGACCGTTAGTTCGTGCGTTATCTAGGTCGATAGCATTTGCGGCTAAGATATTTTGACGATTTTTATTCAGAGCCTCTGCAATGGATAATAGCGCCAATTTTTTGGTATCCGCGCTAGCAGAAGAGATTATCTTTGAGGCAGCGCGAGCCTGCTTGCCTAGCTGTTTTATGTAAGACTTGATTTCCATGAAATCCTGTATGTCGACGTTTTCAATACCGCTTATTATAACTCTCCCTGCATCATAAGTCCTGACCTGTCGGCTTGCACTTAAAATTAGCAGACTAGTCTGAGTGCTTGAAATTTGCTATTGGTGGACAGGTTTGTTTTTTTATTAAACTGCCATAGTAATTTTTTTATGTAACAATTTTAGCTACCTTTAAAAGATGAAGAATACCAAAACGTTGCAAGCGTTACACCCCTACGATGCCTCCGTTTTTTTTGAGCATTGTCATGCGTTATCTTGGGTGTATATTTTCCTTTGGATGCTCTTGCTGGAGTATTTCTTGGCAGCAGTGTTGGGTGGATTGCAACTAAAATTATCGATGTATTTTAGGATGTCTGCTACCTATCTTGCAATGATGCAACACTGCTGCACCAGCTTTGATTACTACAGAGTATATTAATGATAAAAGACTTAAATGTTCTTTTGATGCACATATTATTCGGTGTTCAGGGGACAGGTAACCATCAATATAACAACACCGAGGCTTCAAGTCAGCCTCGGTGTTGTGGCTAGAATTACTTACCTAGCGGCTTAAATGTCAAGATTAACTTAGGTAACAGAGTCATTGAACCTAGTAATGCTGCCAGCATTGCTAGGGCTGTAAGTAGTCCAAAATAGACAGATGGAATAAAGTTAGATAAGGCTAGGATGGAGAAACCCATAATAATGGTGATCGCTGTATAAAACAATGCGCGACCAATGCTGGCATGAGCCCTATGCATCGATGCAATATAATTGCCATCGATCTCAAATTCTCGCTTGAACCGAGTTATATAGTGAATTGCATGGTCAACCCCGATACCTACTGTGATGGCTGCTATTGTGATTGTCATCATGTCGAGAGGAATGCCAGAAATTCCCATGCCTCCAAGCACCACACCTGCGGCTAAAAAGTTAGGGACAATGGCAATAAGGGAGATTGAAATCGAGCGAAATAAGATCAAAAACATCGCCATTATCCCAACGAATACTGTCCCCATAGTCATAATTTGAGAGTGAAATAGGCTTTGTAGCATATTATTGTAAAGAACTAATATGCCAGTGAAATGAACCTGTTCTTCTTTAAATCCAGCTTCAGAAACAGCAAATAAATGAATTTTATTTAGCAGTTGTTGTCGATTTAAATCTCCCTGTGTTTCATTAACGCGCATAGTAATGCGCGCCTGATTATTTTTTTCATCTATGTAAGGATTAAGAAGAAGTTCAGCATTTTCTTTTGATAGCATTAAAGACATAAAAGCAAGCTCAAGATCGTTAAGCTTGTGGCCAGATAAATCAGAAGCAACATCTGTAACCGTTACTAGCGAGCTAACTTTGCCAATTTCTGGCAGGGATTCCAAATAAAGATGTATCTTCCGGATATCTTCTATTCCCGCACTTGTCAGCCAGTAGCTATCCTCAACAACATCGACTTCTGTTGGTGCTTCATCTTCATACATCTCAGCAAAAGGATCATCAGTTGTTTCTGTTAGTGCTTCGTCTTCATACATCCCAGCAAAAGGATCATATGCCTCGGCAACGTTAGACTTAGTATCTTCACCACTATTTTCATAGGCCCCAGCAAATGGATCACCATATGGATCATCAACAGGAGCAGTTTTACTTTCTCCGCTTGAGGCCATTATTTCATCAAAACTCAAAGAGCTGTTATTTATTGGCGGTGGCGCATCTAAAATAATCTCTAGAGGGGTGGTACCACCTAGTTTGGCGTCAATTATAGATAACCCTTGGTGTATCTCTGTATGCGCGCGAAAGTAGTCTATGAAGCGATTTTCCACTTGCAATTGAGATATACCCCAGGTACTGACTAAGCCCGCAATTAATGCAAGCCCTAGCACTAAACCGCCATGGTTTTCTGTAAAGCGTGAAAAATAGAGTGTAAAAGTCGCAGAATTATCACCCGAATCCGTATTTTTCCCCTTGCCTAGTATTATCATCCCAGCTGGGATGATAATGAATGCAAGAATGAGGGCTAAGACAATCCCCATTGTCATCATCCAACCGAAATCAATAACTGGTCGAATATCACTAACTACTAGTGAAATAAAGGCGACCGCCGTAGTCAATACAGTATAGATACATGGAAGAACCATATGCGTAACTGTATCGCGCACTAGATCAATTTGATCGCGATCTGGCCCATCTCTTAGTAATTCCCTGTAGCGAACAATTAAATGGATAGTTAGTGCTAAGGTTATGATTAATAGTAGTGATACAAAGTTTGAGGAAATGACAGTAAGACGCCAGTCAATCCAGCTTAAGTAGCCCAGTAGTATCTCTACAGATAGGATGCAAGTTATGAGTGGAAGCGCAACCCAGCGAATTTGTCGAAAAATGATAGCTAGAGTTGCGATGATAAATAATAGAATACCGACACCAAAAACATTTAGATCGCTTTTGATAAAGTCAACCATATCAGCTGTTATCATGCTGGGGCCACCTAAAAATACTTGGGCTTTCCCTTTAAATCTAGACATTTTCTCACGTATTTCAGCAACTCTTTTGTGTTCTTCTGCGGCACGAAGGGTTCGATAATCGAGGAACTCTTGGCTGACATTTTCTAGTTCGATTAGCTCTTCAGAATTCAATCCTTCGGTATCACGTTTAATTCTCAGGGTGTCTCGAGCACCAACCAGCGATAGATATTTTTCATCTAGCTTCATTGTGGCAAGTATTGCTGTAGTTTGACCATCTTTGCTTAGAATAAGATCTTTATAAATGGGGCTTTCTAAGAACTCTTTACGAACCATGGCCTTATTAATATCTGGCAGCAACAGTGTGCGTGGCGCGTCTTTAAGTTGTGATACTGTAATTTGAGGGCTGTATAGTAACGGTACGTTCATCATCGACATGACGCTAGCGACACCATTAATTTTCTCTAGCTCTTTATGCATCTCGTGAAGGGTGCTGAGTGAGTCGTTATCAAATAAATCACCTTCATAGGGGGTGTATGTCACTACTAGAAAATCGCTACTGCCATAACGCTGTAGCGCTTCTCGATAATAAGCAAGAGAAGTATCATTTTCTAGAGTCAGAGAATCCGCAGAAGCATCTAGTTTGAAGTTTGGTAGGCCAAAAGCCATCCCTATAGCGATCAATACGACAAATATTATCGAGGCCACAGGGCGGCGTAAAATTAAACTTTCATAGACTGCCAACAACCGTTTAGACATCTGGCTATCCCTCAGGTATTTATAATTAGATTTTGCATTATGACAGAATATTTAATAACAGCACCATATTGATAGTTATGGTATGCTTTAAACTGAATAAAATTCATAACCATTAGGCAGTATTCAGTTTTTAGGGTGATATGTAAACCGTTTGACAGGCCTAAACCTTGAAGTGATTCTTGAGTTTTTTCTTCACGGGTATATTTGCTAGCTTTGTGTACTGAGGTATTCCATTTTTGTAGGGCGGGTAATCTTCCCCTTGAATAAGCGGGGAAAGATAATCTTTTCCTTCTTGCGTGACGCCATACCCATCTTTGGTAATATAATTTTTTGGCATCTTTTTTTCTTGGTTGGCTATATCTTCTAGAGGTGCTTCACCTAAACTCCATGAATAATCAGCACTTTTATTGCGTTCAATGGTCACCATAATCGAATTTTTTCCTGCTAGAGCGTACTCCACTGCAGCCCTACCTACCGCATAAGCCTGCTCCACGTCAGTAGCAGAGGCAATATGACGAGCAGATCTTTGAAGGTAATCAGCTAAAGCCCAGTGATATTTATAACCCAGAGAGCTTTTAATCATACTAGCAAGCGCAGGAGCTACACCGCCAAGCTGATGATGTCCAAATGCATCTTTGTTTGAAGATCCTGAAATTAATAAGCCATCTGGGTATTTCGCCCCTTCTGACGCAACGACCACACAGTAGCCATGTTGTGATACAGTTTTTTTTACTCGGTCGAGAAAATCTTTTCGGGAAAAAGGAATCTCTGGAAATAAAATTATATGTGGCGGATCGCCAGCTTCCTCTGCTGCAAGTGCGCTCGCAGCAGCAATCCAGCCTGCATGCCGTCCCATGACTTCAAGAATAAAAACTTTAGTAGAAGACTCGCACATAGAGGCCACGTCTAAACTAGCCTCTTTGGTAGATATTGCAACATATTTAGCAACAGACCCAAAACCTGGACTGCAGTCTGTAAAAGGCAAGTCATTGTCCACCGTTTTTGGTATGTGTATGGCCTGAATTGGGTAATTCATTTGCTGTGAGATTTGAGAAATTTTAAGGCAAGTATCAGCAGAATCCCCTCCACCATTGTAAAAAAAATAGCTAATATTATGCGCTTTAAAGACTTCGATGAGTCTCTCATATTCGGCTTTGTTCTCTTTATAATCCTTAAGTTTATAGCGACAAGAGCCAAATGCTCCAGAAGGCGTGTAGCGAAGACCTGCGATTGCATTTGGTGTTTCTTTGCTGGTATCAATTAAATCTTCGCGTAGGGCGCCAATAATTCCGTTACGACCCGCATATACATGACCAATTTTGTCTGAGTGCTCTCGAGCCGCTTCAATCAATCCGCAGGCACTAGCGTTAATAACAGCAGTTACCCCTCCAGATTGTGCATAAAAAGCATTTTTCTTTTGTTTATTGTCACTGAACATAGCTTTGCTCATCAAAGGGACCGCTTATTTGGAAGCGGGCAATCATACTGCAAAGTTGAAGTTTATTACATTTTTATGTGGGCTTAGTTTTCAATTGTAGGGATTGTTCACTACTATAGCGATAATTTTTTGACTATGGAGGCTTGCATGATGTGCAAATTCAGTTATGTTGAGCCATGAGATCTTCAGGTTATTTTTAGTGGCCTAGAGATTTCCCTAATTTCCTACATTACTTAACAGGCAGTCGTTAACGAATGCATATTCATATTTTGGGGATCTGCGGCACTTTTATGGGTTCTTTGGCTCAATTAGCCCAAGCATCAGGACATCAAGTCTCCGGTAGTGATACGAATATCTACCCCCCCATGAGCACGCAGTTAGAAAAGGCAGGCATAGAATTAACTGAGGGGTATGATGTCTCGCAGTTTATTTCTTCTCCTGATCTTGTGGTTATAGGGAATGCCTTGTCTCGGGGTAATCCTGCTGTGGAATACGTTTTAAACAATAAACTTGATTATACTTCCGGTCCCCAGTGGTTATGCGAGCACCTTCTTAAAGATAAATGGGTTCTTGCGGTGGCTGGAACTCATGGTAAAACGACTACCTCAAGCATGTTAGCTTGGATTTTAGAGTATTCCGATATGAGGCCTGGATTTCTCATTGGCGGAGTGCCGACTAATTTTAACGTATCAGCCCGCTTAGGTGACTCTCAGTTTTTTGTTGTGGAAGCAGATGAATACGACACAGCTTTTTTTGATAAGCGCTCGAAGTTTCTTCATTACCGACCTCGCACTACTATTTTTAATAATCTAGAGTTTGATCATGCAGATATTTTTGATGATATTAATGCCATTCAAACCCAGTTTCACCATTTTGTCAGGACAATACCCAGCAAAGGTTTGATTATTACGCCATCAGATGACGCTAATATACAAGCGACAATCGATCGTGGGTGCTGGTCTGAAGTACAATCTTTAGGTGGGGGCGGTGACTGGGATATATCGTTGATAGAAAAAGATAGCTCTGCTTTTTCGGTTATCTTTAAGGGGGACATTCAGGGTACTGTTCGTTGGGAGCAAGTTGGCATCCATAATGCGAAAAATGGATTAGCTGCAATCGCAGCTGCGAATCATGCGGGAGTGAGACCTCAAGTAGCTTGTGAGGCATTATGCGGATTTTTGGGCGTAAAACGTCGAATGGAAAAGATCGCTACAGTGTCTGGCGTAACCGTATATGATGACTTTGCTCATCATCCAACGGCTATTTTTACTACACTGGAAGGCATTCGAGATAAAGTTGGCGATGAAAAAATTGTTGCTGTTATAGAGCCGCGCTCAAATACTATGAAGCTGGGTGTTCATAAGGACAGACTGGCAGAAGCTACTAGGTTAGCAAACCAAGTTTTATGGTATCAGCCCGAGAGTGTAGATTGGTCGTTAGCCGAAGTAGTTCAAAAGAGCTCTAACTCAGTTGATATTGTTGATAATATCGATGAACTTATACAGAAAACATTGAATAGTGCTGATGAATTGACTCATATTGTTATAATGAGCAATGGTGGTTTCTCAGGATTTCACAGTCAACTAGTCAATGCCCTAAAGAAAAAACTGACAATTAAGCAGGAATAATTGATGGGAGAGCTTAATGCTTAAATTTAAACGGTCCATCACGCTGGCTATGACGGGTGCATCTGGTGCTCAGTATGGTTTCAGGTTGCTTGAATGCTTAATTCAAGCGGAATGCCGAGTGCAGTTTTTGATGTCTGATGCAGCACGTGTGGTTATTGAAACAGAAACTGACTTAGATTTGCCTGCAGACATTAATCTGGAGGAATTCCTTGCCTTAAATTTTGATGCAGAGCCCGGGCAAATTACAGTGAATACTACCAAAGATTGGTTTTCATCTGTTGCTTCCGGTTCCTCTGCACCAGAATCGATGGTTATTTGCCCTGCTAGTGGCGGTACTCTATCTGCCATTGCTTCTGGCGCCAGCAACAATCTAATTGAGCGAGCCGCAGATGTTGTGATTAAAGAAAAATGCCAGTTAATCGTTGTGCCAAGAGAAACACCTTTATCAGAAATTCATTTAGAAAATATGCTGAAATTAGCGCGATTAGGAGTAACTATATTGCCTGCTATGCCTGGTTTTTATCAGAACCCAGAAACCATTAACGACTTAATAGATTTTGTTGTTGCTAGAATTCTTGATCATTTAGATATAAAGCAAGATATTACCCCCCGTTGGGGCGATTAGTGGCACCTATTAAGGATTGCACCCACTTCGATATAGCTATTATTTCTTCTATACATAAATTGTGTTCCACCATGAAGGTTTGATAGTCTGGTTTGAGCCCTAAAGCTGATAAGGCCTTGATACTCTTCTGGCCATGAGTTTCTGGAACAACAGTGTCATAAACACCGTGAAATAATTGAATAGGTAGATCTTGGTTGGCTGGAGCTATGTCGATGGAATTGGCAGTAGGAAAGTAGGTGGACATTCCCAGAAGACCAGCCAAGCGTCGAGTATAAGTTAACGCAGCATCTAACGCGACAGCTCCCCCTTGAGAAAATCCCGCAATAATAATTCTTTGACTATCAATGCCCCGCTGTATCTCCCTGTCTATTATCGCATGCACTGCTTTGACTGATTTTTTTAATTGTTTTTTATTTATTGTTCGATCAAAAGTCATCTCTAAAATATCATACCAAGCAGGCATCATATGGCCGTCATTAATGGTTATTGGTATTGTTGGCGCATGAGGAAAAATGAATCTTATTCGGTTATGAGTGGGAAGTTTTAGCTCTGGAATAATAGCTTCAAAATCATGTCCATTAGCACCTAAGCCATGCAGCCATATAATAGTGGAGTCCGCTTTTTTTTCAGGATTAATTTCAATATGAGGAAGAATATTCATTACGTCATTTTATAATATATTGTATGTACAAAGTATAATCAGTTAGAGATTACTAGAAGTTAATTTTTTTTTAAGTGGGTTTATGCTGCCATGCTACCTATATTGTATTCTTTTCGTCGTTGTCCTTATGCAATCCGAGCCAGAATGGCGCTATTTTATGCAGGTATTGAAGTAGAGTTAAGGGAGATTTTATTGCGAGAAAAACCCATGGATATGCTCCGAGTATCGCAGAAAGGTACTGTTCCTGTATTAATTCTTCCAGATGGCAATGTATTGGACGAAAGTTATGTGATTATGCGTTGGGCATTAAATCAAAGTGACCCAGATCATTGGTATTTTTCAGCCAAGTCCACTGAGCTGGATGAGGTAATTCAAAAAAATGATGGCCTCTTTAAAAAATCTTTGGACCGCTATAAATATTCAGATCGCTATCCCGAGCATGCTGTAGAGTATTATCGAGCCCAGGCAGAGGTTTTTTTAGCCTCTTTGGAACAAAAATTGATGGCAACCCAATATTTGTTGGGGGCAAAAATCAGCCTAGCTGACATAGCGATATTTCCTTTTGTTAGGCAATTTTCTCTTGTAGATAAAGCATGGTTTGATGGCAGCCCATACCCGAAATTACGACACTGGCTAGCTTATTTTCTAAGTGCAGAAATTTTTCTTGCGGTGATGGAAAAGCACCCAGTTTGGCTTCATCAAAATTGATCCTATTCAATCTTTTGAATTCAGAATAATAGTAAATTTATGGAACTTTTAATGGCAGATAAAATTGCCCATAAAAGAGCCAAAACACAGAAAGGGTAGTTATGAGAAACTATGCTCTGGACCAGGAAATGCCCTTGACCTAACATCTTGCGCGTATGATTTTAGAGCAGCCTCTATGTTATTAGCGCCTTCTAAGAAATTTTTACAAAATGTGGGTATGCTTGGAGACAGTCCAAGCATATCGTAAACAACTAGAACCTGCGCATCAGTATCAGCTCCTGCGCCTATCCCAATAACCGGTATATTCAATGCCGTGGTTAGCTTGCCACCTAGTGCTGAAGGTACACACTCAAGAACCAATAAATCTACCCCTGCTTCTTCTAGAAGTAAGGCATCTTGTATAATTTTTTCTGCAGCTTCTTTATCTCGCCCCTGCACCCTATTGCCGCTGAGCTTGTGTACTGATTGTGGTGTTAACCCCAGGTGCCCGCAAATAGGTATTCCTCGCTCACTAAGCATCCGTACTGTTTTACAAAGCCAGGCCCCACCTTCTAGTTTTACCATATTAGCGCCAGCTTGTATAAGTAATGCCGAATGATCTAGTGTTTGTGCTTCGCTAGAAAAGGCCATAAATGGGAGGTCAGCAATAACAAATGATTTTGCACTTCCACGACGCACAGCTTCAGTGTGGTAAATCATGTTGTCCATAGTTACAGGAATAGTACTATCGCGGCCTTGCACTACATTTCCTAGTGAATCTCCCACCAAAATAACATCAATACCTGCGTTATGAGCCAACCTAGAAAATGATGCATCGTAAGCCGTAATAACAGGAAATTTTTTATCATGCTTCTTTAGCTCATGTAGAGCATTTATGGTAACCGCAACCATGGTTTTTTCCTATTTTCTGGCTTGAGAGTAGCCGTTATAAAGATGGTCGAGAATTATAATAATGACGTCCAGATCGAATATCAAGCATATAATCGAGCAAGCCTTGATAGTCCTCCTCACTATTAGCGAGATCTATTTCTGCAGCATTTACAATTAATAGGGGCGCATTATCGTAGTAATAGAAAAAGTGTGTGTAGGCTTCGTTTAAGCGACGCAAATAATCGCTATTAATAGGCTTTTCGTACTGAATGCCACGATGTTGAACGCGACTTAGCAGTGTATCTGTTGGGGCTTGCAGGTAGATAACTAGATCAGGTATGGGCGCGTCAATAGTTAGTTGCTTGTAAACAGTCTGGTAAAGTTTTAGCTCTTCACTATCGAGGGTTATCTGGGCAAATAGTTGATCTTTTTCCATTAGGAAATCTGCCACCTGAATCTGCTGAAACATATCGCTTTGACGTATTTCTTGAATTTTTCGTACACGCTGGAATAAGAAATATAGTTGAGTAGGCAAAGCCCCTGTTTTTTGGTCCTGATAAAAGCGCTCTAGAAAAGGATTCTCTTCAGGCTGCTCTAAAAGAGTTTTGCAGTTAAAGCTATTAGCCAATCTTCTAGCTAGAGTTGTTTTCCCCACCCCAACGGGCCCCTCTACAGCTATAAAGCGAGGCGATTGATATGATAAAACTGGATTATTATCCAATTGTTTCACTAACATCTCCTAGTGCAAGAGGAACGACACCTTCTAGCGAGCAAACTTCCAATAGTGAATCTAGATTGGTGCCATCTGGCAGAACTAATTTCGGTGCAATGTCCGCCAGTGGTATTAGTACAAAATTTCGTGTTTTTAGACCATGATGAGGTATTTTTAGGTGTGCTTTGTTGATGACCTGACATCCATAGAGCAAGATATCTAAATCAAGTGTGCGCGGTCCCCAGTGCTCACTCCTGATTCTTCCGTGCATATCTTCAATTTTCTGTAGTGCCGCTAAAAGCTGTCCTGGATTTAACTGAGTGAAAATTTTAGCAACGCCATTGATATAGCTTGGTTGATCTTTTGGTCCCATAGGTAGACTAAGATACCAGGGAGATGAAACAACTACTCGGGTGGCTTTAATTAGCCCCAGCTTAGCCAACCCCCCTAAAACTTGCTGATGCGGGTTGTCCAGATTACTGCCAATAGAAATGTATGCAGTTTGATTCATAGCTTAGGTTTTCTGATGGGGAGAAGACTTTTTGTGGGTTGATTTTTTTGAGACTTGCTCTTCAGCGATTGAATTGCACTAACCATGTCTTTCTGATTGGCTGCTTCTGCATCTTGAAAAACTGTCCACCATTGGCCTAGCTCGGGTTGAATTTCCCCGGCGTCCTCTCGCAGCAATAGGAAATCGTAGCCTGCGCGAAAACGCTTATTAGTTAATAATTTGAAAGCCTGATTGCCTGCACGACGTGGCAGTCGAAGCTGAAGTTCCCAGATTTCCTTCATGGGTAGAGTAAATCTACGAGGTATTGCTAACCGTTGGCATTGCTCAGCGATAACGATCCCTGCGGTTGAATACAAAGAGAAAATATTAACTTTTTCTGGTTGATGATTTTTCCCTTCTCGCTCTTTTAGTGCAGGCCAGAGTAACGCTGCAAATAGAAATGCAGGAGTAACTCGTTGGTTTGTTCGAATACGTTTATCGGTATTGATTAAAGCTTGCTCAATAAATTTTAAGTAATAATTTGACTCATTCCCCAAAGCAGCTTCTGTTGCAGGAAATAAAATGCCAAATATTTTATATTCTCGCAATAAGTAAAAGCCCGCTAAAGCATACCCGTTCATAAATAGTTTAAGAACTTCATCAAATAACCTTGCAGGGGGTATGTCGGCCAATAATAGGCATAACTTATGTATGGCTACAGAAGAGTCTTTCTCAATTGAAAAGCCAAGCTTTGCTGCAAAACGGACCGCTCTAATCATTCTGACTGGATCCTCTCTGTATCGTTCAGAGGCATTTCCAATGATGCGTATAAGTCGATTATTGATGTCTGATAGCCCATCAGTGTAGTCAAATACACTATTATTTTGAGGGCAATAGTAGAGAGCGTTCATTGTAAAATCTCGCCGAATAGCGTCTTCTTCAACAGAACCGAATATATTGTCTCGAAGCAGCATTCCCTTGGAAGAGTGCTGGGATGCTCCTAACTGATTTTTTGCACCTGTATGCTGAGCACGAAATGTTGTCACCTCTATGATTTCAGAGTCTGCTCGTACATGCACAATTTGAAATCGACGGCCTATGATACGGGAGCGATGAAATAACTGTTTGGTTTGCTCCGGTGTTGCATTGGTCGCTACATCAAAATCTTTCGGCTTGATGCCCATCATCAGGTCGCGAACGCAACCGCCAACTAGATAAGCCTCATAACTACTTAGTTGGAGCTGCTCCACAACTTTTATAGCACCAGAGCTTATTTTTTCAGGAGAAAGGTTATGCTGTCCTGATTTCAGCATACGAGGCTTCGTCTTGGCTTTTGAGTGGTTAGATCTGAAAATATTTGAAAGTTTTTTTAGCATTTCATATGGATCATATTTGAAGTTTTTGTGTCCTGATATTTCAGACCCCAGTAATCTTAAGTTGCCTGTAAAATCACACTATACCAAGGTACCACAATAGAATATCGCCTAATACAATCTAATACAATCTGAACTATAGGTGCATGTTCGTCTATATGATTTTTTAATCTGACTATCACCCCAGGTTACCAGGATTTTGGTTCTGCTGTATCCGAGGAACTTTGTCGTGACTCCAGTGAGCTACCGCCCATGCTAATAATTCATTGCAGTGGTTAGTTTGGGATAATTTATCAGGCAAAGATAAACCAAGCCAGCTAATAGCGTTGGTTAGATTTTTGGGGGCTGCCTGACAGTCTAAAGAAGGCGCCAAATTTTGCTTGCTGAGTTTCCTGCCTTGTTGATCGACAGCTATTGGGATGTGACCATAGGTCGGTGTTGGCAGTCTTAGTAAATTTTGCAAATAAATTTGCCTTGGTGTTGACTCCAGCAGGTCATTACCACGAATAACATGAGTTATATTCTGGAAGCAGTCATCAATTACTACAGCAAGTTGGTAAGCATATAGTCCCTCTTTGCGATAAAGCACCATATCGCCGACCTCTTCTTTTATGGATTGTCTTTGTTGGCCTTGAAATATGTCATCGAATGTAATTATTTTGTTATCTTCTGCAAATAGCCGCAGAGAAAATGGCGCAGAAGAGCTGGCAGGCGAACAAGGATAACTGTGAGTAGTGGCGTGTTTTTTTAGTTGCTGCCTGCTGCAATGACAAGAAAATATTAAGCCAGACCGCTTTAGTGTCGTGAGTGCGGATAAATAAGCTTCTGTGCGATGACTCTGATACAAGACCTTCTTGTCCCATTGCAGTCCATGCTCTTGAAGTTGTCGTAAAATTTTATCAGATGATCCCTTGGGTTCTCTTGGGGGGTCTATATCTTCGATTCTGACAAGCCATTCGCCCCTGTTTGCTTTTGCATCCAGGTAGCTCGCCACTGCGCTTACTAGCGACCCAAAATGAAGCGGGCCAGTGGGAGAGGGAGCAAATCTTCCTACGTAATGACAAGCGGAGCTACTTGGCTTTATAGCCACAGGCGTAAAATTAAATTGAGTGCTAGCGAATAGTTAGCCACCGGTAAGCTGCCTTTCCTTGATTTCATCTAGTGTTTTGCAGTCGACGCATAGATCTGCAGTAGGTCTCGCTTCTAGTCTGCGAACACCTATCTCTACTCCGCATTGGTCGCAGAACCCATAATCTCGACACTTGATACGCTCAATTGTTGCATCAATCTTTTTGATAAGTTTTCTTTCGCGATCTCGCGTTCTTAACTCCAAACTAAATTCTTCTTCTTGGGTAGCTCTATCGGCAGGATCTGGGAAATTAGCAGCCTCGTCTTTCATGTGGTTGACTGTGCGATCAACTTCTTCCATTAATTCTTGCTTCCAGGCACGAAGAATATTTTTAAAATGCAGTTCTTGTTTTTCATTCATGTATTCTTCAGCTTCGGTTTCAACGTAAGGTAGAAAACCATGAAGTGAACCAGCTGAGGTTGTTTCTGCTTTTTTTGGCATGAGTTCAAGCACTCGTTAAATTTTAAGATCGTGGTTTATAGTACTAGACGGTATTTTTTTCAAGTAAAACAATTAATTTTTTTACTATAAATTAAAATAAATCTTATCATCAGGGCGAAAAAAATAATATAAAAGTGTTAGTTACCGTTAAAAAGAGATTCTTGTGAAATATTTAATAGAAAAAAAGGCTCTGTAGGTGAAAATATACCCTTATTTTGAGCAGGCTTTTATATTAAGGCGATATAAGAGATTTATGGTTGATATCCAGCTGGTTAATGGGGAGGAGATGACAATTCACTGCCCCAATACTGGATCCATGAGGAATTGCTGGGTTGAAGGCGGATTATGTTGGTTCTCTCGAACCGATAAGTTACATCGAAAGCTACTCGGCACTTTAGAGTTAACAGTAACCCCAGAGGGGTTTTTGTGTGGGGTTAACACGCAACGCTCTAATTATTTAGTAAGAGAAGGCATCGAAGGTGGAATAATTAAGGAACTGCAGGGCTATGAAGATATTCGCGCGGAAGTAAAGTATGGAGATGAAAAAAGTCGTATTGATTTTCTTCTAAGTAAAGCTGGCCAAGATTGCTATGTAGAGGTTAAAAATGTGACGTTTGGTATTGGGGGCGGACGCATCCTATTTCCTGATGCTGTGACTGAAAGAGGCGTCAAGCATCTGCGAGAGCTAATCAAGATGGTGGACCAGGGTCACCGCTCCATGCTGGTGTTTTGTGTCCAGCATGCTGGCGCTAAAACCGTAGGATTAGCTGATGAGATAGACCCTTATTACGCTCAGGTAATGCAACAGGCTCTTGCTGCAGGTGTCGAAGTGATTGCTTACAGTTGCAGGCTGTCGCCAGAGGAGATTGCAATAGAAGAACGCTTGCCTTTTATATTGTAGGTCAACCCTAATGGATTCTATTTGTACTTGATGCCTAAGCGTGATTCTATTTCCACTAGTTGGCCTTCTATATTTTCGAGTTGTTCCCGAGTGCGATGCAGTACCGCTCGTTGTGCATCAAATTCATCTCGCGTCACCAGGTCCAGTTTATCAAAAGTAGCTTGTGCAGCTGCGCGCATTTTTTGTTGGACCTCTTTGCTTAATATTTCAGCACCTGGTGCTAAAACATTATTAAATTGATGTAGAAACTGATCGAGCAATTCATTTGGTTTCATACCTTTTCCTTTAGATGGCAATGCATTGCGTTAGTTTAGTCTTAAATTTACTAGTTGTGTAACAACTATGACTGATTGGACCCCATGCAAGACAGGCTATATTTTAGTGCAATTTTTTATGATACCGATCTTATAACGCGCTAATTGCGCGCACTTTGTTAGTGCGCCTTAGTTAGTGCGCCTTAATTTTTACCTATATACCTTACGTTGTAATAAATTGGCACGATATATGCATTATTCATTGTGTAGTACTACATATATTAATCATTAAAACTTTTACTTGGGGAAATAAAACATGAATGCTTTCAAAAAAACACTTATTTTTACTGCGTTAGCGTTAGTTGTGCCAATGGCAGCGCACGCTTATGAGACATCGGCAAATGTCACATTAGCTACTGACTATAAATTTCGAGGTATTTCGCAAAATGACACAGGCGCAGCTTTACAGGGCGGGTTCGATGTTGCCTTTGATAACGGCCTCTATTTAGGTACTTGGGCTTCAACGGTTAATTTTGAGCTAGCCGGAAACGCAGATCCTGAGATGGAGCTAGACTACTACGGTGGTTATGGCGGTAAACTTACAGAAGAAATTTCTTATGATGTGGGTGTTATCTACTATGATTATCCTGGCTCTAGTGCCACAAACTTTTCTTCTGGCGCATACAGCAAAGATCGCGACCTTGATTATGCAGAAGTATACGGCAGTCTTGGGTATAAAAACTTTACCTTGGGTTACGCTTACTCCGATGACTACTGGCAGGAAACAGGTGAGTTTAACTATGTCTATGTCGATTATAGCCACAGCCTTCCGTCAGGTTTCAGTTTAGATCTCCATGTGGGATTCAATGACTTCGCAAATGCCAGTGATGACTCTAACCTTTCCGATTCAATGGAAGCATTTTTGGGTGACGGGGAAGATAGCTATACAGACTACTCTGTCACAATCGGTAAATCTATGTTTGGTCTAGACTTCGCGCTTAGCTTCGTCGATACAAATATTGGCTCCAAGGAATGCTGGGGCAGCGATTGGTGTGATAGTTCAGTAATATTCTCAATGAGCAAAAGCATGTAATTAAATGGATAGCGTTTTCTATAGTTACAGACAACGCTATCTTTCTTAATGAAGGAGAAATGTGATGAAGATGATTACAGCAATTATTAAACCCTTCAAGCTAGATGATGTGCGAGAGGCGCTATCTGCTTTAGGTGTACAAGGGGTTACAGTGTCTGAAGTAAAGGGCTTTGGTCGCCAAAAAGGCCATACAGAGCTTTATCGTGGTGCTGAGTATGTGGTTGATTTTTTGCCGAAGGTGAAAATAGAAGTGGCTGTTTCTGATGAGATGGTAGATGGGGCAGTAGACGCTATTACTACTGTAGCTCATACCGGGAAAATTGGTGATGGAAAAATATTTATTACCAGCATAGAGCAGACAATACGTATTCGTACTGGTGAAACTGGTGCGGAAGCACTTTAACTAACAGGAGAAATAAAATGAGTCCTGAATTAATTGAAGTAAAATATGCGCTGGATACGTTCTACTTCCTAATATGCGGTGCATTAGTTATGTGGATGGCTGCGGGTTTTACCATGCTAGAAGCTGGCTTGGTTCGCGCTAAAAGCACTACTGAAATATTAACTAAAAACGTAGCGCTGTACTCTATTTCATGTGTTATGTATTTAGTGATGGGCTATGCAATTATGTATGGCGGAAGTGAAGGCGGATATCTCCCAGATGTCTGGTTTGGAAATATCATTTCAAACTCTACGGCTGAAGAGGTGCTAGCTAGCAATGGTGACATTTATTATTCTGGTGCGTCAGATTTCTTCTTTCAGGTGGTTTTTGTTGCAACCGCAATGTCGATCGTTTCGGGTGCTGTTGCTGAACGTATGAAGCTCTGGTCATTTTTGTTGTTTGCTGTAGTGTTGACTGGGTTCATTTATCCAATGCAAGGCATGTGGAAATGGGGCGGCGGATTTCTTGATGCGGCTGGCTTTCAGGATTTTGCGGGTTCCGGAGTAGTGCATCTTTGTGGTGCAACAGCTGCTATTGCTGGTGTTGTGTTGCTTGGGGCACGTAAAGGCAAATACACATTGGATGGCAAGGTAAACGCTATTCCCGGATCGAATTTACCCTTAGCTGCTATAGGTATGTTTATCTTATGGATGGGTTGGTTTGGTTTCAACGGCGGATCGGAGCTAAAAGTTTCTGATATTGGTGAAGCTAATGCTGTAGCTGATATCTTTGTAAACACTAATGCTGCTGCTGGTGGTGGGTTAATAGCTGCTCTGATTACTTCCCAGTTGTTATTTGGTAAGGCAGATCTAACGATGGCTATTAATGGTGCTTTAGCTGGCCTGGTTGCAATCACAGCTGAACCACTTGCTTGGACTGCTGGCTATGCAACACTTATTGGTGCTATCGGTGGAATCATTGTTGTGTTCTCAGTGATCCTTATGGATAAAATCAAAATTGATGATCCTGTCGGAGCTATCTCTGTCCATGGTGTGGTAGGTATCTGGGGTCTTTTGGCAGTTTGTTTGTCTGCCAATGAGGACGCTACGCTAATAGGCCAGTTGACTGGCATAGTTGTAATTACTGCTTGGACTTTTGTTACAAGTTTTATCGTTTGGGTTATTATTAAGGCAGTAATTGGCATACGTGTAACTGAACAGGAAGAAGTCGATGGTGTAGATGCAAGTGAATGTGGCTTAGCAGCTTATCCAGAATTTGTGAAGTAAGTTTTTAGCTATGCACTTATTTGAGTAGTTAAAAAAAGAAAAAGGGGAGGGCATTACACGCCTTTCCCTTTTTTTATTTGCAATAAACTAGGGTTATATGACAGTATTTAGTTAAGTTAGACCGTTTAAAAACACTACGCGAACCGAGAGTGTTAATGTTCTAATAAAAAGAGTATCTTTACATTATGTACCTAAAAAACCACACCAAGATTACTAGGATGGCCACATGAAGCTTATTACCGCAGTTATTAAACCGTTTAAATTAGATGATGTGCGTCAAGCGCTTGCTGATCTTGGGGTACAGGGTATCACGGCCTCTGAAGTTAAGGGGTTCGGTCGCCAGAAGGGTCACACAGAACTTTATCGAGGCGCAGAGTATATAGTTGATTTCTTGCCTAAAATGAAGCTAGAAATTGCCGTAGATGACGATCAGGTAGACTCTGTCATTGAATCTATTTCTAAGTCAGCCCATACGGGAAAAATAGGCGATGGAAAAATTTTTGTTACTTCGCTTGAACAGGTGGTCCGTATTCGGACAGGTGAAACTGGTAGTGAGGCGATATAAAAGAAGAATTTGATGTTTAAAGATTAGCTGTTCTTCTTTCTTCCAGCCCTCGGATGGGCTTTATCATAGATCTTTGCAAGATGCTGAAAGTCTAGGTGAGTGTATACCTGAGTTGTCGATATATTTTGGTGGCCCAGCAGTTCTTGCACCGCGCGTAAGTCACCGCTTGACTCAAGCAAGTGACTGGCAAATGAGTGACGCAGCATATGCGGATGAACTTTTCCTTGCATTCCTTGCCGCACACTAATTTTTTTCAGCCTGTCTTGAATGCTTCTTGGTGAAAGACGTCTTCCTTGTGAGCTGAGAAACATCGCTTGCAAGCCGGTTGAGTTTAACTCTTGACGGCGTTGTAACCAGCATTTTATTGCCTTCAAGGCTTGACTGCCAACAGGCAGCTGTCGAGTTTTCCTTCCTTTGCCGGTTACGGTAATAGTTGCTTCCCTTAAGTCGATATCTGTGAGGTTTAGGTCCACCAGCTCAGCGAGCCTTAATCCTGAAGAGTAAAGTAATTCAATTATGGCGTGATCTCTATAGTCAATCCAGCTGGTCACACCAAGCGATAAAAATTTATTTACCTGGTCTACATCTAAAGTTTTCGGTAATTTTTTTGGCGACTTGGGAGCAACAATCGCATCTGCAGGGTTAAATGAAATCCATTGATTTTTTAACCCATAGTTAAAAAATGTGCGAAGTGAGGACAGCCATCTTTGAATACTTCGACCACCCAGGCCCTCTCTGTGTAAAGCCATTAGGCATCCTCTTATATTTTGGCTATCCAGTTGTTCTGGCTTTACCAGAGATTTTTTGGAGCACCAAAGGGTAAGTTTTTTGAGGTCACGTTTGTAGCTGCTAACAGTGTGAGGCGATAAACGGCGCTCTGTTCGGAGATGTTGTTCGAATTCTTTGATTCTCTGGTTCAGAGAAAGATTCATTGCTTGAGATGACTAAGGTTTGTTGAACATAACAGGAATGAGCTGATTCAGAACTTCAGCTATTTGGCTAAAGAATAAAGTATCCATAGCATTATTGTAGTAGTTTGGATCAGAATTACCGATCACAAGGATTCCAAAAACTGACCCATTGGAGAGGACTACTGCGGCTGTAGATTGTATTTCTTTGCTTTTTCCTTCAAAGATAAAATGAAGTTCATTATTGGTTAATTTCCCAGAAAGAGGCACCTTTTTTTCTAGTAAAGAGCCTATCTGAGGCTTTGCTTCTTCCATGGTAACAGTTCTGGCATGAGGCGTTGGCGTCAAGTTGTGCTTACCAAACAAGATAAGTTGATAAAATTCTATTTGAAAATCAGCGCTAAGACTTTTAGACAGAACATCAATAATCGCAGTTAAGTTAGCAGCAGAAATAAGTGAAATTATTAATCGTGAGGTTTTTTTAAACAATTGCTCATTATCTTGAGCTCTGCCCACCAAACCAGAAATACGGTTTGATAGCTCAAGATCGCGTTTTCTTAATAGCGCAATCTGGCGCTCAATAAGTGAAATTGCTCCTCCATTTTTGTGTGGCAGAGAGATAAGCTCCAATATATCTGGATGATCATCAAAGAAAGTTGGATTAGCTAGGAGGTAATCTTTGATTATCTCAGGGCTTATAATTCTATGATTTTTCGGTTTATCTGAAGCTTTAGTCATACGTTTATCTGTCCATGGTACACCGAGGTTGCTGGACCAGTCATAATGACTGGATGGCCATCACCTAGCCATTCAATAGTTAGGCTACCGCCGGTTAGGTTTACTGTGACAGAAGATTCCAGCAGACCTTGTAGCTGACCCGCTACAACTGCCGCACATGCTCCAGAACCACAAGCCAGCGTTTCTCCCACCCCACGCTCATAAACTCTTAAGTTAATTTCATGAGAATTTACTATCTGCATGAACCCTACATTCGCTTGCTTGGGGAACAGACGATGACTTCCAATAGCTTGGCCCAGGGATTGTACTGAGGCTGAACAGACATCATCGACCTCTAGTACAGCATGGGGGTTGCCTATGGAGACAGCGCTAATTGATAACTTTAAGTTTTCAACAGAAATCCCATAAAGGATTTTTTGTTGCTCAGCCATGAAAGGAATATCTTTGGGGTTAAGTAAAGGTAAACCCATATTCACCTTTACCATCTGATCGCTTTGTAACTTTAGTTCGATGATGCCATTTGCAGTTTCAACTAGAATGTTATTTTTTCCTGTGAGCTTGCGATTGTGAACAAATTTGGCAAAGCAGCGCGCTCCATTGCCGCATTGCTCTACCTCGGTACCATCATTATTGAAGATGCGATAACGAAAATCTGTATTTGGCTGCCTTGGAGGCTCTACTACCAGAATTTGGTCGCAGCCTACACCAAAGTGTCTGTCACCTAATTTTTTAGCTATTTGTGGCGTGATGGTTATGTCTTGAGATATAGCGTCTATCACCACAAAATCATTACCAAGGCCGTGCATTTTTGTAAATTTAAGCAACATATTCAGTCCGGCATTATGTTTGTTCCGTTTTGTATCTGTGCATTTTTATTGGTTTGCGTCAGATTTATTCCTTATGATCCGATATTAATGATTCCCCACGAATTAAGTCCTCAAAATTCTCTCTTTGTCTAATTTTATGGATGTTGTCACCATCGACCATTATTTCTGCTGCCTTGCCTCTGCTGTTGTAATTTGAGCTCATAGAAAAACCATAGGCTCCTGCAGATCTAATACAGAGTAAATCTCCTTGCGCTATTATCAGTGTCCTATCTTTACCTATAAAATCACCAGTTTCGCAGATGGGCCCTACTACGTCCCATTTTCTTGCAATCCCCACTCTAGGGGTCACAGGATCAATGGCTAGCCAAGCTTGGTAAAGGGCTGGGCGAATCATATCATTCATTGCTGCATCAACAATGGCGAAATTCTTTTCTTGCCCCGGTTTTAGATACTCAACGGTAGTTAGTAGTATGCCTGCATTTGCAGTAATAGATCTACCGGGTTCTAGGATTAGGGTTAAGTCTCTTTTGCCTAAATGAAGAAGTATTTCTTTGACATAATCATCGATGCGAGGGGGAATTTCATCTTTATAGCAAACACCAAGTCCGCCTCCTAAATCTAAGTGCTTTAGATTGATACCATGATGTTGTAGTTCGTCTACTAGAGTTAACACTCGACTTAAAGCATCTATGAAAGGTTCTGTCTCTGTTAATTGTGAGCCTATATGACAGTCCACACCAATAATATCCAGAGATTCCATTTGCGCTGCCTTTAAGTAGATCTCTAATGCTTCATGTATATCTATACCAAATTTATTTTCACGCAACCCGGTCGAAATATATGGATGAGTGTTAGCATTCACATCTGGATTTACTCGCAAAGAAATCGGAGCTATTTTCCCGCATGCTCTTGCAACAGTATTAAGTACATCGAGCTCAGCTTCAGATTCGACATTAAAACAATGTATACCTAGCGCTAGCGCTCTCTCCATTTCCCTAGGCTTCTTGCCAACCCCAGAAAAAATTATTTTTTTGGGGTCACCGCCTGCAGCTATAACACGCTCCAGTTCCCCCCCTGAAACAATGTCGAACCCTGCTCCGAGTTTTGCTAAGACGTTAAGAACTGCGATATTAGAGTTAGCTTTTACAGCGTAGCAAATCAAATGAGACTGGTTCGCTAGAGCTACTTGATAGGCTAAAAAATGTTCTGTTAGAGCCGAGCGACTATAAACGTAGGTTGGAGTGCCGTAGCTCTCAGCAATTGTTTTCAAGGCTACGTTTTCAGCAAACATTTCGCCATGAATGTAATGGAAATGAGCCATAATCTAGTTACCGCGTTTTTCAGTAGCTTCCGATCCTTCGGCCTCTGTTTTTTCTGTAGGGTCCCCTGAATTAGATATGATCACTTGGATGGGTTCTGGGGGAAGGTATAATGGACCTTTGTTGCCGCAACCAGTTAGACACACGGTGGCTACTAATGTTAATAATATCGATACAAAATAGCGATGCATAGAGAAACCTGTATTTTGGTTATGAAGTTATTCTTGAGTATACCGGCTGATGCCTACTACACTCAATCGGATATACTACTGACAATTGATAAATGTGTTAAAAATGGCCTATAAATATGAATGAAACGGAATTTAACAATCATTGCGACGAGATAATGCTGGCCATTGAGGAAGCTATCGACAACAGTTATGAGGATATAGATTACGAAACTTCAGCTGGAGTTTTAACTCTCACCATTGAGGTCAATGGGTCTAAAGTGATTGTTTCTAGGCAGCCCGCTCAAGCTCAAATTTGGATAGCTGCAAAGTCTGGTGGGTATTATTGCAATCATGTTAGTGGTTCTTGGGTTTGCACGGCAACTAACGAAACTTTGGGTTTATTATTGCATCGTGTTTGTTTTGAACAGCAGGGCGGAGAAGTAGTGTTTGGTGTTTAGTGATCGCCAGTATTTATTTCAATTAGAGGTATTTTGGATTGCATCCATTTTCTTTCTTGCTGCTTTTGTTGCCAGTCTTACCTGTTCTGGGGCTGTGCCACCAATATGATTTCTGGCAGCAACAGAGCCTTCAAGTGTAAGTACGTTAAACACATCGTCTTCAATTGCATTAGAGAACTGTTGAAGCTCGCCTAGAGACATTTCTGATAGATCCTTGTTTATTGAAAGACCATATGCAACAGCTTTTCCAACTATTTCATGAGAATCTCGAAAAACTATGTTTTTCCTTACTAAATAGTCGGCCAGATCTGTGGCCGTGGCGAACCCACGTCGAGCAGATTCAGCCATAGATTTTTGGTTGGATTTAATAGCAGGCACCATATCAGCAAGTGCCCGCAAGCAATCCTTGAGTGTCGTTACAGTATCAAATAATGGCTCTTTATCTTCTTGGTTGTCTTTATTGTAAGCCAATGGTTGTGATTTCATAAGAGTCAGCAAAGCTATCAGGTTGCCATTCACTCTCCCAGTTTTTCCTCTCACTAATTCCGGAACATCAGGGTTTTTTTTCTGCGGCATAATGGATGAACCAGTGCAAAAGCGGTCAGGAAGATCTATGAAGTTAAATTGTGCAGAATTCCACAGTATCAGCTCTTCTGATGCACGAGAAAGGTGGGTCATTAATATGCTAGCAAATGAGCAGAATTCAATAGCAAAATCACGATCACTTACAGCATCTAGTGAGTTATTCATTGGCTCATCAAAGCCGAGCAATGTAGCCGTCATTTTACGATTTATAGGATATGTTGTTCCTGCTAAAGCTGCGGCTCCCAATGGAGAATGGTTGGTTCGTCTTCGGCAATCTATGAGACGACCACGGTCTCTTTCAAGCATCTCAAACCATGCCATGAGGTGGTGCCCAAAAGTAATAGGTTGCGCGGTTTGAAGATGTGTAAATCCAGGCATTATAGTTGCCGATTCTTTTTCGGCTAGATCTATCAGGGCACGTTGGAGTCGGCTTAGCTCTTTGCTGATAAGATCTATTTCATCACGCAGCCAAAGCCGAAGATCAGTGGCAACCTGATCATTTCTTGATCTGCCAGTGTGTAATTTTTTTCCAACATCACCAATTTTTTCTGTAAGAGCAGCCTCTAGATTCATATGGACATCTTCCAAGGCCAACTGCCACTCAAACTTGCCTGTTTCGATGTCCGTTCGTATTTCATTGAAACCTTTCTTGATGGCTGCTAATTCTTCTAGCGATAAAATATCTATACTGGTCAGCATTTCCGCATGAGCGATAGAACCTTGTATATCATGGAAGGCAAGTTTTTGGTCAAAATTAATGGACGCAGTAAATTTGACTACAAAGTCGTCCGTTGTTTCTTTGAAACGGCCACCCCAGGCCTGATTTGTATCTTTTTTATTGCTCATGGATAAACGGGCTCTTTTGTGATTGCTGGCGGTTATTTTTATGTACTCTATTTTTGATTATAGCAAAACAAGAGTTTCTGTGTACGAACAACGCTATTATATTTAGTTTTATAGGCCTAAGCCGATTGGCTTTTGTAAGAGAACCTTATGGCCGAGACGTTTTTTTTGCTAAGTTCTTGATAGACATGTCTGCCATTAGGTCAATCTGATATAATTTCTTATTTATAGTTTTGGTTGCCATAACTCATGATTTCATCACTACTTGATACTGCCATGGTTCGCATTGCAACTCGACAAAGCCCCTTGGCGCTTTGGCAGTCCAATCATGTCAAATCTCAATTACAGTGCATTCATCCTAATCTTTCGGTTGAATTGGTTGGAATTACTACTCGCGGCGACAAAATACTTGACACAACTTTATCAAAAATTGGGGGAAAAGGCTTATTTGTGAAGGAGCTCGAGGTTGCACTTCTTGAAGGACTTGCTGATATTGCGGTGCATTCTATGAAGGATGTTCCAATGGAGTTTCCTTTAGGTCTTGGACTTCAGGCTATCTGTGAACGCGAAGACCCAACAGATGCTTTTGTGGCCAATCATTATGTGTCTTTAGAAGATCTACCAAAAGGAAGTCGTGTTGGAACATCCAGCTTGCGTAGAAAGACTCAGCTCTTGGAGCGTTTCCCGGGGCTTAGTATTCAAGAATTGAGAGGAAATGTTAATACCCGCCTGAACAAACTTGATAGCGGAGAGTATGATGCGATTATTCTCGCTACAGCAGGATTGGTGAGGTTGGGCTTATCAGAACGCATCAGTCAACGTATAGCGCCAGAACAATCTTTACCCGCAGGAGGGCAAGGTGCCATTGCTATTGAGTCTAGGCTTGACGATGAGAGGATAGCGGCGCTACTGTATCAGCTGCACCATTTACCTTCAGCTCAGTGCGTCATGGCTGAAAGGGCGATGAATCATTATCTTCGTGGCGGATGCCAAACCCCCATTGCCGCATACGCAGTCTTAACAGGCTTAAATTCTGACCAGATTTGGCTGCGAGGATTAGTGGGGTCTCCCGATGGAGGCCAAGTTGTTCGCAATGATGTTAGAGGTATGGCTAAAGACGCAGAAGCACTAGGTATAGATTTAGCCAAAAAATTGCTGGCCCAAGGGGCTGGAGATATTCTAAAGAAAGTTTACGGAGATAATTGGTAGGTGGAATATTTAAAGGGATTGCAGGCATTGCTTGTAAGGCCTATTCAGCCTGATGGGCATGGCGACCAGATACTTTCAGCTCAGTTAATCGCAGAAGGTGCTTTACTTCATCATTTTCCTGTTATGAAAATAGCCCCGATAGAAAGCTCTTTGAATCAAGATCTCATTAGTCATTATATTCTTAATCTTCTTTTGTATGATCGGGCAATTTTTGTGAGTCGCGCCGCTACCTTTTTCGTTGTTGATTGGCTGAAACATAATAGCGATTTTATGCTTCAGAGTTTACCTGTTGGTCCTCGATATTATGCCGTTGGCGAAACTACTGCAACTGAACTGAAAAAGTATAATGTCGATGCAGAGCTTCCAGATCAGGAATTTAGCAGTGAAGGGCTGCTAGGGTTGCCTTCACTGCAAAGATTGACTGGTGAAAAAATATTAATTTTTTCTGGTGTTGGCGGACGTCAATTGCTGGCTGACCAGCTACGTTCCCGTGGCGCTGTTGTTAGTCAATGTGAGCTATATCATCGAGAAGTATTAAAAGATTACACTGATCATATCAATGACCTGATCTGCTCTAACAAGTTGGGTGTTGTCATTATTCATAGTGGTGAATTGTTAGCTTATCTTGTGTCTCAAATTCCAGAAGAAGGGCTGCATAAGCTTAAACAGCTGCCTTTGCTGGTTCCAAGCGAACGAGTTTCTTTGCTGGCAAAAAATATGGGGTTTCAACGTATAATTTGCGCTCCCTCTGCCCTTGCTGAAGACATAGTTTCGGTTTTACGTGGATGGTGCAGCAATCAGTGCTAAGGATAAGATGGCGCATGTAGTTCCTATTTTACTGCCAAGCCTAACTTTGGGCGTAAGTGAATCGAACAACTATATCAATATGTGGGGGCTAACTAATTGGGCAGTAAAGATAATACGCTAAGCAATACACGGGTCTCTTCTGGTCAATCTGAGGTGGCTGATAAGTCGGCCATTAAATCTCAGCCGAAAAATTCTCCTGCAAACAAAAGAGTTTCGATCAAAAAGTGGCTCATGAGGCTATTTTTTATAGTATGTTCCCTCTTATTTCTTTCAGTTCTTGGCATAGGGGGGCGATTTATCTATCAGCTCCAACAACAACAGTCAGAAATTCAGACCACTTTAAGAAACAATCAAATCTACATTGAAGATCTGAGAGACGAGATTAAAGATGAGCAGCGCAAGCACCAAGACAAAATCACTAGGCTTGCTAGTGCTCTTGACAGTATAGAGTCACAGCTCGCTGCCTACGCTCGTCGTTTGAGTGAGGTGTCTTTTGCGCCAAGATACATGGGATTATTGGCAGAAGCTGAGCATTTAACCCGACTTGCCAGCCATCGCCTAGCCACTGAGAAAAATTCGAAGAACGCAATTCGATTGCTAATTTCAGCAGATCTTGTCTTAAGAGATTTGGAGAACTTGGATCTGAAAGAAGTTCGAACGGCTATCGCCAAGAGTATCGCAAGACTGCGTTCATCTCCGACGATAGATAGAGAGGGCTTGTATACCCAGTTAGGCGCGCTGTCACGCCAATTGCTTGAGTTGCCTATGATCAATTACCCTGTAGAAGTGACACAAGCTAGCATCACACAAATCAGTACCACCCCAGCACCTGATGGATGGAAAGAAAAACTTATTTATGGCCTTGATTTAACACTTGCTCGCCTAGTAGGCTTAGTGCGCATTCAGGTATTGGATACCCCTCTCTTTCCAATACCATCGGCAGATGAAAATCGTTACCTCAAGTATAGTCTGGCGATTTTATTGGAGCATGCCCAGGTAGCCTTATTGCGTGAAGAGGAAGCGATCTATAGAGAAAGTTTGCAAAAAGCGAGCAAGCAACTCAGTCAGTATGCTAAGTTAAACCAATTAGCTTTGCCGTATTTAGAGCAGTTATCTCGACTTAAGGAGGAGAATATAGTTCAAAGATTTCCTGACATCTCTCCAGAATTAAAGATATTAAAGGATTATATAGATAGTCAGTTGTTTCCCGAGCAAGAAAAATCACCTGCTGCGGGGGTTCAGTAGTGAGAAAGGCGCTCTTGATGGTTGTTATCATTACGCTACTTGGGGGCCTGCTGGCATGGCAAATAACACAGAATAGAGGCTATATTTTGATTGCCTATGGAAATTATTCCATTGATATGACACTTTGGGCTTTTTTGCTAATAATAAGTGCATTGTCGGTATTTTTTGTGGTGTTAAAAAGTTTGATTAGATTGATTATAGGCCCTGGCCAAAAATATTTTAAAGAACGCGCCGCTTTAAAAATAAAGAGTAACCAGCTGCTGGTGAATGAGGGCCTGCTTCAGTATTTCGAAGGCCGTTGGGGTAGTGCTAGAAAAATTTTAGAGAAATCTGCGAAAAACTCTACCTTGCCTTTATTGAATTACCTAGTTGCAGCAAATTCAGCATATGAGGCGGGAGACCAAAAAGGAGCTAATAAATTATTGAGTTGTGCGGAAAAATCAATCCCTGGCAATGACTTGGTTGTTAGTTTGGCTAGAGTAAAAATTTGCGTGCGGGAACAACTTTATGCAGAAGCATTAATTATTCTTCAGCCATTTTATGTTAAATCTCCATCCCATCCCATCGTCTTACACTTACTTTATTCGATCTATAAAGGCTTGAAAGATTGGGAGAGCCTAAGAAAATTATTAGCAGAATTTGGCCGTTATGACGTATTTAGTAAAAGTGAGCTTCAGGAAGTTGAAGGAGAGGTGTACGCCTCTTTGCTAGCTGCTATTTCTACACAGGAAGGTAGTATGAGCGAAGATTTGATTAATTTTTGGCATAAAATTCCCAAGAATGTAAGGAAAGAAAAAAGAGCCTTCTTGGAATATACTGCTGGCTTGCATGAGCTCGACAAGAGTTCTCATGCTGAAGGATTGCTTCGTGCTTTCCTGAAAACGTGCTGGGATGATCGCTTGGTTAGACTCTATGGAATTGTTGAGGGGAAGGATGCCCAAAAACAATTAATCTTTGCTGAGTCTTGGCTTTCCAGTCACCCAGATAGCCCTGAGTTAATGCTCGCTCTCGGTCGTCTTAGCTGGAGATGTCAGTTGTGGGGAAAGGCTCGGGATTATCTGGAGTGCTCAATAGCCATCAAGCCGCAATCTCAAGCTTATGTAGATTTGGCGAGAATCATGGAGCATTCTTATAGGCATAAAGAAAGTTTGAAGTATCACCAAAAAGGGTTATCCCTAGATACCCGCAACGGATAAAAGAATCGCCATATAGGCCGCTTTTGTGTACCACCAAGAGTATTCTAAAAATTGAATTATTTATATCTGCGGACCTGCTTTAATAATTTTTCGGGATACCTTATATTTTTGAATATTATCGATAAACAGTTTGGCTAATTTAAGTGCCTGCGCATCATAAGACTCTTTGTTAGCCCATGTATCTCGAGGATTAAGAAGGGCGTTGCTAACGCCTGGGATGCTTGTTGGTATTTCTAAATTTAGTACTGGTAGTTTGATGGTATTGACACCCTCTAAATCACCACTTTGTATTGCGGCGATAATACTTCGAGTCACTGGAATCGGAAAGCGTGATCCAGCACCATCAGAGGCTCCGGAGCCCCCGGTCCATCCAGTGTTCACTAGGTAAACCTTGCTCCCAAAGTTCTCTATCTGCCTCATTAGTAATTCTGCATAAACCTTGGCAGGCCTAGGCATAAATGGTGCGCCAAAACAGGTCGAGAAAGTAAGATGAATTCCTTTTTCTCCGCCCATTTCAGTCGAACCTACGCGTGCAGTATACCCACTCAGAAAGTGATAAGCAGCAGCTTCTTTTGATAGTATTGATACCGGAGGTAATACACCTGAAACATCACACGTTAAAAAAATAACATTCTTGGGTTCGCCGGCTCTGTTGTCTTTACTGCGTAAATCTACATGCTCTAGCGGGTAGCTGCAACGACCATTTTCAGAGATTGACGTATCATCATAGTCAGCAGTGCGATGCTCGGTTACCGCAATATTTTCTACTATGGCGCCGAAGCGAATAGCATCCCAAATAACAGGTTCATTTTCTTTGCTAAGATTAATTGTTTTGGCGTAACAGCCGCCTTCCATGTTGAATACAGCGCCCTTGCTCCAGCCATGCTCATCATCGCCAATTAGGTATCGCTCAGGATCGGCAGAAAGAGTGGTTTTCCCTGTACCAGAGAGACCAAAAAATAGACATACATCACCGTCTTTTCCAACATTAGCAGCACAATGCATTGGCATAACATCTTTTTCCGGCAGTAAAAAATTTTGCACCGAAAACATAGCTTTCTTCATTTCACCTGCATACTTGAGCCCAGCAATTAAAACTTTTCGTTGACCAAAGTTAATAATTCCCACTGCTTCACTGTTAGTCCCGTCGCGAACTGGATCGCACGTGAAGTTGGCAGCATGTAGGATTTTCCAGGGCTCTTTATTTGAAGAGTTGTATTTTTCTGGACGAATAAACATGTTGCGAGCAAATAAATTATGCCAAGCGGTCTCAGTGGTCACCTCAACAGGCAGGTAGTGGACGGTATCCTGTCCCACATGCAACTGAGAAATGTAGCGGTTTTTTTGAGCTATATAAGCCTCTACGCGACTCCATAATTCATTAAACTTTGCTTGGTTAAAAGGACGATTGACCGGCCCCCATCCAATGGCATTTTTGCTGGAAGGCTCTTCCACGATGAAGCGGTCAGCTGGAGATCGCCCAGTCCGGTTGCCAGTGATTGATAGAAACGCTCCGGTATCTGTAAGATGGCCCTCTCCATTCCTGAGAGCTAATTCTATTAGCTCAGCAGAGCATAAATTTTTAAATATAATCACAGAGGAGTTTTCTACTGATGTCATTAGTGTTGGTCCTATTGAAGAATTTGAGTCGTATACTTTACTCGTGGTTAACATCATGTTTCTTTTTAAGCGATTGCAAGGTGAAGTAAAGTAAAAAAGTATGAGAATTATGCCAGAAAAATACTCACTAGTGGAGCATTGGTGGTGAATTTGAAAAAAAAATGGTTTTATGCTTTAAAATCATCCACATAAGCCCATAAAACTTCACCATTGCCTAATTATCTACATCATTTTGATTGTTTGCATTAAATCTATGTATCTGCCGGCGTTGTTTTTTGTTTGGTCGCTGAGCATCAAACAATACACCGTTATTGGATGCTTTTCTCTCAGCGCTATTTTTAGTCCTTAATGAGATACTTTCTTGTGTTTCACGATACATGGCTAACGTTTTAGTTGCACTGCTTCTCTGTGCGGAAAGGCTTTTTACCACCACTATTTTTTCATCAATCCCTTGTTTGATACTAAGAATTATTCCCAGCGCCAGATCTTTGCTAGCCTTCGCGCGCTGCCCGTCAATATGTATCTTTCCTCCTAAGACAGCTGCTTTTGCAAGACCGCGTGTCTTAAAAAAACGTGCAGCCCATAGCCATTTATCTAGGCGAACTTTTTTTTCTATTTTATTTGCTTTAAGCAATTGGGAGTATCTCGTTGAAATTGGTAATAGAGGGAAAGCCCTCTATTACGACAGAATGTTGGCTGCTGTCAGGTTTTTTTATTCCCAATAGTTGCTTGATCCCGTACTGACTTGCTGCCTGTAAAATATTTACAGAGTCATCAATAAATAATATTTTTTCAGGGTCAAGCTTTTCTTGACAGGCAAGTGCGTGCCAAAATTTTTGGCTTTCTTTTGGGTGATGAAATTGGTGAGATGTGTAGATTGCGTCTAGGGACTTATTGATTTGGGTAATAGAAACTTTCAACTCGAGGCTTTGAGGATGGGCATTCGTAACAAGCACGCGTTTTTTTTTGTGCAGGCTTAGTTGCTCAAGAAATTCTGGCACAAAAGGCCTAATTTTTATCAGGCCACTTACTTCTTTTTTTAGCCGACAGATATCCACAGCGAGTTCTTTTGACCAGTATGTCGTAGAATACCAATTCAGTGTACCCATAGTTTTGATAGATAGATTATGTATTTGATCATTGGCTTCTTTAAAGGGAATATTATGAATCTCTGCATAACGTTTAGGTAGATAGCTAAGCCAAAAAAAATTATCAAAATGCAGATCTAGCAGGGTGCCATCCATATCAAGCAAGACTGTATCAATATTATTCCAGTTAATTCGCATATTCTTTAGGCAGCATTATTTTTTGTGAGTGAATGACAGTCTATTTTTTTGGAGAGCAGAAAACTCAATGGAGTTGCTAAAATAGGTCTTCTGGGCTCGGGGAGCTTTTATGTTTTATTGAAGTATTAGCTTTTGTATTTTTCTCGGCCAGCGGCGGAATATTTTTCTTTTTGAAAACTTCAAATAGCGCATTTTTTTGTTCTGTTCCAACTCTAAGTCCTGTGTCTGGGTCAATTCTGATAGTGATTAGTCCTGTTGGTTGCCGCCTGCTGCTGTCAATTTTTTCGGCTAACGCATCTCGCATAAAATCTATCCAAATAGGCAGAGCGGCTGACCCGCCATATTCATTCCTTCCAAGCAATAAGTTATCATCAAATCCCAGCCATGCGGTAGCAACAATATCTGGATTGTAACCAGAAAACCATGCATCTTTTGGGCCATTGGTTGTACCAGTTTTTCCTGCAATATCAGAACGATTTAGTACTTTCGCGCGCCGTCCCGTGCCTTTTTTAATAACATCTCTGAGCATGGAATCAACAATATATACTGTCTGAGGATCAATCACTCTTGGTGCCGATGTTAATTTAAGTTCTAAGGCCATATCTACCAAGACGTGAGGACTGATTTTTTCATGAGTATATACTTGATTTTTCGATGACTCTTGAAAAATTTCATTACAGTTATTGCAGGCAGTCAAAGGGTTTGCTTGATAAATTAAATTACCTCCAGCATCCTCAATGCGATCTATTAAATAAGGCTCAATTTGATACCCTTCGTTGGCTAAAATGGCGTAACCTGCTGCAATTTTTAGTGGTGTTGTAGCATGACTACCAAGAGCCAACGAGAGATTTCTGGGCAATTTAGAGCCATCAAAACCAAATCGGCCTAAACCTGAGATCGCGGTTTCTATACCAATACTTTGTAGAATCCGAATGGATACTAAATTTCTTGAAAGGTACAAAGCCTTCCGTAAACGAGTTGGCCCATAAAATGTTCCGCCATCATTTTCTGGGCGCCAGGAGTTTTTAAGGCGCTTGTCTTCAAAAACTAACGGCGCATCATTTATAATGCTTGCAGCAGTAAAGCCGTTCTCTAAGGCAATTGCATAGATAAAAGGTTTAAAATTTGAACCTGGTTGTCGCGTTGCTTGAGTGATTCTATTGAAATTATTTTGTCGAAAATCAAATCCACCAACCAAAGCCTTAATTGCTCCATTTCGAGGGTTTAGAGCTACTATCGCTGCCTGGACTTTTGGTAGCTGAGCGAGCTCCCAGTGATCGTTGTTTTGCCTTACCCTTATTAGATCGCCAGTTGCAAATAGTTCGTTTGCTGTTTTGATTGAACGTGACTGGCTATCAGGGTTGTTGTATTTGCGTAGGTTTTTTAGGCCGCGCTCCCAAGAAATCAAGATTTCATGTTTGTTTGCAAGTAACACATTAAGCTGCTGCTCATGAACTTCTTTTACCACACCTGGAATTAGGTCGCCGTAAGTGAGTGTTGACTGCAGGATATTATTCCATAGCTCTGGGTCATGGATGTTGGATTCAGGCCCCCTATACCCATGCCTCTTATCATAGGCAATTACCCCTTTCCGAATAGCTTTTTGTGCACTTTTCTGTAAACGACTATCAATAGTTGTGTAAACACGAAAACCGTCTGTATAGGCCGATTCCCCGACCATAGTAGACACTTTTTTTCGCACCATTTCAGATACATAGGGAGAATCTACCGACACTTTGTACCCATGATAGCTTGCGGTAATAGGCTCATTTTTTGCCAATATAAGGGTTTCTAAATTAATATAATCCAAGTCATGCATACGATCGAGAATCCAGTTGCGTCTTATTAGGGCTCGCTTAGGATTGGCTATAGGATTATAGGCTGAAGGAGCTTTTGGTAGCCCGGCAAGCATAGCTAGCTGAGAGAGAGTCAGCGTTTGAATAGGTCGACCATAGTAAACATGGGCTGCCGCACTTACACCATAAGCCCTATTTCCTTGGTAAATTTTATTGGCATAAAGAGTTAATATTTCGTTCTTAGATAACGTAGCTTCAATTCTGAATGCCAATAAAATTTCATTAAATTTTCGGGTAAATGTTTGTTCTCTCGCTAGAAAGAAATTTCGGGCAACTTGCATGGTGATAGTACTGCCACCAGTTTTTATATCGCCAGAAGAGATAAGCTCTACTGTTGCGCGCAATAAAGCCCCAATGTCGACCCCAGAATGGCTATAAAACTGGCCATCTTCTGCAGATATTAGTGCCTGTATGTAAAAAAGGGGTATATCTTGAAAGCCTATTGGATTACGGTGTTTTTCGCCGAATTCACCGATTAGTTCCAAATCCTCTGAATAAATCCTTAAGGGCGTCTGCAGATTTATTTGACGAAGTTTTTCAACAGAAGGCAATTTGGGGTTTAAGTACAGGTATAGACTGCCAGTTATGATCAGCATGCCACCAAATGTTGCAAGCAAAAACCAAAATCCATTGTTAATAATTTTGTAATGGGTTTTATTCATCATAAGATCAGCTTTATAATACAAGGATAGTATAAAGCTAAAAAAATTACGACATAGCTATTTGACTGTATTTTTTAAGAAAAATAGCGCATTACTCCATGAGCTTAAAACTATTTGAGAAGTGTTATTAAATTTATTAATGCATATAAAAACATTTTTCTTGTCGGCCATATGGGTTCCGGGAAAAGTACTATTGGTCGTATCTTGGCAGAAATTTTGAATCTTAAATTTGTCGATCTTGACTGTGAAATTGAAGAGAGATGTGGTGCGAATATAGCATGGATTTTCGATATGGAGGGCGAAGATGGATTTCGAAAGCGCGAATCTCGCGTGCTTGTTGAGTTGGCCTCCGAGACCGGTATGCTTATTGCTACAGGAGGTGGAACGATTCTCTTTGAAGAGAATCGCAATGCCTTAAAAAATAATGGCTATGTTGTGTATCTTAGTGCCCCTATTGAGCAATTATTAGAGCGAACTTCGCATGATCGCAGAAGGCCTTTATTGAGTGTTAGTAATCCCCGCGAAGTATTAGAGCAGCTAGTATTGGATCGAGAATTACTTTACCAAGAAGTAGCAGATCTAGTTTTCGCTACTAGTAATCGCACACCTCGGTTAGTTGCGAATGAAATTGCCAATGAAGTTCGTCAATTTGCAGATTGATGTGGTACATTTCCAATTCAATGTAATTATATAAAGAATGATTTATCGTGGAAAAATTTAGTAAGCTTTGTGTGGAACTTGGTGATAGAAGTTACCCTATTTTTATAGGTGATGGATTACTGCAATCATCAGAGTTACTCGCATCACATATTCATGGAGAGCAAGTGTTGGTAATTACCAACGAGACTATTGCTCCATTTTACTTGAGCTCCCTTGTGAATGCACTGTCTGCATATAGTGTAGAAACAGTGATCTTGCCGGATGGGGAGGCACACAAAAATCTAGAAGTGCTCAACACAATTTTTGATGTATTGCTCGCTAAAAAATATAACCGAACAGCCACTCTAATCGCTCTTGGGGGTGGCGTTATTGGTGATATGACAGGGTTTGCTGCCGCTTGTTATCAGAGGGGTGTAAATTTTTGCCAAATTCCAACAACACTGCTTGCCCAGGTAGACTCATCTGTAGGTGGAAAAACTGCAGTTAATCACAAGCTAGGCAAAAATATGATAGGAGCATTCTATCAGCCTCAGTGCGTCATAATTGATACTTCCTTATTAAGCACTTTGCCAGACAGAGAATTTCGAGCTGGCTTGGCGGAGGTGATCAAGTATGGGCTGATTGCAGATGCAGGTTTTTTTAACTGGATAGAAAAAAATATATATAAGCTTTTAGTGCGAGACCCTGATGCGCTATGTTTTGCAATAGAGAAATCATGCGTTAATAAAGCCAGGATTGTTGAAAAAGATGAGCGCGAGAATGGTGTTCGTGCAATTTTAAATTTAGGACACACATTCGGTCATGCTATTGAAACCTTTCAGTCTTATAAAGGCTGGCTGCATGGTGAGGCAGTGGCGATCGGAATGATTATGGCCGCAGAGTTATCGAGCTTATTGGGCTGGATAGATAAAGCCGATGTTCGTCGGATAAGGGAAATTCTGGCTTGCTGCAGTTTGCCTACAGTAGCACCAAAAGACATGAGCTCCAAAATTTTTTTGGAGCTCATGTCAATTGATAAAAAAGTTCTAGATGGGAGTCTTCGTTTTGTGCTACTTCGATCTATCGGAGTCGCAACAGTAACTTCTGAAATTGACCCAGATCTTCTAATGAAGATTGTTTAGAAGATAAGCCAGCCTATAAATTATACCACCTAAAGTTATAAGCTTTATTAGCGTCGCGACAATTGTTACATGGGTCGCGGACGTGTAAAATAACTACGTTTTTGTCCCAGCAGTTTTAGTTTTATTTTTTCTAAAGCGGCTGGCCTTTTAATATATTTTACTTTAGAGCACCATTTATTATGCCGACAGGCCTCTATAGCTTAGATGAATTCAAAGATAATTGTGGATTTGGACTGATTGCCCACACAAAAGGGAGGGTAAGCCATCGTGTCCTAGAAACTGCTATTGCAGCGTTAACTTGTATGACTCATCGTGGCGGTATTGCTTCTGACGGCAAAACTGGTGATGGCTGCGGGTTATTGCTTCAAAAGCCAGATGCTTTTATGCGAGATGCGGCTAAAAAGCTGTTTGATGCCGAATTACCTGAATTGTACGCGGTTGGCTCAGTGATGCTTAGTCAGGACAGCAGCCAGCGCAACCGCGCTAAAAATATCATGGCAACAGCCTTGTTGGACCAAGGGCTAGAAGTGGTCGGCTGGCGTGAAGTGCCTACAAGCAAAGGTTGTTTGGGTCGTATCGCATTAGAAACCTTGCCAGTAATTGAACAAATATTCATTACTACAGGCGGCCTAGATAAGCAAAAATTTAATGCTCGATTGTTTATTTCTAAGCGAAAAATTGAGATTGCGCTAGCATCAGATAGTTCTTTTTATATTGCCAGCTTGGCAGAAAATGTTATTAGCTACAAAGGACTAATGATGCCAGTTGACTTGCCAATGTTTTACCCAGATTTGGCAAACCCGCTCCTAGAAACTGCCATCTGTATTTTTCATCAACGATTTTCTACCAATACCAGCCCCCAGTGGCCACTAGCTCAGCCATTTAGAATGCTGGCTCATAATGGAGAAATCAACACGCTCCATGGGAATAGGAACTGGTCTGTAGCCAGGACCCCTAAGTTTGTTACCCCCCTCTTGCCCGACTTGCAGGATGTAAAGCCCCTTGTAAACCGAACAGGATCAGATTCTTCTAGCCTAGATAATATGCTTGAGGTGATGGTTGCAGGAGGCATAGATCTCCATAAAGCCGTGCGAATGTTGGTGCCACCAGCCTGGGATAACAACCAAGACTATGGGTTGAGCGAAAGAGCTTACTTTGAATACATAGCTATGCACATGGAACCATGGGATGGCCCTGCCGGACTGGTTATTACTGATGGGCGTTATGCTGTTTGTACGCTGGATAGAAATGGCTTAAGGCCGTCTCGCTGGGTGTTAACGGATGACGATATCATTACTGTTGCATCAGAAGTTGGTGTTTATAAATATAGCTCTAGCAGTGTTGTTGCTAAAGGGAGTTTAGGTCCAGGAGACATACTTTCGATTGATACGCATACAGGCACTATTATGAATGCTGTTGAGATCGACAAAGAAATAGCCTCGGCCAATCCATATCAGACGTGGCTAAACAACAGTACTATCAAAATTATGTCCTCTATGGATGATGAAAGCATAGAAGTTGAGGGCGCCTTAAGTAGGGAAAGAATTCGTAACTTAATGAAGATGTTCTTAGTTTCCATGGAAGAGCGAGAGCAAATTTTGCGACCACTAGCAGAAGGGGGTCAGGAAGCAGTGGGTTCTATGGGAGATGATACGCCAATGGCTGTACTTTCAGTTAAAGATCGCAGCTTCTATGACTACTTTAGGCAGCAATTTGCGCAGGTGACTAATCCTCCCATTGATCCGTTGCGTGAAACGCTCGTTATGTCTCTAAAGACGCAACTCGGTCCTGAGGGTAATATTTTCCTTGACTCCCCTGAACATGCAAAGCGCATTAATTTGTCGAGTCCAGTTTTATCCCCACGCAAATATTATGCGTTAAAAAATAACACACAAGACGACTATCGTGTTAAAAAATTTAGTATTAATTTTGACCCAAAAATATCCAACTTAGAGCAGGCTATCCAAGATTTGTGCGAGGAAGTTTCTGCTGCCATAAGAGATGGCATTAGATGTTGTATTCTGTCTGATTCTGATATTTTTCCAGATAAGCTGCCTATTCAGATGTTGATGGCCGTAGGTGCAGTTCATCATCATCTAATTAGACTGGGGCTTCGTTGCGATGCTAATATTATTGCATCCACTGCATCTGCTCGTGATTCTCATCAAATTGCAACATTAATAGGTTGTGGTGCTTCTGCGGTCTACCCTTTTTTAAGCTACCATATCCTTTCTGATATGGTAGCAACAGGAGAAATACTTTGTGATATGGATGCGGCATTTAAAAACTACCGCCAAGGCATGAATAAAGGGTTACTGAAAATTCTATCCAAAATGGGTATCTCTACGGTTGCTTCGTATCGAGGTGCTCAGTTATATGAGATTATTGGGCTCTCTCCTGAAATAGTTAACATATGCTTTTTAGGGACACCAAGTCGCATCAAGGGTGCAGATTTTAATGATATGCAGCAGGATCAACAAAGGCTCGCCGATCAGGCTTGGAGTGAACGAAAATCAATCAATCCAGGCGGATTACTAAAGTATGTCCACGGCCAAGAGTACCATGCATTTAATCCAGACGTTGTAACAACTCTTCACCGTGCCGTACAAGAGGGTGACTATACTGCATGGCATGATTATGCTGATTTAGTGAATAAACGCCCTGCAGCAACTCTAAGAGATCTCCTGAAGATTAAAGCCGATATCGAGCCGATCCCTTTGTCTGATGTGGAGCCGATTGAGACAATACTAAAACGGTTTGATTCGGCAGGCATGTCCTTAGGAGCATTATCGCCAGAGGCTCATGAAGGCTTGGCTCAGGCTTTGAATAGCTTAGGGGGTCGATCTAACTCAGGAGAAGGGGGCGAAGATCCTGCTCGTTATGGCACAATTAAGGCATCGAAAATTAAGCAAGTGGCTTCTGGCCGTTTTGGGGTAACACCTCACTATTTATCAAGCGCTGAGGTGATTCAGATTAAAATAGCCCAAGGTGCAAAACCTGGCGAGGGCGGACAGTTACCAGGAGGTAAGGTGAATGAGTTAATTGCCAGACTCCGATATTCAGTT
>CAWURY010000005.1:0-11627 GCA_963925605.1 uncultured Porticoccus sp. | reverse complement strand
AGTTGCCACTCCCTCAAGATCTTCCGATGACATCTCAAGATGTCTCGCTATAGCCTGTAGACATTCGTCCGAGACCCAGCCACGATTTGCCTGAATAATTTTTAGTGCATCAATGGCGGCTCCAGACTTATAAGGGACATGAAGCAACTCTGCATCAATCTGTAAAATCTCTTCCTGGGTAAGCACTCCCGTTAAATCAGTTTGGATCATTTGTGAATTATTCATCGGTCAACGTCCGCCATAACAAAATCGATACTTGCAATAATAGCAATCAGGTCTGGAATCATCAGACCATTACTGATCAGTGGAATTTGCTGCAAGTGTGGGAAAGAAGGTGTTCGAATCCTAGTGCGATAGGAGCCAGTGCCACCATCACTAATCAGATGATAACTATTGATCCCTTTTGTGGCCTCAATCATTACAGAGGCCTCCCCCTCTGGAATAACAGGCCCCCAGCTGACATTCAGAAAATGATGTATAAGTGTCTCAATATCCTCCATGGTCCGCTCCTTAGGTGGAGGCGTGGTAGCGCTATGGTCACTTTTGTAAGGACCCTCAGGCATGTTGTCAATGCACTGACGAATAATCTTTAGACTTTGGCGCATTTCTTCAATTCGAAGTACTGCGCGGTCGTAGCAATCCCCATGAACGGCAGTGGGAACCTCAAACTCAAACTGATCATAGCCTCCATAGGGGCGTTTTTTTCTAACATCCCAATCACTGCCGGTGGCTCTCAGGCCAGGGCCAGTAACACCCCAATCAATAGCTTCTTGCTGAGAGTAAGCTCCAATGCCTACAGTGCGGTCTTTCAGTATCTTATTTTTCATTGACATCTTGTCGTAATGATTCAGTCGTGCCGGCATCGAGTCTATAAATGTACGGACCATGGCCTCCCAGCCATTAGGGAGATCCTGTGCTATACCTCCGATGCGGAACCAAGCAGGATGCATTCGCCCACCGGTGATGGCCTCGATAATGCCAAATAATCGCTCTCGATCTGCAAACATATAAAAAACTGGCGACATCTGACCGACATCCTGAACGAAAGTACCATAGAAAACTAAATGACTAGAAATGCGGAATAGCTCAGAGAGCATAATGCGAATCACTTTGGCGCGATCTGGGACCTTGATACCAGCCAAAGTCTCTATCGACTGAACATAGGCAAGGTTATTCATTACTCCGCCAAGATAGTCAATTCGGTCCGTATAGGGTATATAAGTGTGCCAAGTCTGACGCTCACCCATTTTTTCTGCACCACGATGGTGATAGCCAATATCTGGCACGGAGTCGACAATCACCTCACCATCTAATTGCAACATAATCCTAAAGACGCCATGCACACTGGGGTGGTTTGGCCCAAGATTAAGAAACATATATTCGTTATCGTCGTTAGACTTTTTCATACCCCAATCTTCGGGTCGAAATCTCAATGCCTCCTGCTCTTTTGCAACTCGCTCTGGACCCATTTCAAAGGGGGCCATTTCGGTGGCTCTCGCTGGATGATCTTTTCTTAAGGCGTGTCCTTCCCATGTTGGCGGCAACAGGATACGGAATAAATTTGGGTGGCCAGAAAAAGTAACGCCAAACATGTCCCAAGCTTCACGCTCATACCAATTAGCATTTGGCCATACGCCAATAGATGTCGGAAGATCTGGATCAGACTCCTTCAATGCCACCTTGATACGCATGTCTTCATTGGTGTCGAGAGATAGCAGGTGGTACACCACCGTAAAATCTGAATCAGGCTGCCCAACACGGTTGACTCTCGTTCTCTCATCGATGGCAAATAAATCGTACAGCATGGGGAATGATAATTTTAGAAATTGAAGAACTTCAATTAGACGATTACGGTCAACCCAAAGGGTTAACTTTTGATCAGCGCATTGCTGGGATACAAATAGTTCTTGACCGAATTTTCGATACAGTGAACTTTCAACGGCATTTGTCGCCATAGCTTCTGCTGTTTGCATCACTACCCCTTGATAATCTGTTTATCCCTATACATCTTTTGGTTCTCTTAGCTCGGTAGCCATTATGCGTTTAGCAGTTAACTGATCCCGCATACTTATTTTTTCCGGCTTAATAATACTTTGATCTCCGGCAACCCAACTGAGTGGCCGTCGTTCTTTTCCTATAGATTTCTGAAGCATCATCAATCCTTGCATCAAAGCTTCAGGTCGCGGCGGACAGCCTGGGACATACACGTCAACGGGAATAAATTTATCAACACCTTGCACCACTGAATAAATATCGTACATACCACCAGAGTTAGCACAGGAGCCCATAGAGATAATCCATCGAGGCTCTAGTAGTTGCTCATAAAGACGTTGTATTACAGGTGCCATTTTGAGAAAGCATGTTCCTGAAATAACCATTAAATCTGCTTGACGCGGCGTGGCGCGAATAACCTCCGAACCAAAACGCGCTATATCATGTCGACTAGTAAACGCGGTGGCCATCTCCACATAGCAACAAGAAAGACCGAAATTAAATGGCCACAAAGAATGAGCTCGACCCCAGGCAACGAGATCTTCTAGTTTGGCAAAAGCTACGTTACGTTTAATTTGCTCCTCCACAAAATCATCACTGAGACTGGTAGCATTAACGTCTTCAGGGGATGTAAGACTCCACTTCATGTTGATTCTCCAGTAGTTGACTGATCTTCACGCAGACCAGTACGGGTCTTGTTTCCCCACTCCAGTGCGCCAGAGCGACATTGATAAACTAAAGCCAGGACTAGCACGCCAATAAACACTGTGATGGATAAATAGCCCGCCCAACCCAATTCAAAAAAAGCTACCGCCCAAGCAAAAATAAACAGTGTTTCAAGATCAAAAATAACAAAGAAGACTGCAACTAAATAAAACTCTACAGATATGCGTATTTGCGATCCACCAACTGAAACAACCCCAGATTCAAAAGGATCATTAGTTGCAGCCTCGCGACGTTTTTGACCAAGCACCCAAGAAAGCGCCAACATGGTGACAACCAGCATAATGACCATGCCAAAATAGATGGCCAGAGGCCAAATCTCGTTTGCATACTGGTTTTCCATTGCCCTTCCTCGCCACTGCATTCAAAAACTTAGACTGAACTGATTCAATGTATAATCTCAAATTATATTAAATATAACTAAAAAGTTATTTGATGATTTCAAATCATATTATCTATATTTAAAAATAATACAATAAAAGTTAGCCTCTAGATCAAAAAATTTCTTTTAAGAAAAATCATGTTTATCTATGATTGCGCATTATGGATAATTAATTTTAAAATAATCTTATATATTTTTTAATAAAATATAATAATATCATATACTTAAATGAGGAATATAAAGTGGAATCTTTTGGTATATTATGCCTAATCCCCACTCTTGTGGTTGTGTCGCTAGCTGTTCTGACCCATCGTCCAGTATTTTCACTTCTAGCTGGTGTAACAACAGGATTGACTATGATCAATCCCTCGGGGGTGATTGGCGGAATCACTGATTTATCGCTTGAGGTTATGCGGGACGAAACCATTGGTTGGGTGATTGTTGTTTGTGGATTAATGGGCAGTTTGATTATGCTATTAATTCAGACTGGAGCGGCGAAAGCTTTCGCTAGCAGTATGGCGGCAAAGGCAAACTCAAAAAACAAGTCACTGATCGTAACCTGGATTCTAGGTATGGTGATATTCATTGACGACTACCTAAATGCTATAGCCATCGGCTCGTCCATGAAAAAAGTTACTGATCAGTTCAAAGTCTCCCGATCTATGCTTTCTTACGTTATTGACTCAACATCAGCTCCAGCCTGCGTGATCGTACCTATTTCGACTTGGGCTATATATTTTGCAGCTCTTCTTGAGGAATCAGGATCCGCCCCTAGCGGAGAAGGTTTAGGTCTATATATATCAGGCATTCCGTATATGTTTTACGCTTGGATAGCTCTTATGGTGACCCCTCTCGTTGCAACAGGAAGGATCCCGTTAATTGGCCCAATGAAACACGCTGAAGCTATGGCACAGCAAGGTCGCTTATCTCTCGCAGAGATTCAGGATTCCGAAGACAACGAGTGTGCAGCTACAAATAATGCCAATTTATGGACTTTTCTTATTCCCTTGATTGCACTGGTTGGCTTCTCGGTTTATTTCGATATCGACTTATTAAAAGGAATTGTGGCGACTCTAGCCGTCACCATTCCGCTTATGATCCTCCAGAACTTAATTTCTGGCAAAGCCGCACTAGATGCAGTCATGAATGGATTCAAAATTATGTTTCCGCCACTTGCCACCGTTATTTGCGCCTTCATGTTTAAATCCATTAATGATCAACTAGGTATGCCTCAATATGTGATTGAGTCATTGCAGCCTCTAATGTCGCCATTAATGCTTCCTCTCATGACATTTTTAATCATGTCAATGCTAGCTTTCGCGACAGGCTCTTCTTGGGGTATATTTGCAATCGCGATTCCAATTTTTATGCCTTTAGCGGCAACTATGGACGTCTCGCCAGCACTCATGATCGGGGCATTATTATCGGCAAGCTCATTTGGAAGCCATGCTTGCTTTTACAGCGACTCAACCGTATTGGTTGCGCAAAGTTCGGGGGCTGGGGTTATGGAACACGCGTTAAGCCAATTACCCTATGCTTTAATTTCAGCAGTAATTGCTGCACTGTTATTTGTGCTCATTAGTCTTTGAGATCTAGAGGAGAGGATGTACTTCCCTACTTGAGGCAACTAGACTGAGCGATATGATCGGTCCACTAAATTTATACAAGGCGACTTAGTATGGCAGCACTCAAGGTTTTTATTACTGGTGCCTCTAGCGGGATCGGCCAGTCGCTTGCTCATGAGTATGCCCGTCAAGGTGCCACCCTAGGCTTAGTTGCGCGCCGCCAAGAACTCTTGCTATCCCTCAAAAATAACTTAGGGGTAGAAAATGCTACTTATGTTGCTGATGTTCGAGATGAAGAAGCTTTAAATAAGGCTGCCCAGCATTTTATGCTCCAACACGGAGTGCCAGATATTGTGATTTCTAGTGCCGGAGTTAGCTCTGGAACACTGACTGAAAATAAAACTGATACAGCCATATTCAAAGCAATCATTGATATCAATCTCATTGGAATGGTAAACACTTTTCAACCCTTCCTTTCAGCCATGAAAAAAGAAAAAAAAGGCAGTCTTGTAGGAATAGCAAGCATTGCAGGCGTAAGGGGCTTACCTGGAGCGGGTGCTTATAGCGCCTCAAAAGCTGCTGTGATTGCTTATCTAGAAAGTTTACGTGTAGAGCTCAATTCAGATGGATTGACAGTTACAACGATCGCTCCTGGCTATATCAAAACACCGATGACAGATCTCAATAGATTTTCCATGCCTTTTCTGATGGCTCCAGAAGTTGCAGCAAAAAAATTCTCCAAAGCCATCAAGAAGAAGAAGAAATTCATTATCTTCCCTTGGCAGATGAGGTGGGTGGCGATCATTATGCGGACGATCCCTGCTTGGCTATGGGACCTTATGATGAAAAATGCACCACGTAAAACACGCGCCCAATGGGACTGGCTATAAAGGCACTACTGCACTAATTAGGGACGTCCACCGCCACTTTATAGCGGGGATCTTCGTTAACATTAATTTCTACATACCGAGCCGCATCATCTAATAACTGCATACAGTCTTCGCTGAGGTGGCGAAGATGCAGTTTTTTTCCCAATTTTTGATACTTGTGAGCCAATCCATGCAGAGCTTCGATGGCAGAAGAGTCGGAGACCCGAGATTTTTTAAACTCAATTACCACATCATTGGGGTCATCTTTTGGTGAAAATAACTCCTTAAAGTTACTCACTGAGCCAAAAAATATAGGACCATGAAGTTCATAAACTTTCCAGCCATCCTCGTCTATATAGGTGGTGACGGCGACATGCTTTGCATGTTCCCAAGCAAACACCAGCGCAGATACAATGACACCGACAATGACAGCAATGGCTAAATCAGCATACACCGTGACTGATGCCACTAAGATAGAGATAAGTGCATCGCTTGTTTGCATGCCACGAAAAATACGAAAAGAGGCCCACTCGAATGTGCCCAGCACTACCATAAACATCACGCCAACCAAAGCAGCTAACGGAATCATCTCGATAAGATTAGCAGCAAACAAGATGCATGCCAGTAGCATTAGCGCTGCAGTAACGCCGGACAATCGACCGCGACCGCCAGAATTAATATTTATCATGCTCTGGCCAATCATCGCGCAACCGCCCATTCCGCCAAAAAAACCATTGGCAATGTTACCTAACCCTTGAGCGGCACACTCACGGTTGCCGCGACCACGCGTGTTAGTAAGGTCATCAATCAAAGAAAGTGTCAGCAGCGATTCAATTAAGCCTACCAGTGACAGAATAACTGCATAAGGGCCAATAATTTTTAAAGTTTCCAGAGAAAAAGGAACGAGAGGAATAGCAAAACTTGGTAAATTTCCTTCCAAGCTTGCTGTTGCTTGTTCTGCCGCTGGCAGCATATCACGAACAAAATCAATGACGGTTCGAGCATCCATATGGAGTCCATGAACCATCAGTGTCACCACAATAATAGCAACCAACGACGCGGGCACAGCAGTAGTCAGTTTAGGTAAAAAATGAATAATCACCATGGTTAGTGCTACTAATGCTGTCATCAAATAAAGTTGCCCATTTTGCATCCAATCTAGCGCTCCAGAGGCATCAATCACTTTAAATTGACCAAGTTGGGCTAGAAAAATAACGATAGCTAAGCCGTTAACAAAGCCCAACATTACTGGATAAGGGACTAGACGGATAAACTTACCCAGACGAAAAACTCCAAACATCATTTGTAATAACCCTGCCAATGCCACGGCGGCAAACAAGTATTGAATACCGTGACTTGCAACAAGCGCTACCACCACCACGGCCATAGCGCCAGTAGCACCAGAAATCATTCCAGGTCGACCACCCAATGCGGCAGCTACTAACCCCATTATAAACGCCGCATACAAGCCGACCATTGGCGCTACTCCTGCAACAAAAGCGAAAGCCACCGCTTCAGGAACCAGGGCCAGAGCAACGGTTAACCCAGAAAGCAGATCATTTTTTATATTCGACTCTTTGTTGATAATTAGGCTGAACATAACTGGTTTCCGATAAAAATTAGGCATCTTATCAGAGCATAGACTGAATGCTAACCCAAACTCGGCTATTACCACTATAATCAAGACATATCGATAATATGAGGACTAGGTTGAGCTTAAAATGAGTGAAAAAATACTACCTACATTATTGGATAAACAGTGGCAGTTACGTTTACAGCACTTCAAGCATGTAGCCACCACAGAGCAGTCACAATGGCTTGTGTCCCTACTTGCTGGAAAAAGTAAGCTATCTTGGCAACTCAAACGAGTATGGAGTTGCAGTGAGTTTGTTGCCATGTCATGCAGCAAAACCCCCGATATTCTTAAGCAGTTGATCAATTCTGGCGACCTTCATGCAACCTACGAGCAAAGTGGCATGAAATATCGTCTATCAAAACTCCTAAGTAGCACCGAGACCGAAGAAGATTTACTTAAAATATTAAGACAGTTTAGAAATCGGGAAATAATACGCATTATTTGGCGGGATTTCAGCAAAGAAGCTAACTTAAAAGAAACCACTGCTGATATGACCTCTTTGGCTGAGGCGTGCCTACAAATTGCCCTAAAATTTTCTTACAATACAGCTTGTCAAGCATGGGGAACGCCCACTAACCCTCAAGGCGAACCGCAGGAAATGGTAGTACTGGGAATGGGAAAACTAGGTGGCTGGGAGCTTAATATATCTTCAGATATCGATTTAATTTTTGCCTACCCAGAGGATGGAAAAACTCAAGGTAGCCAATATAGCATCAGCAATCAAGAGTTTTTTGTACGCCTAAGCCAAAAACTCATACAGGCATTGGATACCAAAAATGATGGTGGCTTTGTATTTCGAGTAGACATGCGTTTACGTCCCTATGGACAAAGTGGGTGCTTGATCTCTAGTTTCGATGCCATGGAAGAGTACTATCAAACTCAGGGACGTGACTGGGAACGCTACGCTATGGTTAAAGCCCGAGTAGTGGCTGGAGACCAGAAGGCTGGGGCCAAGCTAATGGCCATATTACGACCCTTTATCTACCGAAAATATACTGATTTTAGTACTCTAGAATCTTTGCGTAACATGAAAGTTTTAATCAATCGAGAAGTGAAAAACAAAGGCATGACCAGTAATATCAAACTGGGTGCTGGTGGTATTAGGGAAATAGAATTTATAGTGCAAGCCTTTCAAATCATACATGGTGGGCGCGATGTACGATTTCAATCTCAGTCACTAAAAAATACTGTAGCCTTAATGGAATCTGAAAAATTTCTACCTACTTTAGACATTAATACGCTCAATGAAGGCTACATATTTTTACGTAATGTAGAACATATTTTGCAAGGGATGGGAGATCTACAGACTCATGTAATGCCAGATAAAGCATTAGATCAACTCAAAATTGCACATCTGATGGGGTTTGATGATTGGGGAGGATTTTCATGTAGTCTTGAAAAATATCGTTCTGCGATTGGATTATTGTTTAAATCAATTATTGCCAATGAACCCATGCCTGATAAAAACGATGACGAGAAGCACGATACTTCTCAAGCTCAGGATATCTGGCAGTCAGACTCCGATGAGAGCATGGCAGTAAAATTGAATTCAATTGGCTATATCAACACTCAAGAAACTTTGAGCCTCATTAGAGCATTACAGCAAAGTCGATCAGTCCTATTTATGGCTACAGAGGCACGTATTCGTCTTGACGCCCTCATCCCAAATCTCATTGTTGTTTGTGCCGGCTTAGAAAATAATACGACTACGTTAGCTCGTATTTTTCAAGTCATTGAATCAATAGCACGTCGCAGTCCCTATTTATCTTTACTCAAAGAGAACCCAAAGGCATTGAAGGTGACTCTTCAACTCTGTGCCGCCAGCCCTTGGATTACCGAGGAGCTATCGCGCAACCCTGCCATGCTAGACGAACTACTAGATCACCGACTACTCTATAGCCTTCCCAGCAAAGATGAACTGGCAGATGAATTAAGGCAGCGACTATTAAGAACGCCGTCTGACGACTTGGGCGCACAAATAGAAGCGCTCCGTTACTTTAAGCTTTCGCATACATTACGTGTGGCAACCTGTGAAATAATAGGTGCGCTACCCCTGATGAAGGTCAGCGACTATTTAACCTTGCTGGCGGAGGTAATTTTGACCCACACCGTCGAAATTGCCTGGAGTCAGATGATCGATCTTTATGGAAGCCCCTTAGGTCATGCTAACAAAAAGCCGGAATTTTTAGTTATAGGCTATGGAAAACTTGGCAGCATAGAGTTAGGTTACAGCTCAGATCTTGACTTAGTATTTATTTATGATGCCAGTGAAAATAAATCAACAGATGGCCATCAATCTATTGATAATTCTACATTTTTTTTAAGATTAGGGCAAAAAATTATTCATATTTTAACCATTCGTACGGCTTCTGGTGTGCTTTATGATGTAGATGTGCGCCTTAGACCCTCAGGGCATTCTGGCATGCTCGTTTCTTCATTGGCGGCCTTTGAAAAATATCAGCTAAACGATGCCTGGACATGGGAGCATCAAGCATTGATCAGAGCAAGACCTGTGGCTGGATCCAATGCATTAATTGAAAAATTTAACGACTTACGATCTAAGGTTTTATGTCAAAAAAGAGAGATCGGAAAACTCGCATCTGACATATGCCAGATGCGCGAAAAGATGCGCAACAGTATAATCGAAAAAAATCATGCCAAAAACAAACCAAAAAAAGCGACCAAACAAGCAAATATAGCTGCTGATTACACCACCTTTAATATTAAACATGACGCTGGCGGGATCGTTGATATCGAATTTATAGTTCAATTTCAGGTCTTATCTTATGCCCATCAATTTACTAATTTAGCTCGCTGGAGTGATAATATCAGAATTCTAGAATACTTGAGCAGCAAGGGTTTAATGCTACCTGAAGACGCAGAAAACCTAATCCAGTCCTATGTAAGTTATCGCTCAGAGGGACATAGACTTCAGCTACAAAAATTACCACTTACCATAAAATCCTCAAGATATTCTGCTGAACGAACACAGGTTATCTCGTGTTGGAACAAGCTGCTTCAGGAGCAAAGAAGCGGTAGCTAAAACTTTAATTTTATTTAAGATATGTCACACACAACGGTCTCTTGTATTAAATCTTTAAGGCTTTTTAATCGGTATTAATATTTCATTCCTTCTCATAAACCATGGCATATATGGCGCGTTATAACGTGCCCATATAGGTGTACCAGAGATTTGCAACCCTTGACTGGATATCCACCTGCTCAATAAATATAAATGATGCAGATAGCTCTTTTCGGTCCAAAATCCAGAGTACCGGATAGAAGCAACATGTCTTACAGGAAATTGGCGGAGGTTAATAGTGGAATTCTTAGGTTGAGGCAATGCCTCTAAAGAAGAGCCAGGGGGCATCATAAAACTCACTAACCATTGGCCATTTTTTTGTTGCTGGCTAACAGGTGCAGTCATTTTAATTTTTTTTTGGGAGGTGTTTTCTCCAGAAATGTATCTAAAGAGCTGACTAAATGCGTTACTTCCAGCTCCCTCAAAATCTCCATCTACCCCTATTTCAGCGAGGATTTGTGGCTCGTAATATCTTGTCTCAAAATTTTCATCGGCAAAGATAGTCGTATATATGGCTTCTTCTACAGCCATAGAGTTAGTGCCACCTAAGACCAAAAGAAAAATGATCGAAATTAAATTTTTCATCAATTTTTATTTTCTTTTGCCAATCAAACCAACTTTTAGGTTTATGATGTATTAGTGCTCGGATTGAAGTTCCTGATATCTGCATATTACGCACCTATCACAGGCAAACCGCTCTCCTTCCATGCCTGAATACCGCCTTCGAGGTTGATCATTTTATTTTGATACAATCCAAGTTTTTGTATGCGCTCACACGCCATTTTACCTCTGGCTCCCTTTAGACACTGAAATAAGATGGTCTTATCCTTTGGAATGTCGAGCATTTTAAATCCGTCCTCTAGCGAGCTAAGAGGGACAGATATTGCACCAGCAATATGCCCACCTTTGAATTCATCAGCTTCGCGCACATCAATTAAAATAGCTTTATCATCTTCAATAAGAACAAAAGCCTCTGTTGCGGTGATTGCTTTTGTCATCTCTTGGCATCCCTATCAATCTAACCAATCTTTAAACTTTTAGATTTATACTCTTCTGTTTATTCAGAGCCCTCAGCAGGCCCATGACCTTCATGACCTTCATGACCTTCATGACCTTCATGACCTTCATGACCTTCATGACCTTCATGACCCTGAGGACCTTCATGACCCTGAGGAGCTTCATGACCTTCATGACCCTGAGGAGCTTCGTGGCCTGAAGATTCAGCTGTTTCATGATGTGCGCCATAAGTACTTGAAATTGAGCCCAACAACAAAATAAAACATATTTTTTGTAGCATTTTCATGTCTTCACCCCTTCATTATTTCCTTACAGAATACATCTGTTGGATCTTATTTGCTAATTGTATTGATGTTCTAAT
>CAWURY010000004.1:0-36208 GCA_963925605.1 uncultured Porticoccus sp. | reverse complement strand
ATAGCGTTGGCTGAGCACCTTGCCGGCAGCGAGGGAGCATTTTCTGATGTTATGAATCAGCAGGCTGCACTGCTTGGAATGTCTAGTACGCACTATAGTAATGCTACTGGCTGGCCTGATGAAGGGCATTTAACTACAGCTAGAGATTTAGCCTTGTTATCACGCGCGCTGATACAAGACCATCCCCATTATTATAAAATTTATTCCGAAAAGTACTTTAAATACAACGGTATAAATCAGCCTAACCGCAATCGATTGCTCTGGCGCGATAGCTCGGTTGATGGTTTGAAAACTGGACATACAGAAGAAGCCGGATACTGCCTTGTAGCCTCAGCTGTTCGAAATGGTACGAGACTTATTTCCGTGGTAATGGGAGCAAGTACTGAAGAGGCTAGAACACAGGAGTCCCAGAAACTCCTAGCTTACGGATTCCGCTATTATGAAACAGGTAAAATTTACTCTGCTGGCGATATCGTAGAAAAAGATGTACGGGTTTGGTATGGCACTGAAAATAAAGTAAATCTTATTGCGTCGGAGGACGTCTACCTCACCATACCCAAGGGTTCTCAAAAAGACCTTAATGCTAAGATATTGTTAGATGAAATGATTGAAGCGCCAATTTTTGAAAAACAAGAGATAGGCAGAATATCCATCAGTTTAGAAGGCGAGCAACTGCTTGAGTTCCCTGCGAGTGCCGAGAAAGCAATAAGCGAGGCTAGCTTATTTATGAGATTATGGGACGCAATTAAAATATGGTTTAGGACCTCCTCAGAAGGATGAGCGACCAAGATGTATTAAAATCCATGATCATAGAAGAAATTAAAGGGGATGAATCGTTAGGGACCCCTAAAATTGAATATCCTTGCGATTATCCTATTAAAGTTTTAGGTGCGGCGGGACCTAATCTGTATAAACTAGTGATGGCAGTGATGGAAACCTATTCTCCCGGTTTCGATCAATCAAAAACAACTATTAGAGATAGCAAAAATGGCACTTTTCAGGCAATCACTGTGATCATAACAGCCACTAGCGTTGATCAGTTGCAAGCCTTGTTTGATGACCTGAAGGTTAATCCCTTGGTCAAGATGGTTATATAAATTTTTATGCGACAGCCTCCTGCGTTGCCTTTAATTGTTCGTCATCTAGGCTGCTGTCAGTATCTTGATACCTTTGCGGCGATGAAATCCTTTATATCTGAACGACAAAATAATACGCCAGATGAAATTTGGTTGTTAGAGCATTTCCCTGTCTTCACTCAAGGCCAAGCGGGCAATAAGGAGTACCTTATTGCGCCTGGAGATATACCAGTTGTTCAAAGTGATCGAGGTGGGCATGTGACCTATCATGCTCCAGGTCAAATTACTGGATACATGCTGATAGATATGCAGCGTCTTGGCATTGGTGTGAGGGATATTGTGACTTTAATCGAAAAATCGATAATAGAGACTCTAGCGTATTGGAATATTAAGGCTACAGCAGATCCTAGAGCTCCAGGAGTTTTTGTGGGCGATGCAGCAGGAGATTTGGGTGGACTCAAAAAGATTGCATCTTTAGGTTTGAGGATACGTCGTGGCTACAGCTACCATGGGTTTAATTTAAATATTGATATGGATATGGATCCCTGGTCTAGAATTAATCCCTGCGGTTTAGGCATCTCTATGACCCAGATGATTGATTTTTTAGAGAAAAGAGTCACTTTGATTGATATTTTTAAGTGCATTTCAAATATTTTGGCCAAAAATTTGGGTTATAATGAACATAAAGTCGAATTTACATTAGACCATTAGTTGTATAGTTGTAGTTGCAATATGGCGATGACATGTGTGCTTCTCCTATGACCGAAATAGTCTAGCCAGAAACTCGTTTGAGTAACCTTTATATGACAGATTTTAATGCAGCCGCCCCTAAGCGTACGCGACGTATCAAGCAGGGAGAAAAACTCCGTAGTGCTGAAAAAGTAGAGCGTATACCAGTCAAAGTGATACCTACTGAAACAATTCTTCGCAAGCCTGATTGGATGAAAATTCGTATATCATCCTCACCTAAAGTTCAGGAAATTAAAAATATCCTGCGAGCAAATAAGTTGTCTACTGTTTGCGAAGAAGCTGCTTGCCCTAACCTTGGTGAATGTTTTGGCAATGGTACAGCCACCTTCATGATTATGGGCGAGATATGTACTCGTCGATGCCCATTTTGTGATGTGGGTCATGGCAAGCCAAATCCGCTTGATTTAGATGAACCTAAGAGTCTAGCCAAGGCTATTTATGAAATGAAGTTGCGATATGTCGTAATTACTTCAGTGGATCGTGACGATCTGAGGGATGGCGGCGCACAGCATTTTGCTGATTGTATCCGCGAAGCAAAGACTTTAAGTCCTAGCCTTCAGGTGGAGGTACTGGTCCCAGATTTTCGTGGACGCATGGAAACAGCCTTGGAAATTCTGACGGCAACATCGCCTGATGTCTTTAACCATAATCTGGAGACTGTTTCTCGTTTGTATCGGGAGGCTCGACCTGGCGCTAATTATGATTGGTCCCTCAGATTACTGCAGGATTATAAGCGCTATAATCCGAGTGTGCCCACTAAATCTGGTTTGATGGTTGGACTCGGTGAGACTAAAGATGAGTTATTGCGTACATTGGACGATCTCAGAGCCCATGATGTTGATATGATAACAATTGGCCAGTACTTGCAGCCGTCTAAAAATCATCTCCCGATTGCTCGTTTTGTGCACCCAGACGAATTTTCTGAGTATGCAGAATATGGGTACGGCATTGGATTTAAATATGTGGCCTCTGGCCCACTGGTTCGCTCTTCTTACCATGCAGATAAGCAGGCCAGAGGTGAGAAAGTGCATTAAAAAAAGGCTCTACTGATGCCACATCCTAAGCTTTTAGATATTCTGAATGCGACTGTTTATCGTGATGAAAAAAAAGTATTTGATGATTTTTCGCTGTCTATAGAACATGGACAAAGCTGCGCTATTATTGGCCCTAATGGGGCAGGTAAAAGTACTTTACTGAAACTCTTGTCTCGAGAAATTTACCCGGTTGCTAACAATAATTCCTTTGTGAAAATACTGGGTATGGAGATGCCAACTCTTTGGGAGCTTAGAGAAAAAATAGGATTAATATCAGCTGATTTGCAGGTAGGATTTGTTCCTGACATTAGTGGTCTGGGTGTCGTAATTTCGGGGCTACATAATTCGATTGGCTTATTTCATCATCAAGAGATCACCGAGCTTGAATTGAAACGTGGAGGAAAAATATTAGAATACTTGGGTATTAAGGATTTAGCAAATTGCCTTTATTGTCAGATGTCTACTGGCCAGCAGCGTCGCTGTTTGTTAGGGCGCGCCTTGATTCATGATCCGGACCATATGATTTTTGATGAACCCACAAACGGCTTAGATTTAAGTGCAACCTATCAGTACCTTGATATCCTTAGAAAGCTGCTTGGTCAAGGAAAAACTATTTTGCTGGCCACTCATCATATCCACGAAATACCACCAGAAATAGAACGTGTGATTTTGATGCGAGATGGAAAAATTTTTGCGGATGGGTGTAAAACTGAACTCCTAACAGATCAGCATATGTCGCGGTTGTTTGATGTTCCCCTGAGGGTGGTAGCGTTGGCTGGTTTTTATCAGGTCTTGCCAGCGTAGTGAGAACACGGGATAATTTACAGCTTTTCTTCAGTACAAATATATGCAGATAGTGGCTGGTAACAAAAAATCAGGAAAGAGTTAAATATGAAGATTGCAAAAAATAGTATCGTTTTGTTCCACCATAAAATGACAGATCAGGATGGCGAGATCATTGAAAATTCTGCAGGACAAGAGCCTAGTGCGTTTCTTTATGGCCACAAAAATATGATAGAAACGCTAGAGCATTCCATGTCAGGAAAAGAGGCAGGTGATAAGTTTTGCGTGACACTACAACCGGAGATGGCTTACGGTCGACTGAACCTCAAGAATAGACTAAGAGTTGCAAGGAAAAGTATTGGTCAAGAGGGAAAACTAGAGCCTGGTATGATAGTCCCTTTAAAGACAGTAGAAGGGACTCGCCCTGTGACTGTTGCAAAGGTTGGAAAGTTTAATGTTGATATAGACTTCAATCACCCCTTGGCAGGCAAAACATTAACATTTGATATTGAAATTGTAGATATTCGCGAGGCAACACCTGAAGAGATAAAACAGGGAAAGCCGCAATCCAGCGCTAACATCTAGCACTGATAACCTAATAGAATTGCAACTGCAGTCCTAGTGTAACTGTATCTGTTTTGTTACCAGCGTACCCAGAGGCATTTGCATCCCCGCGTGCATAGTTGAGGTTTAAACTCGTTTTATTGCCAAAAATAATGTAATTAGTGCCCCATTCTGTTGTAGCGCTACTTTTAGTTCTGCTAGGATTATTTTCTGTGTGCCGAAAATAGGGTTGTAGTTTTCCAGGCCCAACTTTATTTGGAAACAAGTAGCCCGCTGTAGCATAAAACGTATCACCATCAAAGATGCAAAAGCACTCAACCGTTACATCTGCTGGCCTTGATGTAGTGTTGAGGTCTGCATCCATTTCTTTGTAGCCAGCCCCAAAGTTAAACACTCCTTGGTTGGGTAAAATTCTTTCAGAGAATACGTCAAAGGCATACCCGAAAAAGTCACCTGATTCGGAGGTGCTGCCAGTGCCATCAGACTGGGATTGAAGAGTTACAGCAGTTGTTAAAATATTGCCTTGAGCCCCATGATGAGTAGCACTAGTATAGTAGTGGCCAGGCTGAGGCTCTACATTGAGAAAGTTGTAAGCAAGTCGGGCTGCATATAATAAGTGATCAGAGTCGTTACCATAGTCATCTTCTAAGCCATCAAAGGCGCCCAATAAATATTGAAACCTCTCTTTTGTTCCCCAAAATACAGCCCCCTCACTTCGTCCTAGCTGCCCAGCCCCAACATGATATGCGGAAAATAAAGGTTGACGATATTGATTCCAGCTCAATGAGGAATAAGGACCATTGAGTCCAGGGCGGTCAGAGGGTACTAGCGTTCTACCCACCCATAAATTAGCAGAAGGATTAAACTCAAATTTTAATAGAGCATCGATAGTCATCATCGAATCGCCCTCGTATTTTTCTGTATTAATATTGAATTTTAAGTGTTTATGGAGCTGGCCAGATATATAGAGGCGCATGCTGTTGATTGAGAACTCTGAACTATCGTCCGTGTTGCTATTGCGTGAGGCTGTTTGAAGACGGAGACCTCCTCCGACAGCCAGCCAGACTGTATCGTTATGTTTCAGCATGAGGCCTTTTAGTGGATCGCCGGCCATAGAGGGTGATGCTGCCAAGAAAATAAAATAAATCAGCAGGGGCAGGGCATAAGTTCTAGGTAAAATCCATGAAAAAAATCTGTTTTCTTTGAAAAAAATTCCCATTGAGAGTCCATTTTGGTATAGATTCTTTATCTTAAGTGTAGCATGATATTTTTTTACATAGAGTGCTGAATGGCTACTGTTTAATCGATGCATTGGCCCATGCGTTATCTTTGATGGGACGATAGGTTCGAATTACAAAATCTATTTCTGTGTATAATGATGCTAAAGTATTCAAGTTGGCTTGGGCTGTTTTATCGGTCTGCCAGTAAAGCGGCGTCATCGATACTAGCTGGCCGATCTGTTTAGCGCCTTTCACTTCAAGCCGGTAGCTAACCTTTTTCTCGTCTAAAAGTGAAAAATTATCAAGCGCTTCTTGAGGCGCATGTTCTTTGGCTTCTTTATAGAGTAATTTTTTTAATGCAAATAAGTGCCTAGGACCTGGTGAAATAACAATTAGCACACCTTTTTTCTTCAGTACTCGTGCTGCTTCTATGTTGTCCCCTGGTGCAAATATCCGTAACAAGCAATCAATGGAATTGGTTAAAACAGGTAAATTAAAGCTACTTGCAACAGCAAAATGCCCATTTTTTATGAGACGGCTTGCAATTTTTGTTGCCTCTTTTGATATATCTATTCCGAATATATGAATGTCGCCTTTATGTGCTATAAGTTGCTGCAAGTAATAACCTTCACCGCAGCCGCTGTCTAGTAAAATTGAATTGGCTCCCAGGTGGCTGCTGGCTAATTCAGTGATTTTTTCAGAGAGAGGTTGATAGTAGCCTTGGCTTAAAAAATCCTGACGACTGCTTACCATAAACTTGGTATCGCCTGGAGAAGACGAGCGTTTTTGTTGCGGCAGTAAGAGATTAATATAGCCTTCTTTCGCAATATCAAAACTATGCTGGTTATCACACAGCCACTGCTGAGTTAAGATACCCTCTGAATTTTTTTCAGGACTAATACATGGTTTTGTTAACGGTAATTTACATACTGGGCAGGCCCAGATTGATACATGATAATTATTTGCCATAGAAAATTATTTTTTAGGTGGACATTTGGTAAAGGTTTTTGTTGGTCGTGAGTATAATAGAGCCCAGTAATATAGATATAAGTAAAGGAAGGTCCAATGAAAATTAAACATAATGCTATTGTGAGCTTTCACTATCGCTTGCGCGATGCGACAACCCAAGAAGAGCTGGAGAGCTCTCATACTGGTAACCCTAGTGTTTACTTGCACGGTCGCCATGCTATTACGCCTGCGCTGGAGGCCGTAATGACAGAAAAAGAGACTGGAGATACATTTAGCATAAATTTGCTCCCAGAGGACAGTTTTGGTATTCGAGAGGAAGGTCGACATCAGCGTGTCCCTATCAAGCATTTGATGGGAAAAATAAAACCAAAAATCGGCATGTCTGTGTCAGTCCAAACAGACGGTGGAGTGCGTCAAGGGGTGGTGATTAAGGTGGGCAAGTTTAATGTCGATTTAGATGCTAATCATCCTCTGGCGGGAAAGACGGTTATATTTGATGTTGAGATTATTGACGTTCGTGAAGCTACCCAAGAAGAAATTGACCATGGGCATGCACATGGTGCTGGAGGTCATCAGCACTAATTATTGCCGAGTGATAACTGATTCTCATAATAAGCCTCATGTGCGAGTAGCCAAGATTTTCTTTCCAGTCCGCCAGAGTAACCTGCTAATGTACCATTTTTTCCAATAACGCGGTGACAGGGGATAATAATAGCAATAGGGTTTTTTTTGAGAGCAGTCCCTGCGGCGCGAACAGCTGTAGGCTTACCTGCCATGTTGGCAACCGCCTTATAAGAAATGGTTTCGCTAAAAACGATATTCTGCAGTGCGGACCAAATAGAATTTTGAAAATCAGTACCCTTATGATCTAAGGATAGACTAAATATTTTTCGCCTTCCTGAAAAATATTCAGCCAGCTCTGTTATGCATTGTTCAGTGAGTCTGCAGCCTAAGGAAGGCGGCTCCTTCTGACTAGTGAATTCAATTCCTGTTATGCCATATTTTGATGCTTCGATTTTTATAACGCCAAGAGGCGAGGTCATGTAGTCGGTGTAATTTTTAAAATTTTGCATTAAGCTTCTACGCCCTTAATAAGAGGTTGCGTATAGTTTTTTGGCTACTGTGGACTCGCCCATACTTTTCTTAACGGCTCACCGAAGTCATCATAGATTATTTTTTCTTTTTCTTTTTCTTTGGGTTTGGGTTTTCTTGTTTTCTTAAGTGCAGACTTTGATTTACTTCTAGCATCCAAAGCAGCAATCACCTCTGTCAGAGGGGTTCGAGCTATTTTTGGCTCATTAAATAGTGGTGTTTTCAGGCTTGCGTGAGGACTCTCTCTACCAGTAACACCTTTATCTATTTGCTCTATTGTCCCGCCTTTGCAAGTGAATTGATCGATCTGTTTTTTTAGCTCATCTCTTAAGTCTGCTTTGGTTGGTATTTTTTTCACAATTTTTCGCCATGATTAAACTTTCTTTAGTATAGCACCAGTATTGACTATAGTCAGCTCTACCAGTGCTCCCATACAGGTGAACATGCTATAGGTAATTCAGAGATGCGACCTAATTCCGCCCATGCTTGCCCCGGCCGATGAAAGTCAGACCCGCAAGATGCTAGCAGTTTCTTTTCTACACAAAGACCAGCTAAATCTTTCGTGATGTTAGCGTCTTGTCTTCCCGAGATCACTTCCATGCCTTGGCCTCCAGCCTCAATAAAGTTATCTAGCAGATGTTTGAGTCTAGTCCGAGTTAATTGATATTTTTTTGGATGAGCTAATACCGCGGTTCCACCTGCCTCGTTAATCCATCGGACAATTTGTGGAATATCTGCCCAAAACTGTTTTATGTCGCCAGGTTTTCCTGACCCAAGAAATTTTTTAAAAGCCTGGTTGATGTCAGAGACAGCTCCAATATTAACTAAGTATTGCGCAAAATGAGGACGACCAATATTACCATTATTGGCAATAGCCGTTGCTCCAGCGAGGGCCTCTTTGAAGCCTAGCTGACCAAGCTTATTTGCAATCATAGCTGCTCTTTTTTGCCTTGCTATATTTTGGAACGCAACTCCTGCTTTTAAAGAATCGCTATCAAGTTGAACGTTGAGCCCAACAATATGAATATTCATTTTTCCCCAACAGCTTGAGAATTCAATACCAGGGACGATTTTGATCGGTAGGCTTTCTTTTAGGTTGAGGTGATGGTAAGCATTTATTGTGTCGTGGTCTGTAATAGCAAGCGTTTGGACTCCCATCTCTATGGCCCGACCAACCAACTCTGTTGGCGTTAGCGTTCCATCTGAGCAGTTGCTGTGGCAATGTAAATCGTATTTCATAGGGTTGCACATTTTTTAGTTAATTTGTTTTTTAGTTTGCTTCATGCATCAATTTGTAGAGATTTTAAGTGCGAAGCTATTTTTTTGTCAGGTATAATTCACTGATGAATATTTCTTTAGCCAAAATAGATTCCGCTATTATAACCCCTATTGATGATTCAAGGCAGAATCAAGTTATAGGGCATACTAGGAATTTTATTGAGCTGGGTTCAAAATATTTTAATCAAAACTTTGTCATGATCCCTGTTGTATTTGATTTAAAGGGAAGAATAGCAGGTATGTATAAGTGGCAGTCTTCTGCAGGAAAGCAAGAGAGATCAAGAAAAATTCGCTACAATCCTTGGCTTTTTGCTAAATATTATGAAGAAAATTTAGCTATAACAGTACCTCATGAAGTGGCGCATTATTTGGTTAGCTGTCTCCATCAGCCCCGAAAAGTGAAACCTCATGGACCAGAATGGAAAGCCGTAATGCAGATATTTGGGGCTGACAACAGTGTCACTGCTGACTTTGATATGACAGGTATACCATGTTATAGCCATCGAAGATTTGAATATACTTGCGACTGCAAAATCCATCAACTTAGTACTTACCGGCACAATAAATGTGTGCGTAGTCAGGCTTGCTATCTTTGTCGATATTGCCACGCCAAGCTTAAACTAAAATATCAGGAGTTTTGATGCCTAAACCTCCCAGTTCTTGGTTTGTCTATATGGTCAAGGCTAGTGATGGGTCTCTTTATACCGGGATCACTATAGATGTGGATCGACGATTTCAGCAACACTTAAATAGCAAGCAAGGGGCTAAGTACTTTCAGGGCAGAAAGCCTGAAAAGATTGTTTTTATTGAGTCCGGGCACGATCGTAGTAGCGCCTCTAAGCGCGAAACTGAGATAAAATCTTTTACTCGGGATAAAAAACTTCTCATGGTAAGTGCAGCTAAACGTTCAGACCTGCTTTGTTAATTTTTTTAACTTGTCCAGACAAGCATAGCGCCTATGGCATCTTTTGCCTGTGCCTCATAAAATGTGCACGTTCTTAGTTTAGGCAAGGAGATACAGTTGGATGCTTGGGATATAATCATTGTTGGGGCTGGGGCTGCTGGATTAATGTGCGCCATCACAGCTGGCAAGCGCGGGCGTCGAGTTTTAATGCTGGAATCTGCGGATAAGCCAGGCAAGAAAATACTAATGTCTGGCGGTGGCCGCTGTAATTTTACTAATTTGCATGTTGAGTCAGATAGTTTTTTATCAGATAACTTAAATTTCTGTAAATCTGCTTTGAGTCGCTATACTCAATGGGATTTCATAGAACTAGTCCGCAAACATGATATTAAGTACCATGAGAAAACTCTAGGGCAGCTATTTTGCGATAGCTCGTCAAAAGATATCCTTCACATGCTACTGATAGAGGCTGAGAAAGCAAAAGTAACAATTAAAACAAGATGTTTAATTGAGACATATGATACTACGGAGTGTTCTGAGAAAAATTTTACGCTATGTACAAATCAGGGAAATTTTACGGCCAAGTCTTTGGTTGTAGCGTCTGGAGGGCTTTCGGTTCCAACACTAGGGGGCTCTGATATAGGTTATCGTTTGGCAGAACAATTTGGACATAAGGTTACCTCACTGCGCCCAGCCTTGGTGCCCTTTACTTTTACGGATAATTTTAAATTATTGTCAGAAAAATTGTCTGGCTTGTCGGTGCCAGTACGCTTATCGGTTGGCAAGCATCAGTTCTTGGAGAATGTATTGTTTACCCATCGTGGCTTAAGTGGCCCTGCAGTATTGCAAATTTCAAGTTATTGGAGGGAAGGACAGCCTATTAAGCTGAATCTACTACCATTTACAGATTTTTTTCAGTATCTAGTCAAGCAAAAAGTTGAGCAACCCAAGGTAATGTTGAGAACAATTATTTCTCAATTACTGCCAAGAAATTTAGTATTAGAGCTTGAGAAGTGTTGGTGGTTGGAGAAAAAAGAAGTCCCTATTGCTGAGCTTTCGGAGGTATTAATTAAAACCCTTGCTGATAGCATTCATAGCTGGGAGTTAAAGCCATCAGGGACAGAAGGTTATCGTACTGCTGAGGTTACACTTGGCGGGGTTGAAACTAGTGAGGTTTCATCCAAGACTATGGAAAGCAAGAGGAGGCCTGGATTGTATTTTGTTGGTGAAATTTTAGATGTCACTGGCCATCTTGGGGGTTTTAATTTTCAGTGGGCTTGGGCATCTGGCTTTGCTGCCGGAGAAGTTGCTTAAGTGTGAAGCTATGTGTTGCTATATTTGAAATAACAACTGATCAGGAATTTTTGGCTACTACACAACATTAGGTTTTATAATGGACCGAGAAGAATTAAATGCTGAAACAGCAAAGATTTACTGGAAAGAGGTAGAAACCTTTTTTGCTAACGGTGCAGTTATTTATGTATCTTCAGAGCTTGATTTGATTGATGTGGCTTTGGATATCTGTCTAGATAATAAGCTGAAAGTTCAGCAATGGATGTCAGAAAATCTGGTGAATAAGGTCAGCGACCAGCAAGCTCTAGAATGGTTGAGTGGTGACACTGTATTATGGTCGGTAGTTGTAAAGCCTTGGGTGCTGGTTCAGCCAATCAAAGATTCCAACGTATAGGATATAAATCCATCTATTAGAATTTTAATCTTGATAAATATGGCTTCATATAGGATGCTCCACACAGTTGTTAAAAGCTTGGGATCGGGCGCCCTAGAAAAACAGAAAATCTAATAAAGGAGTTAGTTTCATGGCAGGTTTCGACAAGGTGGTTAACACCTACGAGGAAGCGATGGCGGGCCTAGAAGATGGAATGACCGTTATTTCAGGTGGTTTTGGTATCTGTGGTATCCCTGAAAATTTAATTAAAGAAATCAAAAAGATGGGCGCCAAGGAGTTGACAATTATCTCCAATAACTGCGGTTGTGATGGTCTTGGCCTTGGAATTCTTTTAGAAGATCATCAGATTAAAAAAATGGTGTCTTCGTATGTGGGTGAAAATAAGATGTTCGAAGAGCAGCTTCTTTCTGGCGAGCTAGAGGTGGAGTTAACTCCACAAGGCACGCTAGCAGAGAAAATGAGAGCGGGCGGTGCTGGCATCCCCGCTTTTTATACGGCCACTGGATTCGGAACCGATATAGCCAAAGGAAAAGATGTACGTGAATTTAATGGACGTAAATATATTCTTGAAGAATCTGTTACGGGAGACTTTGCTATTGTTAAAGCCTGGAAGGCAGACCGCTTTGGCAATGCAATCTATCGCCATACAGCTATGAACTTTAACCCTATGGCGGCAACTGCTGGCAAGATTACAGTCATGGAGGTGGAGGAAATTGTTGAGCCAGGTGAATTGGATCCTATGCATGTCCACACCCCTGGGATCTATGTTGATCGACTAATACAAGGTACGTTTGAGAAACGCATTGAATTGCGCACAGTCCGCGAAAACTAATTGGAGGGATAATAATGGCACTTTCTCGTGATCAAATGGCTATTCGAGTGGCGCGCGAGCTTCAGGATGGTTATTACGTTAACTTAGGTATAGGCATTCCTACATTGGTAGCGAATCATGTACCAGCAGACATGGAAGTTATGTTGCAGTCTGAGAATGGATTGCTTGGTATGGGCCCATTTCCAACAGAAGATGAAGTGGATGCTGATTTAATTAATGCTGGAAAACAAACAGTCACCACAGCTACTGGCGCATCAATTTTCTCCTCAGCTGAGTCTTTCGCTATGATTCGTGGCGGCCATGTAGATTTAACTGTACTCGGGGCTTTTGAGGTTGATGCTTCAGGAAATATAGCTTCATGGATGATTCCCGGTAAGCTCATAAAAGGTATGGGCGGCGCTATGGACTTGGTGGCTGGGGCAGACAATATAGTTGTCATGATGACCCATGCGGATAAATACGGTAAGTCAAAATTGTTATCAGAGTGCTCGCTTCCTTTGACTGGCGCTGGCTGCATCAAACAAGTCTTAACTGATTTGGCGTACCTGGAGATATATGACGGAAAATTTCATTTAGTTGAGCGCGCTCCTGGGGTCTCTATAGCCGAAATTATTGAGAAAACTGCCGGAGCTTTAGTCGTCCCAGATAATGTGCCCGAGATGAAGTTTTAATAACTTGCCTCTAGATACCCAAGGTCCCTAAGCTGGGAGACCTTTTTTCTTAGAGCATTCTCTTTGTGGGATGCATTTCTTATTTTAACTCGAGCCTATACCTCTATATGTCTGAATCTCTAGAAGCGCAAAAAGTTGGTTTTATTTCCTTGGGCTGTCCAAAAGCCTTGGTTGATTCTGAGCAAATTCTTACAAAGCTTAAGTTGGATGGATATGAGATTAGCTCTAATTATGCAGATGCAGATGTTGTTATAGTTAATACTTGTGGTTTTATTGACGCAGCAAAACAGGAGTCGATGGACGCTATAAGCGAGGCAATAAAAGAAAACGGAAAGGTTATTGTGACAGGATGTATGGGCAAAGGTGTTGATGCTGAAGCTATAAAGTATTTTCATCCGGAAGTCCTGAGCGTGAGCGGTCCAGCAGATGTGGGGTCAGTTTTAAAGGCCGTGCATGAGCACAATCCTGCTTCTGAAAATAATAAAAGCAGCCCCCTTAAGCCTTATGATGACATGCTGTCGTCAATAGGCGTCAAGCTCACTCCTCCGCATTACGCATATTTGAAAATAGCTGAAGGGTGCAATCACCATTGTACTTTTTGTATTATCCCTGATATGCGAGGCCAACTGGTTAGTCGGCCCATTGTTGAGGTAATCGAGGAAGCGAAGAAATTAGTTGATTCTGGTGTCCGTGAATTATTAGTTATTTCTCAGGACACCAGTGCTTATGGTGTCGATGTAAAATATAAATTGGACTTTGTTAATGGCGGCGCACTTGAAACTCGAATGCAGGATTTGGCTGTAGCGTTGGGGGAGCTTGGAGTGTGGATTAGATTGCACTATGTGTACCCCTACCCTCATGTAGATAAACTGATTCCATTAATGGCAGAAGGCAAAATTCTCCCTTATCTGGACATACCTTTTCAACATGCTAGCCCTAAAATTCTTAAATTGATGCAGCGCCCAGGTAACCAAGAAAAAGTTTTGCAGCGAATTAAAGCTTGGCGTGCTATTTGCCCTGAGTTGACTATCCGCAGTACTTTTATTGTCGGTTTTCCAGGAGAAACTGAAGAAGATTTCCAAATATTACTAGATTGGTTGCAAGAAGCAGAATTAGATCGCGTGGGTTGCTTTAAGTATTCCTCTGTAGATGGAGCTAAAGCTAATAATCTCCCTGACCATGTGCCTGAAAAGGTAAAGGAGGATCGCTGGAATCGTTTCATGGAGGTTCAGCAGGTTATTAGTGCCCGAAGATTACAGCGAAAAGTAGGCCAAACAATAGAGGTTCTGATTGATCAGGTAGATGAGAAGGGGGCTGTTGGCCGTTGTGCTGCCGATGCACCTGAAATTGATGGTAGTGTATTTATCAATGACATTGAAAGCATTGAAAGTCTTGGGCTAAAGCCTGGAGACATGATCGATGTTGCTATTGAGTATGCCGATGAGTACGATCTTTGGGGCGTGGTCGTTTTCTCATAGGATGTTTTATTCCTTTCTTGCCATGTTTTCATGATAGCTTCTTTAGTTAATTAGAGCGCTGGATCTTGAGTTAAGAGATTTTTAGTGTTCGTGCCCGCCGGGACCATGAACATGACCATGAGCAAGCTCTTCCTTGGTGGCTTCCCGAACCTCTGTAATTCTGATGTCAAAAGTTAATTTTTTTCCAGCTAGCGCGTGGTTTCCATCTACAGTAACTGTTTTCTCAGTTAAGTCGGTTACTACCACTGATACAGCACCATTCGGTGTTGTCGCCTCAAAACGCATCCCAACTTTCATATCTTCTACTTGGAAAGACGATCGTGGAATTTGTTGCACCATCTGGTCCTGTCGTTCCCCATAGGCCTCCTTAGGTTCAACAGTTACCACCATCACTTCGCCCGATGCTTTTCCTTCCATTGCTTTTTCAAGACCGGGGATGATGTTGTTGTGTCCTTGAATGTATGGCAAGGGCTTACCTTCAGTGGAGGAATCAATTACATTTCCAGTCTCATCAGATAGTGAATAATGAAAATATACGGCAGAATTTTTAGAAATTAACATGGAGGCCTCTTGTTATTGATGGCGCAGCTTTTAAACAACTACAGGTGTGTTTAGCTTCTATGGAGCACTTCGTTATATGGATATTCTTTCTAGTGTAGGATTATCCATTAAGCGTTCGTTTTTTCCAAGCATAAGGTGTCCATAAGCATCCCGTACATTAAATAATTTTTATGACCAATTTTGTGTATACCGGTCACTATGTGTTAAATTTTTTAGTGAAAGATAAACTCCTGTTGGTAAGTTACTGTTTTATTATGGATTGAAGGAAAAAAAGACTAATAGATGTTTATTTTTGACGCTTATTTTTTATTAATACAACTTATAGTGTTTTTTCTGGAAATAAACACTATATATTGTATACTGTGCTTCTATTTGCAATATTAGCTGAATATTGAGAAATAAAATAAATTGGGCTATATTCATGGCTCATGAATTATATCCATAGAAGATATCTTGGTATAAAGTTACTAAAAAATCTTGCAGAAATAAAGATCAAAGATACAGGAAATCTGAATATTATGTCAATTGAAGCAATACGAACCAGCGCAAAATCTCAAATCATAGATGTTAAGTTGCAAGATGCGTCTACTGATATCTGGGATAAGAAATATCGATTAAAAAATAAACAAGGTGACCCCATTGATGAAACTATAGACGCAACATATCAGCGAGTCGCTAAAGCTCTTTCGGATGTTGAGGATAAGGGGAAAAGAGAGGCCTGGTGTAAGCGTTTTTTATGGGCATTGCGTAATGGAGCAATACCAGCAGGCCGAATAATTTCTAACGCTGGCGCCCTGGAGCATAAACCAGCAACCTCGACAATTAACTGCACTGTTTCTGGAATCGTTGAAGACTCTATGCAGGATATCCTGAATAAAAATCTTGAGGCTGGACTCACACTAAAAGCTGGCTGTGGCATTGGGTATGAATTTTCCACGTTGCGGCCAAAAGGGGCATATGTTTCTGGTGCTGGAGCACATACTTCTGGACCTCTCTCCTTCATGGATATTTTTGACAAAATGTGTTTCACCATTTCTTCTGCCGGCGGTCGTCGTGGCGCGCAAATGGCAACTTTTGATATAAGTCATCCAGATGTGGTAGATTTCATTAAAGCCAAGCGTGAGGATGGAAGGTTAAGGCAATTCAATATGTCCCTTCTGGTCACGGAAGGATTTATGGAAGCGGTTAAACATGATGAGGATTGGCCTTTAAGTTTTCCCATTTTAAAGAAAGAGTTGGATCAGGGTGAAGTGGACCTTCAAGACACCAGTCTTTTATGGAGGGATTTTCCCACTGTAAAAGGTTATATCACCAACAGTAAAGGCTTAGTTGCCTGCCGTGTATATAAAACTGTTAAAGCTAAGCATCTTTGGAACGTTATTATGGCGTCCACCTATGATTATGCAGAACCAGGTTTTATTCTGATTGATAAGGTCAACCAGGAAAATAATAATTGGTTTTGCGAGGATATCCGTGCAACAAATCCTTGTGGAGAGCAGCCGTTGCCACCATATGGTAGTTGTTTACTGGGCTCGGTTAACCTGACTAAATTTGTAAAAAATCCCTTCACGAGCAAGGCGGAGTTTGACTGGCAAGCTTATCGCGAAGTAGTCTCTGTGTTTACTCGAATGTTAGATAACGTTGTAGAGATTAATGGCTTACCTCTAGAGGGTCAGCGAGAAGCAATCATGAATAAGCGTCGTCACGGCATGGGATTTTTAGGTTTAGGTTCGACTATGACCATGCTGACCATGCCTTATGGCTCTGTTGATTCACTAGCCTTTACAGAAAAAGTTTCCCGTGAATTAGCTATAGCTGGCTGGCGAGCAGGTTTAAGTTTGGCTAAAGAGAAAGGCCCAGCTCCAATAATGGACGAAGATTTTGAGGTCACGGAAGCAATGCTTCGAAAGTGCCCACAAATGATTAAAGACGGAATTGCTGTAGGAGACAAGATTAAGGGTAAGTTGCTCCATGCTCGTTATAGTCAATATATGCAAAAGATTGCAGCAGTCGATCCAAAATTGGTTGAAGAGCTAGCGGATGTGGGTTGCAGATTCACCCATCACTCATCTATTGCTCCAACGGGGACGATATCGTTGTCGCTCGCCAATAATGCCAGTAATGGCATTGAACCAAGCTTCGCACACCACTATGCACGTAATGTGATTAGAGAAGGGAAAAAGTCGAAAGAAAAAGTGGATGTGTTTTCTTATGAGCTACTGGCTTATCGAGAGCTGATTAATCCAAAAGCGATGCCTTTTGCAGAGAATGATGATCAGATGCTCCCCGATTACTTTGTTTCTAGTGCTGACATACAACCTAAAAATCATGTTGACGTGCAAGCAGCATCTCAAAAATGGATTGATTCTTCGATATCGAAGACTATCAATGTTCCCACAGATTGTGACTTTGAAGAGTTCAAGGATATATATCTTTATGCATATGAAAAAGGGCTAAAGGGCTGCACAACATTTCGCTTTAATCCTCAAGCATTTCAGGGTGTGTTGGTTACAGAGAAAGATTTAAAGAATACAACCTATCAGTTTACGCTGGAAGATGGCTCAACTGTCGAAGTGAAGGGAAATGACGAGGTTGAATATGATGGTGAAATGCACACTGCTGCTAATTTGTTTGATGCCTTAAAAGAAGGCTATTACGGTAAATTTTAATTGAGTAATTAAATATGAAAATAAAGTTAAACCAAAAAATTATAGGCTATCGGGTATTATCACCATCAAATGATAAAGGGTCACCAGTGGATCCAATCGCACCTGAGCCTTTAGGGCGCTCGATTGAGCTAATGACAGAACATGTAAGCCGTCCAGATGAGCTGTATGGGTCCACCTATAAAGTAAAAACCCCCCAGTCTGAGCATGCATTGTATATAACTATTAATGACATTATTTTAAATCCTGGTACTGATAATGAGCAACGGCGTCCTTTTGAGATTTTTATTAATTCGAAAAATATGGAACAGTTTCAGTGGGTAGTAGCATTAACTCGGGTTATTTCTGCAGTTTTTCGAAAAGGAGGAGATTGCACTTTCTTGGCTGAAGAATTAAAAGCGGTATTTGATCCTCAGGGGGGCTACTTTAAGCGCGGCGGGAAATTTATGCCTTCTTTGGTTGCAGAAATTGGCGAAGCTATTGAGCAGCATTTAACCAAAATAGGTATGATTAAAACAGCAGAGATGGGCGAACACCAAAAAGATATTCTCGCTGAAAAGAGAGCAGAATACGACTCAAGGATGTCTTCTGCCGACAATAATAGAAAGACAGATAATGCTTTTCCTTTCAGTGCCAGTCTTTGCCAGAAGTGCATGACCAAAGCTACTATTTTAATGGATGGGTGTATGACTTGCCTGAATTGTGGCGAGTCAAAATGTGGTTAAGTTAAAGTGAGGCTTTAACAAACTCCATTAGCCTGGTAATCGCTTCACTGGGGTCACTATTTTGAGATATGAGGCTAATCCCAACCTTTCCGAGTTTCGGAAGTTTCGCATTATTATTTAATATGCGTAGATTTGCAGGAACAGTGCTTTTGGCTAAAACTGTTACCCCTAACCCTTCATTAATAGCCGCTTGAATGCCCGTTAGGTCAGGTATTGTATATACAATACGCCAAGATTTTTGATTTTTCTGGAGGGTTTCTTTTCCTCGTTTTCGATAGATACATCCTTCAGGCGCGGCAATTAATGGCAGTATCATTTGTAAGTGGGCATCACTATCAGTGCCACTCACCCAGACTAAAGTGTCTTCTTTGACAAGGTTGTTTCCAGCTGAGAATGGATCGTCATGCAGCGCTAGAATCAGGTCATAACGAAGGCGGCCTGACGTAGATAGAAGATCTTTGCTTAAAGCGCAAGTGACCTCAAGAGTGACATTTGGGTATGCTTGCGCAAAACGACCTACGATTTTTGGTAGTAAGGTGGTGGCAAATTCACTGGGAATGCCAAAATGAATTTGACCGCTTATCGAGCTCTTGCTCAACCGAGATAAAGCCTCATCATTTATAGCTAAAATTTGTTTTGCGTATTTAAATAACAAATGCCCTGATGGGCTAAGCTCTAATTGTTGCCGACTTCGAACAAGTAGAGTCTGTCCAAGCATTTCTTCCAGACGCTTTATCTGGAGACTAATTGCTGGTTGCGACCGGCCTAGCCATTCCGCAGCTTGGGTGAAACCGCCCAGTTCGATGACAGTAACGAATGATCTAAGGAGTGCTGTAGGAATATCAGTCATATTGTTTAATTTAGTAGTATTTAAATTATTTATGAATGTATTTTAACTATTAATTTTACCAATTTATACATGAGCGTTAAGATGACACTTTTATATGCCCTTGCCTACATTTAGAAAATTATAGCTATGAACAAAAATAACAGTAGTGAGCTTAAGTCCACGCCACTTAAGGATCTTCATTTGCAATTAGATGGACGCATGATAGCTTTTGCGGGCTATGCGATGCCAGTGCAATATCCAGACGGCGTAAAAACAGAGCATTTGCATACCCGTCAACATGCCGGATTATTCGATGTTTCTCATATGGGGCAAATAACTATTACAGGAAAAGGTGTGGCGAAAGCCCTAGAGGCATTAATTCCTGTTGAGTTGGAGAATCTAGGTGTTAATAAGCAGATCTATGCTTTGCTGACTAATGATGATGGAGGCATTCTCGATGATTTGATGATTGCACGGTGGGCAGAGGACTGTTTTTTTCTTGTCGTTAATGCAGACTGCAAGGATCGGGATCTTGAATATTTTAGAGATAATCTTGATAGATTCCATATCCATCACATGGAGAACCAAGGATTGCTTGCGTTGCAAGGACCTGCTGCCGCACAAGTAATGAAAGATTTGGCTCCGGAGTCACAAGAAATGCTATTCATGTCAGGTGCCCGCGTTAATTTAGCTGGGATTGACTGCTATATAACTCGCTCTGGCTATACCGGCGAAGATGGATTCGAGATCTCCGTCCCGCCTGAATCTTCTGAATTATTGGCTCGTAAGCTATTATCTTATGAACGGGTAAAGGCTGCTGGTTTGGGTGCTAGGGACTCATTAAGATTAGAGGCAGGACTTTGTCTCCATGGCCATGACATTAATGCCCAGACTACTCCTATTCAGGCTTCTTTGCTTTGGAGTATCAGCAAGTCCCGTCGTTCAGATGGTGAGAAATCTGGGGGCTTTCCTGGCGCTGACATTATTTTTCGAGAGACAATGCATGGCGCTACACGAAAGCGTGTTGGCCTTAAAATAGAAGGAAGAGCGCCAGTTCGAGAAGGCGCTGAACTTGTAAACAAAAAAAACGAAGTCATCGGTGTTGTCACTAGTGGCGGCTTTGGTCCAAGCCTTGATGCTCCGCTAGCTATGGGTTATGTAAAGGCAAAGTATTCAAAAATAGGTACTGAATTTGGAGCAATTGTGCGCGGCAAAGTGCACCCAGTTTCTGTTCAAAAAATGCCATTTGTGCCAAATCGTTATTATCGCGGATAAAAAGCCGGTCTAATTATTTTTTTATCGATTAAAGACTTAACATCAACGAAATATTAATTAAAAATATAGAGATATTACTGCATGAAATTATTAATAGATCTGTCTAATAATAACGAGTTTATTCGTCGACATATAGGCCCCTCCGATGAAGACAAGCTAGCAATGCTCCAGAGTATCGGATATGAATCTTTGGACTCTTTCATTGATGCGGTGGTCCCGAAAAAAATTCGTTTTTCCGAGTCTCTTGATTTAGGGGTCGCGGCAACAGAGCAAGAAACATTGGACAAATTAGCAAGCATCGCCAGAAAGAATAAGGTGCTAAAAACTCTTATTGGCCAAGGCTACTATAACACCATCACACCCAATGTGATTTTGCGAAATGTATTAGAAAATCCGGCCTGGTATACCGCCTATACCCCTTATCAGCCTGAAATTTCTCAAGGACGACTTGAGGCATTGCTAAATTTTCAGACAATGATTACTGATCTTACTGGAATGGATTTAGCAAGCGCATCGTTGCTAGACGAAGGAACTGCAGCGGCTGAGGCGATGACACTGTGTCGGCGGATGTCGAAATCTAAAAGTGTGGTATTTTTTGTTGATAAGCATTGTTTCCCGCAAACAATTGATGTAATTAAGACTCGAGCAGAGCCAATGGGTTTGGATGTTGTTGTAGGGGATCCATCTGAGATCGAGAAGTATGATTTGTTTGGAGTGCTACTGCAGTATCCAGGTGAAGATGGAGCAATTAGAGATTTTAGTGGAGTTGTCAAAATTGCTCATCAGAAACAAGCATTAGTAGTTATGGCCGCAGATATCTTAAGCTTATTGTTGCTCAAAAGTCCTGGTAATATAGGCGCTGATGTGGCCATAGGGTGCACCCAGAGATTTGGTGTCCCGCTAGGTTTCGGAGGACCGCATGCGGCTTATATGGCGACCAAAGACCTATTTAAGCGTTCACTGCCAGGCCGTTTAGTTGGCGTCTCTCTTGATAGCAGCGGGAAGCCAGCTTATCGGTTGGCTTTGCAGACTCGAGAACAGCATATCCGTCGAGAAAAGGCCACTAGTAATATCTGTACTGCGCAAGCGCTTTTAGCGGTTATGGCAAGCATGTATGCAGTCTACCATGGCCCTGTTGGACTTAAGCGTATTGCTCAAAAAGTACATTGCCTCACAGCTATTTTTTCAGCTGGCTTAAAGAGAATTGGGTGCATGCCAGTGAATGATAGTTTTTTTGACACGCTTACTGTAGCTACAGGTAAAAATACTTCAAAAATCCACAAATCAGCTGTTTCTGCAGGATTTAATTTGCGAATAATCGATGAGCTTCATCTGGGTGTTTCTTTTGATGAAGCTACTTGTTCAGCAGATTTAGAAATTCTTTGGCGTGTGTTTAATAACAATACGAATTTAACCGTCAATGAGATGGAGCCTTTGGCGCTCAGCGGGGTGCCATCTGGATTGTTACGCGAAGATATTCCTTTATCTCATCAGGTATTCAATACTTACCACTCAGAGACAGAGATGCTTCGTTATCTGCGAAAACTTTCAGACAAAGATATTGCATTGGATCGTGCAATGATACCCCTTGGTTCATGCACAATGAAATTGAACGCTACAGCAGAAATGATACCTGTCAGTTGGCCAGAATTTGCAAATATTCATCCCTTTGCTCCATTTGACCAAACGGCAGGTTATACAGAAATGATTAAAGAAGTTGAGTCGATGCTCTGTGCTGTGACAGGCTATGATGCAGTTTCTTTGCAGCCCAATGCGGGATCTCAGGGGGAATATGCTGGATTGCTAGCCATTCGCGCCTATCATGCGAGCCGAGGGGATTCAAATCGCAATATATGTTTAATTCCTAATTCTGCTCATGGCACAAATCCTGCTTCTGCTCAGATGTGCGGTATGACAGTGGTGGTAACTAGTTGCGACGAAAATGGGAATGTTGATCTACAAGAACTTCGAGCGAAGGCCGAGGAGCACGCTGGTAATTTAGCGGCTATTATGGTGACTTACCCTTCAACACATGGGGTATTTGAAGAGGGTATTATTGAAATTTGCGATATAGTCCACCAGCACGGGGGCCAGGTTTATATTGATGGAGCCAATCTCAATGCTATGGTCGGTCTTTGTAGGCCAGGAAAGTTTGGTGGCGATGTTTCTCATTTAAATCTGCATAAGACCTTTTGTATCCCTCATGGTGGTGGTGGTCCTGGAGTTGGCCCTGTTGCAGTTAGCCAGCATTTAGCACCCTATTTACCAGGACATCGAAAGTTCGCTCGAGACTCTATTGTGAGTGCCGTTTCATCTGCCCCATGGGGCAGTGCCGGTATCCTTCCAATAACTTGGATGTACATGAAAATGATGGGATCGGAAGGATTAAAACATGCGACAGAGATAGCTATTTTAAACGCAAATTATATTGCAGAGCGCCTCAAAAATGATTACACAATTCTTTATACGGGAGCGAATGATCGAGTCGCCCATGAATGTATTATAGATTTACGAAAGATTAAGGATGATACTGGAGTTTCAGTCGATGATCTAGCAAAGCGGCTCATTGATTATGGCTTCCATGCTCCTACCATGTCATTTCCTGTTCCAGGCACCCTGATGATTGAGCCCACTGAAAGTGAATCAAAGAATGAACTAGATCGTTTTTGTGATGCTATGCTAGAAATCCGCAAGGAGATTTTCTCTATCCAAAAAGGCGAGTATCCTGCGGATGATAACCCTCTCTGCCATGCACCTCATACTGCTGATGTGGTAGTAGCCGACAACTGGAATAGAAGCTATTCAAGAGAGAAAGCAGCCTACCCGCTCGCATCTCTAAGAGACTCGAAGTATTGGCCTCCAGTGGGCAGAATTGATAATGTACATGGTGACAAAAATTTAATTTGTGCTTGTGTGTCAATTTCGGATTATGAATGATCAGCTTCGAGATATCTATTTTAGACCGACCTATAGATTCAAGAAATTGATAATAATTTGATTAAATTCCTTTGGCTTTTCAGTATGCAGCCAGTGGCCGGCATTATTTATAGTTTTCAGTTGTGCTTTAGGAAATAATCTTAATATCTCATCAAGATGTTTGTCTTGTATGTATGGAGAATTCTCTCCCTTTACAAAAAGAGAAGACCCTGTAAACGGTTGTCCGGTAGGAGCTGAGGTTAGCTTGTTATAGTAATTAGCGGTAATGCCTTTCATAGAAAGCCGTAGGTCAAATTTTCCATCTAGTCTGCGAATAATATTCTTTAAAAGAAACGTCCTAGTTATCCCGTTTTTAATATAGGATGATAGTAATTTATCTGCCTCTATTCTGGAGGATGGCCTTGCTTCAATTAGGGTATTTAGCCCTGCAATTACTTCACTATGACGATCAGGCTCATAGTTGATAGGTGAAATATCTGCAATGACAATTTTGCCAACCCTGTTGGCGTGATTCAGTGCTACCTGCATAGCAATTTTTCCGCCCATGGAGTGGCCAATCAAGGTCGTCTGGCCAAGACTTAAATCATTCATCAGCTCGATAATATCATTGGCCATGCAGGAGTAGTTCATTTCCTCGCTATGGGGAGATCTACCATGGTTTCGAAGATCCGGTGCGATGACCATATATTTATCTGAGAGTGCCCCACGCAATAAGCTCAGATTACTTCTGGAGCCAAACATGCCGTGCAGTAATATCAGGGGTTCGCCGGTACCTTGAGTAGAGTATTTTAATTTCACAATTGTCAGTTGATTTGGACTAGTAAGTTTTTGGTAAAAAATTATTTTTAACAACTGAAGTTATAACATCAATTAAATATGCCATCTTATGGCTCCAGTCCACCAAGGCAAATATATTTCAGTTCTAGGTAGTCATCAAGGCCGTATTTTGAGCCTTCTCGGCCTTGGCCTGATTCTTTTATACCACCAAAAGGAGCCATTTCATTTGAGATCATACTTTCATTGATTCCAACGACACCATACTCTAGTTGTTCTGCAACTCGCCAAATTCGATTGCTGTTAAGAGTATAAAAATAGGCTGCTAAGCCATACTCTGTGTCATTCGCTAATGCGATAGCTTCAGCTTCAGTGTTGAATTTAAATAAAGGGGCCACAGGGCCAAAAATTTCTTCAGAAAAAATTCGCATAGATTTAGTGACATTGCGAAGAACCGTGGGTTCTATAAAATTACGGCCTAGTTTTGAACGACCTCCACCGATGAGTACTTTTGCACCTTTTTTGGTGGCATCCTTAATAAGGGCGCAAACATTGTCAGCAGCCTGCTCATTGATGAGGGGTCCAATAGAGGTATTTTCTGCAGCACCGAAGCCCAAGGAAAGCTCCCCTACGGCCTTGGTGAGCTTTTCAGAAAACTCTTCATAAATTCCCGATTGGATCAGAAATCGATTGGCGCAGATGCATGTTTGACCGGCATTCCTATATTTTGAGGCCATGGCTCCCCGCACAGAAAGATCTATATCTGCATCATCAAATACGATAAATGGTGCGTTGCCTCCTAACTCCATAGAAGTTCGTTTAACAGTGCTTGAACTGGCAGCCATGATCTTTTTTCCTACTGCTGTAGACCCAGTAAAAGACAATTTTTTTACCAATGGGCTGCTAGTGAGTTCAGATCCGATTTCTTCGGGGTCGCCAACTAGTATATTTACAACACCCTTTGGAATGCCAGCTCGTTCAGCCAAAGCAGCGAGAGCCATTGCGGAAAGAGGCGTCTCGCTGGCAGGTTTACATACAACTGTACATCCAGCAGCCAATGCTGGAGCAATTTTTCTAGCTAACATAGCGCAAGGGAAATTCCAAGGAGTAATGCATGCTACAACGCCTATTGGCTGCTTGATGACGAATAGCTTTTTATCATTTGTTGGCGCAGGTATCAGATCTCCGTAGATGCGTTTTGCTTCCTCTGCGAACCATTCAATATAGTTTGCCCCATAGACAATTTCTGCTCGTGCTTCAGTCACAGGCTTGCCTTGCTCTGCTGTAAGAATTTGAGCAAGATCTTCTTTGTTGTCAATAATCAGGTTGTACCATTTGCGCATCAATTTTGATCGATCTTTGGCGTTCGTCTTGGCCCATAGTTTTTGAGCTACGCTTGCTGCCCTAATCATTCTCTTGGTTTCCGTAACGCCGCATTTGGTGATATTGGCAATGACATTTCCATTGGCTGGATTTTTTACGGCAAGAATATTCCCGGTATCAGAAGATATCCACTCTCCATCAATAAAAGACCGAGTTTTGAGTAATGACAAATCATTTAAAATCAAAGTCTTGTTCATATGCACCCTAGTTAAATACAAGCAAAATATTTAGACAAAATGCTTAGTATTTTATTTCAATAACTGATACTTGGAATAAGCTCTTGGAGTCAAACCCGTCCAATGTTTAAAAGCCCTAGTAAACGATCTGGGTTCCATAAAGCCAACTATTTCTGATATCTCTTCAACGGAGAGCTTATTTTCTACCAGCTTGTTGATAGCTATTTCGCGTCGCATGTTATCTTTTATCTTTTGATAGCTAGTGCCTTCATCTTTTAGTCGCCTATAGAAGGTTAAAGTTTTTAGGTTTAGAAGTTCAGCCAAGTATTCTATGCGTGGAAAAACAAGTTTTTTCGAACTAGTCCGCATAATTTCTCTTTCAATTTGAGATTCTAGACTAGTTGATTTACCTGTAATTGTCATAATTTCTGCAGGGTGATCGGTTAGAAATACATTTAATTCTTTGGTCGTTCGCACTAACAATTTTGTTAGATATTTATGAGAAAAAGAGATGCTAGTTTTTGCCTGCTTAAATGACAGGCTTCCAGGGAACATAACCTTAAGCTCTTTTATGTGGGGTGGCATTTCGTGACTAAAAGAAGTGCCTGTTAGGCGGATATTTTCTGCTATGTACCAGCTAGAGAATCGATGCCATGTCACTAGCAACCACTCAGCTAAAAAGTGTTTAGGGTCAAGCTCAGGTTGGGTTAAATTGAATTGCAGCTCAGTTGTGTTGTTTTCGTTTGTGTGGAGTTGTATTTTTACAGAATCTGTAATCAAATTATAAAAAAGAACCATTTTCGTCAACAAGTCCCCTAATGTTTTACATTCACTTGAAACCTCGCAAAACATGCGAAATATCCCATATTTGCATGGCTGCGCAGTAAATCCCATAAATTCATCATTTAGCTCTTGCTGAACTAAGCGGAAAAGTCGTGCCGCTTGATCGACATGGGCTCTACCCTCCGTCTGCTTTATAAAGGTTGGATTAATCCCAGCTCTCGCCAACAACACCTTAGGACTGAGATGATTTCGATGTACACCGTAAAGACAGGATAGGATGTGATGATGTGAAATTGTAGCGATAGCTCAATCCATTAGTGAGTTTATAAAATTAGTGAGTTTATTTTGATAAAAAAACATTATAGCAGTATATTTGATTTATTTTATGAAATAATTAGTGAGTTTTTGAGGTAAAATTAGACCTTGTGTATATGTTATGGATCTTCCATAGTAAAAATATTACAACACTTTGTTATGCTGGCGGGTAATGCCTATGCGGTCATGATTTAACTTAATGAAAGGACGCCTCCAATGACAGATGGATCTAAACCCAATTATTCCAATTGGGTAGATTTGGCTAAAAAAGAAATCAAGAGCCAGACTCTAGATCGCTTGCTGTGGAAAACCCCAGAGGGAATAGAAATTAAACCTCTGTACACCTCTGAAGATGTTGCTGGGCTGGAATATCAGGAAAGTCTTCCTGGTTTCATGCCATTTAACCGTGGCCCAAAAGCTACAATGTATGCAGGGCGCCCTTGGACCATTCGGCAGTACGCGGGATTTTCTACTGCAGAAGAATCCAATGCGTTTTATCGTAGCAACTTAGAGGCCGGCCAACAAGGGTTATCTGTAGCGTTTGACCTACCTACACACCGCGGTTATGACTCCGATCACGAACGTGTTGAGGGTGATGTTGGGAAGGCCGGCGTTGCCATTGATTCTGTTGAAGACATGAAGATCCTTTTTAGAGATATTCCCTTAGATAAAGTCTCAGTTTCTATGACTATGAATGGAGCTGTATTGCCGGTCATGGCAAGCTTTATTGTTGCTGCTGAAGAGCAAGGCGTGAAAACTGAAGCGCTCATGGGCACCTTGCAAAATGATATTCTTAAGGAATTTATGGTTCGAAACACCTATATTTATCCTCCCGCTCCATCGATGCGTATTGTCGCTGATATCATCGGCTACACTTCTAAGTATATGCCTAAATTCAATTCTATTTCTATTTCTGGATATCATATGCAGGAAGCCGGAGCGACCAATGTCCAAGAGTTAGCTTTTACGATTGCAGATGGTATTGAATATGCACGAACAGCTATAAGTAGCGGCCTAGATATTGATAATTTTGCCCCCAGACTGTCGTTCTTTTTTGCAACTGGCATGAATTTTTTTATGGAAATAGCAAAACTTCGTGCAGCTAGAATCTTATGGGCAACATTGATGAAAGAGAAATTTTCTCCCAAAAATGAAGCATCATTAGTTCTCCGTACGCACTGCCAAACTTCTGGTGTCAGCCTAACCAGCAAAGATCCTTATAATAATATAATCAGAACAACCATTGAGGCTATGTCTGCTGTCCTTGGAGGTACACAATCATTGCACACCAATGCATTCGACGAGGCTCTTGGTTTGCCAACAGAATTTTCTGCTCGTATCGCTAGAAATACTCAGCTAGTGATCCAGGAAGAAACAGGCGTTACTCATGTGGCGGATCCCTTGGCTGGGTCTTACTACATAGAGACGCTGACCGATCAACTGGTCAAAGCGGCTCGAGAATTAATTGATGAAGTGGAAGATATGGGGGGAATGACCAAAGCAGTTGAAACTGGCATGCCTAAATTAAGTATAGAGAAAGCGGCAGCATTAAGACAAGCAAGAATTGATCGAGGCGAAGAGGTTATTGTTGGTGTCAACAAATTTCAGTTAACAGAAGAGCCAAACATAGAGATTCTTGATATCGATAACTCCTCTGTCCGTGACTCTCAAATTAGAAAATTGAAAAAAATTCGCAAAGAACGTGATGATATTTTGTGTCAGAATGCTCTTGATGTCCTTGCTGAATCAGCGACAACAGGGCAGGGAAACTTGTTAGAGTTAGCGGTAAATGCTGCTCGGTTTCGAGCAACAGTTGGTGAAATTTCTTTTGCGTTAGAAAAAAAGTGGGGAAGGCATCAGGCTGTGACAAGAACTATTAGCGGTGTGTATGGTTCCGCCTATGAGGGGGACAAAGAATTTTCTGCCATACAGGAAAAAGTAAAAGCCTTTGCTATCGATACTGGTAGGCGGCCACGCATGCTGGTGGCAAAAATGGGACAAGACGGACATGATCGTGGAGCCAAGGTGATTGCTACAGCATTTGCTGATATTGGTTTTGACGTGGATATTAGCCCCATGTTCCAAACCCCAAAAGAAGCTGCTCGTATGGCAATCGAAAATGATGTCCATATAGTGGGAGTCTCTTCTCAGGCCGCCGGACATAGAACATTGGTGCCTCAGCTGATTAAAGCTTTAGCTGATCATGGGGCAGTAGAAATTAAAGTAGTTTGCGGTGGCGTTATTCCACCTCAAGATTATCAGGAGCTCTACGATGCCGGGGTTATTGCTATATATGGTCCAGGCACGAATATCCCATCTGCTGCTGCAGAAATTCTCGAATTACTTTGTAAAAATTCTGGTAATGAACAATAGGGGAATAGAATGCATGAGGTTATCGAACAGCTAGCAGAAAAAAGAAAACAAGCATACCTTGGCGGTGGCCAAAAACGCATCGATGCTCAACATCATAAGGGCAAGTTAACCGCTAGAGAACGTATTGAGTTGCTGCTTGATCGAGATACATTTGAAGAATGGGATATCTTTGTAGAGCATCGTTGTACAGATTTTGATGTCGATAAAGAGCATATTCCTGGCGATGGCGTGGTGACCGGATACGGTACTATTAATGGCAGGCTAGTATTCTTGTATAGTCAGGATTTTACAGTTTTTGGTGGTTCATTATCAGAAACACATGCTGAAAAGATATGCAAAGTAATGGCGCAGGCAATCAAGGTTGGCGCACCAATTATTGGCCTGAATGATTCCGGTGGCGCAAGGATTCAGGAAGGCGTAGCCTCTTTAGGCGGCTATGCAGATGTATTTCAACAGAATGTTATGGCTTCAGGGGTTATTCCTCAAATTTCTATGATTATGGGTCCCTGTGCAGGCGGCGCTGTTTATTCGCCGGCAATCACAGATTTTATTTTCATGGTTAAGGATAGCTCTTATATGTTCGTAACGGGACCCGATGTTGTTAAAACTGTTACTCATGAAATAGTCACAGCGGAAGAGCTTGGCGGTGCGATAACCCATTCTAGTAAATCAGGTGTTTCTGATTGGGCCTTTGAATCCGATATAGATGCCCTGCTCAATTTGCGGCATTTTTTCTCTTTTTTGCCAGCAAATAATCGCGAAAAACCGCCTGTATGGCCAACAGATGATCCTGTAGATCGCATTGAAAACTCTTTAGACTCACTAATTCCTAATGATCCTAACAAGCCCTACAATATGAAAGAGCTTATTATCAAGGTTGCCGATGAAAGAAATTTTTTTGAAATACAGCCTAGTTATGCAGCTAATTTAATCATTGGGTTTATTCGCATTAACGGATCTACGGTGGGAGTTGTCGCCAATCAGCCATTAGTACTTGCTGGTTGCTTGGATATCGATGCATCAAAGAAAGGCGCACGTTTTATACGTTTTTGTGACGCATTTAATATCCCGGTACTAACGTTTGTTGATGTCCCTGGGTTCATGCCAGGGACTCGTCAAGAGTATGGGGGTATCATCAAGCATGGTGCTAAACTATTGTATGCTTATGCTGAATGCACTGTGCCCAAAGTGACAGTAATAACACGTAAAGCTTATGGCGGCGCTTATGATGTGATGTCATCTAAACATCTTCGTGGAGATGTGAACCTTGCATGGCCAACAGCAGAGATTGCTGTAATGGGGTCAAAGGGTGCAGTGGAAATTATTTTCAGAAAAGACATTGGGGATGCAGAAAAAATTAAAGCGAGAGAGATAGAATACCGTGAAAAATTTGCCAATCCTTTTATAGCGGGAAAACGCGGGTATATCGACGATGTTATTTTGCCTCGAGATACCAGAAAGAGAATCGCTCGCTCGCTTGCCATGCTAAGCAACAAAGAAATAGAAAATCCGTGGCGAAAACATGGAAATATTCCTTTATAGGTAGCTAAAAATTCTTAAATTTACTGCTCGATATGAATGTAATTTTTAATAGAAGATAGTGTATGTTTAAAAAAATTCTTGTAGCAAACAGGGGTGAGATTGCTTGCCGTATATTCCGAACAGCAAAGGCTATGGGTATTGCAACTGTGGCAGTCTACTCAGATGCAGATAGAGATGCTTTGCATGTGATGACGGCCGATGAGTCTGTATATATTGGTCCATCACCCTCTGCAGAAAGCTACCTTGTGATTGAAAAAATTATAGATGCCTGCAAGCTCTCAGGAGCTGATGCAGTCCATCCCGGCTATGGTTTTTTGTCTGAAAATAAAAAACTCTGCCAAGCTCTGGACTTCGCGGGCATCTCTTTTATTGGCCCTAGTGTAAAAGCCATAGATGCTATGGGAGATAAAATAACCTCCAAGGCAATTGCCGCTAAGGCTGGCGTCAATACGGTGCCTGGATATGACGGGATCGTAAAAAATTCTGACGAAGCTGTAGAAATTGCACAAGGTATTGGGTTCCCAGTTATGCTAAAAGCTTCTGCTGGAGGTGGTGGCAAAGGTATGCGTGTGGCCTGGAACGAAAAAGAATGCATAGATGGTTTTGAGCGTGCAACAAGTGAGGCTCTTTCTAGTTTTGGAGATGGGCGTATTTTTGTTGAGAAATATATTAAAGACCCGCGTCATATCGAGATCCAAATAATGGCTGATGGGTTTGGAAATATAGTTTATTTAGGCGAACGTGAATGCTCTATTCAGCGTCGTCATCAGAAGGTCATAGAAGAAGCCCCTTCATCATTTCTAACAGAAGCAGTTCGGAAGAAAATGGGAGAGCAGTCTGTGCTATTAGCCAAGGCTGTCGATTATCAGTCTGCAGGTACAGTTGAATTCATTGTAGATGCAGATATGAATTTTTATTTTTTAGAAATGAATACTCGCCTGCAAGTAGAACACCCGGTTACAGAGGCAGTAACTGGATTCGATCTAGTTGAGTTGATGATTCGTGTTGCTGCGGGAGAAAAACTTCCTTTGTCTCAAGGGGATATATGTCCTCAAGGGTGGGCCATAGAGGCCCGTGTTTATGCAGAGGATCCATTTTTAAATTTTATGCCTTCCATGGGTAGACTGGAGCGTTATATTTCACCGCAAGGTGAAGGGGTGCGAGTTGACGCCGGGGTCACTGAAGGCGGCGAGGTGTCAAGGTTTTATGACCCTATGATTTCAAAGCTAATAACTTACGGATCTGATCGCAGCGAGGCCATTGAGAGGATGATGGATGCTTTGGATGCCTATTATATTCGTGGGGTCCAACACAATATTAGTTTTTTGAGTGCTCTTATAGCCCATCCTCGTTTTAGCTCTGGAGAGCTCACAACTAACTTTATTAGCGATGAATATCCAAACGGATTTAACTCTGATCTCGTATTTCAGGATGATCCTGCTATCTGTATTGTAGTGGCCGCAGTAATTCGTAAAAAGCATAATGACAGAGGCGCTATGATTTCCGGTCAACTGTCTGGTCGTGAGTATGTTCCGCTAGAAGAGCTAGTTGTCATTATGGACAATGGGGCTGCTGCACATCAAGTAACAGTTGAACATGCTAATCAAATTTATAACGTTACACTTGACGATACAATTTATTGTATTGCAACTGATTGGTGTATCGGCGAAGCTTTATTTAAGGCAAACATGAATGGCAGGACTATTTGCCTTCAAGTAGATGAAACGGGAAGATTCCTTCATTTATTTCACCGAGGTGCAAAAAAAGAAGCTCTTGTGGTCTCTCCTAGGATGGCAGAACTTAATTGCCATATGTTGACTAAAGAGCCGCCCGATATGTCTAAATACTTACTTTCCCCAATGCCTGGGTTACTTGTTAAGTTAACAGTAAAGGTTGGAGATATTGTTAAAATAGGGCAAGAGTTGGCAGTTGTAGAAGCCATGAAAATGGAAAATAGCTTGTATGCTATTTCCGAAGGAGTAGTTAAAAAGACCTCGGCTAATGTTGGAGATATCCTAGCGGTTGGGCAGTTAATTATTGAATTTAAGTAAATAATATGTGCTTGTGGCTGTATTATTTTGGATTCGATGCTTTAAAGAAAATAATATTGCGCTGAAGGGGTGATAATATTGCAGTTGACTTGTAGCGAGTTGGCAAAAAATGTACTGCTTGGTGACAGACGGGCTTTATCTAAGGCTATCACTTTAGTTGAATCAGCTCTTCCGGCTCACCGAGAGGATGCATTAAAGTTACTCGAGCTTCTTGTACCGCATACTGGTAATTCTATTAGGATTGGAATTTCTGGTGCTCCAGGGGTAGGTAAATCAACTTTTATCGAATCATTTGGCAATTATGTTATTGATCAGGGTCATAGAGTTGCCGTTTTGGCAGTAGATCCGACTTCCTCTGTCAGTGGAGGTTCTATACTGGGAGATAAGACGCGCATGGAAGTCTTATCAAGAAAAGAGAATGCATATATTCGCCCTTCTCCAGCAGGTAAAACATTAGGCGGGGTGACTCGAAGAACCCGAGAAACGTTATTTCTATGCGAGGCGGCCGGTTTTGATGTGATTTTTGTGGAGACTGTTGGAGTTGGCCAATCGGAAACCCTTGTGGCAGAGATGACAGATATGTTTCTACTATTGTTATCTCCTGGCAGTGGCGATGAGCTCCAAGGAATTAAGCGCGGCATTATAGAACTTGCTGATTTGATTCTTGTAAATAAATCTGATGGAGAGCACTTGCCTGCCGCTAACCGTACAGTTTCTGACTACCAGTTGGCGTTACATTTTCTGCATAGTCGGAGTCTGAATTGGAAGGTTAGGGTGCAGGCAATATCTGGTCTTACTAACCAAGGTATTGATGGGGTATGGCGCGCTGTTATTGAGTATCGGAGTTTATTGGGGCATGCTGGAGAAATATCATCACGTCGAACGGCGCAATCCTGTGCTTGGATGTGGAGTGAAACGGCCGATGAACTTCTGGCAGAACTAAAAGAAAATAAGTCAGTTATGGCCCTAGCTAAAGATTTGGAGCGCGAGGTAAAGGAAGGCTTATTGCCTCCTACGGTTGCAGCAAAGAGACTGATTCAAACATTTAGGCAGTAAATGAAAAATAGGCGCAAATCCCGAAATAAGAAGGTGACCCATGATTGGAAATCTTAATCATATAGCCATTGTCGTGCCTGATCTTGGTAAAGCTGTAGCTGTATATCGTGACGCATTAGGCGCAAAAGTCTCTGTTCCAGTGGACCTACCAGAACACGGTGTGCGAGTAGTATTTATAGAATTAATTAATGCTAAAATAGAACTACTTCTGCCTATTGGAACGGATTCCCCAATAGCTAAGTTTTTAGAGCGTAATCCTGATGGAGGCATGCACCATATTTGTTATGAGGTTGAAGATCTTATTGATGCAAAGGAAAAGTGCATTAGTCAAGGGTTACGAGTGCTGGGCAGCGGGGAGCCTAAAATTGGCGCTCACGGGAAGCCTGTTATATTTCTTCACCCAAAGGATTTATGCGGCACCCTCATAGAGTTAGAACAAGTGTAGAAAACTGGACAGAGCCGGCTAACCCTTAGCTGCTATTTTCAGATTGATAATACTCCATGAGTATCTTTGCTACTTCTGGTCGGGAAAATTCCGGAGGAGGAGCAATCCCTTCGCTTAGTATTTGCCGAACTTTAGTGCCAGATAGTATGATAAAGTCTTCTTTTGTGTGATCTTTCGCTTCATTTATCATTACTACTTTGTCTAATTTTTTTGAATATGCAGTGTGGTCTGCGCGAAAAATTTCTATCTCAAGTGAGCCAGCTGGTACTTTTTCATCAAAAATTGTTTGAGCATCAAACGCTCCATAGTAATCTCCGACACCAGCATGATCTCGACCCACAATTAAGTGTGTGGCACCCATGTTTTGTCGGAAAACAGCATGAAGAACTGCTTCTCTTGGGCCAGCATAAAGCATATCGAAGCCATACCCATTAACCATGACTGAATTTTCTGGGAAGTACAATTCCACCATCTTTCGAATGCAGTCATCACGAACAGATGCAGGAATGTCACCTTGCTTTAATTTGCCGAGCAGCATATGAACGATTACACCATCTGCATCAAGTCGCTCCATTGCCATGCGACATAGCTCTTCATGAGCTCGATGCATAGGATTTCGAGTTTGAAAAGCTACAACTTTTTCCCAGCCTCGAGCTTGAATTTCATCACGGATCTCTTGTGCTGTTCTAAACGTATCTGGAAAATCATGCTTAAAATAACTGAAATTTAGCACTTCAATTTTTCCAGAAATTAGGTGATTACCTAAGCTAGAAAATGTAGAAAATCCTGGGTGCTTGGGGTCCGCGGTACCAAAAATTTCTTTTGCTACAGCTTGAATTGCTTCATCGGAAACTAACTCGATATCATCCACGTCCATGATGGCCATGACCGGATGACTCTGAGTGTTTGGGTCCCTTAAAGCAATACGTTTAACGCTTTTTATCTCACTAATGTCATCAGTGAGATTGATGATTGGCGTTGGCCAAAATAATCCCTGTGTTGTATGTAAGGTTTTGGCAACACTTAGCGTATCTTTGAGATTCATGTAGCCCTTCAAGGGGTTAAAGTAGCCGGCACCCAGCATCACCGCATTGGCTGCAGCTGAAGAATTCATGACCAGAGAAGGCAAGCAGGATGCCTCTTGCGTTAGCTTATCGTGCTTTTCTTTATCATATACAAACAGTGGATTTAGTTTTGCCGAGCCATGAGGCTTGATCACGTGATGCTCTCCTGTGGGGTTAATTGCCTGATGAAAGCTGCATTTATAATTATAAAGTGCAAGTAGAGCTCATCGGAGGAATATCCGGCCCAATTTCTCTAAACTTAAATCTTGGTTGCGCCTGATTTTGTGAGAGCTGCATAATATCGAGTATTTCTTTATTTTTCCACCCAAGACAAGAGCGGAGCTGCTTTTGTTGAATGCTACCATGTAAAAATGACTACATGATGTAACATTAAATGCGAAAACAGCGTTCACGATTGGCATTTATGCCGCTATAATGTACCTTTATATTTTCGCAATATATGTACCTATCTTGCCTTAAGCACGAATAACATGGAGAAGAGAATGAGCCAATTTACAAAAATGGGCTTTGCTGTTGCATCACTGGTGATATTTCTAGGGATTGCAGGTTGTGGGTCTGATGAAAAAGAATTGATACTTACCCCCCAACAAGAAAAAGAAATTGCTGAACGACTCACTCCGATAGGTGAGGTGGTTTTACAAAAAGATATAGCCACTTCTATGCCGGCTATTGTGAGTACTGTATCTGCTCCAAAAGTAGAACTTTCAGAAGGTTCAGAGCATATTATAAAGATGTTAAATTCTGGTTCCGGCGGAAGTATGGTTTTTGAGCCTGCTGTGATTAAAGTATCTAAAGGCGATACCATCCATTTTAAAGCGACAGATATGTCGCATAATTCAGTCTCCATGGACGGCATGATTCCAGAGGGCGCCTCTAGTTGGGCTGGACAATTAA
>CAWURY010000003.1:0-17378 GCA_963925605.1 uncultured Porticoccus sp. | reverse complement strand
TGGTTTGCGTCGATCTAGATCGTACTGTATATCTTCCTCAGAGATTTCAAGACCAGGAGGACACCCATCAATAATGCAACCCAAAGATGGCCCATGGCTCTCGCCAAAAGTGGTTACAGAAAACAATTTTCCAATAGTATTGCCTGACATAAACACATCCAAATATATTCATCTCACAATATCACAATGTTAGAGGCACACAAAAAATTATTGCCATATTATAGACGATAATCTATATATCTTTACGCGGATAGATACTACATGGAAATTGTTAACTAATTTAGCCATAAAAACTACAATAGCTATAATACTTGTCCAACCATTTATGCTATTGTGAGCGCTCAAGAAATCATAGATTTAAAACAAGAATTCATTTATTTAGACTCATTGAGCTTCAATCAAATCAAGAACTGAGAAGGCATTAATGACTGCAGATTGCTTTAAAAAAATTATCGAATCTACCGGTGAAGACATATCCAGACCCGGCCTGATTGACACCCCCAAACGGGCTTCAGAATCATTTAATTTCCTCACCAGAGGTTATCATCAGAATCTTGAAGAAATCATCAATCACGCTTTATTTCCATCTGAATCTAGAGAAATGGTTATAGTTAAGGATATTGAACTTTACTCACTCTGCGAACATCATCTATTGCCATTTATTGGCAAGTGCCATGTAGCCTACATTCCCAACGGCAGAGTTCTAGGTCTATCAAAAATCGCACGGATAGTGGACATGTTTGCGAGGCGCCTACAAATTCAAGAAAATCTAGTAACGCAGATCGCTAAAACAATTGAAGATGTCACGGGGGCATCTGGAGTTGCTGTTATTATAGAAGCTAAGCATATGTGCATGATGATGAGGGGCGTAGAAAAGCAAAACTCTATTATGAAAACTTCAGCAATGCTAGGATGTTTCCGTGATCAGCAATCCACGCGAAACGAGTTCCTTTTTCTCCTCAAAGATTAACTCTCGAAACGATTTTTATACCCTAAAGGTGAGACATCAACTTAAGCTCACCGCATCCTTGAGAAAAACTGATTGCCTAAATAGCGGCCAAAGAGCTAGTTATAATAAACCATATTAGTCCTTTTTCATCAGCAATACACTCTAAATAGCCTACAATTATTTATTTGTTAGGCTTTAACTATATCTCTAATTTTTTACTATCTTTTTCAACAAAAGCAGGCACACTATCTATTTCATCCACTTCTGAAGCAGATGAATTTTTCTCGTCAACAACCCCTATAGGCAACTCAACCTCAGGCCAGTCAGAGAAAGGAAACGGTTTTTCGTCATTATTGTAGGTTAAGAAGAGGAATGCTTGGCATGTCCATATAGAAACCCCCTGACCAAAAAATTGTAAGTTTCTGTTTATCTTTCCAGACCAAATTACTGTTACAAACTGCAGGAAGCTAACAACAAAAACAACGATTCGGGAAATGACAGATAGGAATCCAAACAGTACCATGTATACAGCTCGAATCCAGTTATCAATATTACGCAAATTTATTTTAGTTTGATTTTTCATTAAGTTCTCACTGTTAGTCTTCAGGTCGGTAAGACGTAAAAAATTACTTACTCGTGAACTCCACATCGGTATTTTGCTCAGAAAGCATCATGGTTTCTAAAACCTCTTCTACAGGCCTACCATTAAACATTGTTTCATATAAAGCACTCACAAGCGGCATATAGATTTTTAATTTTTCAGCCTTTTCTTTAACCATTCTGGTTGTGTTTATTCCCTCTGCTGTATGCCCCACTTCTGCCACCGCCTCATCAACAGAAAGACCGCGACCTAAGGCTAAACCAATCTGATAATTTCTACTTAAAGGCGAGGTACAGGTCACAAAAAGATCTCCGACACCACTTAGCCCTAAAAAAGTCATGGGGTTAGCACCAAGACTAGCGGAAAATCGACTCATTTCAGCCAGACTTCTAGTAACAAGCACGCTGACTGTATTTTGGCCCATTTTCATAGACGCGGAAATACCTGATGCAATGGCATAAATATTTTTTAACGCTCCTGCAAGCTCGACACCAAGCCTATCTGAATTAGCGTAAACACGAAAATAACGCGAACTTAATAATTGCTGGATATCGCAACATACTCGGGGATCATTACTTGCTACCACGGTAGCTGTAATTACTTTATTTGCAATTTCTATAGCGAGATTTGGTCCACTAATGACGCCCACCCGAGCTTGAGGTAGTTCTTCTTCAAGGATTTGACTCATTAGTTTAAATGTCTCGGCCTCAATACCTTTTGCTGTACTAATAACCTGGATACCTGAGGTAATATACCCTCTAGCCTTATTGGCTAGTTTCCTGAATGCTTTGCTGGGTACAGAAAAAAATACTACATCAGCATCTTGTAATGAAGCCTTCAGGTCAGAAGAAATTTCCAGTCTAGAATCAAGAAGACAACCTGGTAGATATCTGGTATTTTCGCGAGAGCGCGCACATTTTCTGGCATTCTCTTCGCTTCTCATCCATAAAACAACTTTGTGCCCATTTTCAGCGATCATATTAGATAAGGCAGTACCGAAACTGCCTCCGCCCAAAACTGCTATTTTACCGAATGAGGCCATGATTTAACTTCAATGTTGTTTGTCGAATTATAGCTCTAACTCTTAAGCTATAGCTATCAATCAGATTTTTCATCAAACAACAATTGATTGAGCCTTTTTATAAACAAAGATGGATTATCTAACTGTTGCCCAGCAGAAAGTATTGCCTGGTCATAAAGAAGTTCGGTTAATTCGCTAAATTTTTGATCATTGCTAGTTTTACCAAGAAGTGCAACCAAGGAATGTGTAAGATTTATCTCAAGGTCAGGCAAATCTTCTGGAACTTCCTGCCCGGCTGCAGACATCATTTTGCGCATTTGGGGGCTTAATGAGTGCTCTGCATAAACCAAGCATGCTGGAGAGCCCGTCAATCGACGTGTTTCACGCACACCATCGACTCGACCAGCTAGGTTGATTTTAATTTTTTCTATGATTCCTGAAGACTCTATCTCATTTTTTTCATCCACTTTCTCAGGGCCTCCAAAAACAGATTCATCTAGCTCGCCCTTTGTAACATCCTGCAAAGTCTTTCCATTAAACTGAAAAAGATGAGATAGAGTCCACTCATCTAGCCTATCGGTCAGAAGCAAAACCTCAATATCTTTTTGTTGAAAAATTTCAAGATAGGTGCTACTTCTGGCAGCATTTAAATTTTCTGCAACAAGATAGTAAATCTTATCCTGCCCTTCCTTCATGCGAGCTATATAATCAGCAAAATTTGCTGTTTGCTCTGATCCTTCTGTTTTAGTAGTAGAGTACTTAAATAAACTTGCAATGCGCTCGCGATTAGCAAAATCTTCAGCGGGACCTTCTTTAAGAACACTACCAAAAATATACCAGAAACTCATATATTGATCAGGGAAATCTTTCGACATTTTCTCCAGCATGTCTAGCGTTCTTTTTGTTAAAGCGCTGCGCATACTGTCAACGTCTGAGTTGCCTTGTAGTATTTCACGAGAGACATTCAAAGGAAGATCGCTAGAGTCCAGGACCCCCTTAACAAACCGAAGATATCTTGGCAGAAATTGCGAAGCATCATCCATTATAAAGGTACGTTGAACATACAGCTTTAAGCCTCTAGATGCCTCATAATTATGAAGATCAAAAGGCGCACTGGAGGGAATAAAAAGTATACTGGTATAGTCTAACTTACCTTCAACTCGATTATGACTCCAAGACAAAGGGTCAAGAAGATCGTGGGATAGGTATTTATAAAATTCTCGGTACTCCTCGTCCTTGATGTCACTTTTTTGTCGAGTCCAAAGAGCTGTGGCGGCGTTCACTCTCTGAAATTCTTCATTCTCACTTTTCTTAGATTTTTTGGTTTTTTTCGCTTTCTTTTCTTCTTTGGGCTCTTCGGTCCCACCCTGCAGGATAGGTGAAGGTTTTTTTACTTCAATGGGCACTGAGATATGATCTGAATACTTCTTAATTGTATTGCGTACCCTTAGATCTGCAGAAAATTCCAGTTCATCCTCTTTTAAATATAAAATGATGGACGTTCCTCTATCTGATTTTTCAATATCTTCTATTGTATAGTCAGCGTCGCCATCACACACCCAGCGAACAGCCTTGCCTGCTGGCAATCCAGCTCTTCTGGTTTCAACAACAACTTTATCCGCGACAATAAATGCAGAGTAAAATCCAACTCCAAACTGGCCTATTAATTGTGAATCTTTTTTCTCATCGCCACTCAGGTTACTTAGGAATTGAGCCGTTCCTGATTTTGCAATTGTCCCAAGATGGTCAATGACCTCCTCTCGTGACATCCCTATACCATTATCTTCAATAGTAATAGTCCCTGCTTCAGAGTCAGCGCTAATGCGCACCCTTAAATCTGGAGAATCCTCATAAAGCGAGGAGTCGGTAAGGGCTTCAAAACGAAGCTTGTCAACCGCATCAGATGCGTTAGAAATCAACTCTCTCAAAAATATCTCTTTATTGCTGTAAAGAGAATGAATCATTAAGTGCAGAAGCTGCTTTGCTTCCGTCTGAAAACCACGAGTTTCAACAGCCATAGTTATAAAAATTCCCTATTAATTGATTTCTAATATTTTTAGTAAAGCACCTAGGTGCTCATAATTTATAAAATGGGGGCGATAGAAAAAAAAACAACCTTAAGTCAAAAAATTCATCAAATGACTAGATGGTAGGCCATAAAAAACGACTTTAGCAAGCCATTTTTTATTTTTCAATATTTTACCAACCGGTGATATCTTGTAACCCTTTTCCTATGTCAGCAAGACTACGCACTGTTTTTACTCCAGCATCTTCCAGTGCTGCAAATTTCTCATCAGCGGTGCCTTTGCCTCCAGAGATAATAGCGCCCGCATGTCCCATACGCTTGCCTGCAGGAGCTGTTACTCCGGCAATGTAAGAAACCACGGGCTTAGAAACACACTCCTTAATATAAGCTGCGGCTTCCTCTTCAGCAGTGCCGCCAATTTCACCGATCATTACTATGGCTTCAGTGGATGGATCTTCTTCGAATAATGAGAGGATATCGATAAAATTAGACCCAGGTATTGGGTCGCCCCCAATACCTACACACGTGGATTGACCAAAACCATAATCAGTAGTCTGCTTAACCGCCTCATAGGTAAGAGTTCCAGATCGTGAAACAATACCAACCTTGCCAGGAAGATGTATGCTTCCAGGCATAATGCCTATTTTGCATTCTCCGGGAGTAATTACACCGGGGCAATTTGGACCAATTAATCTAACGCCCATTTCGTCGCATCTAACTTTGCAAGCTAACATATCTAATGTCGGGATGCCTTCGGTAATGCAGATAATCAGCTTAATGCCGGCATTTGCCGCCTCCATTATAGAGTCTTTGCAAAAAGGTGCTGGAACATAAATAACTGAAACCTCAGCTCTAGTTTTATCAGTAGCCTCTTCAACGGTATCAAAGACAGGTAAACCTAAATGAACTGTGCCGCCTTTTCCTGGCGTTACACCTCCTACCATCCTAGTACCATATTCGATTGCTTGACTTGAATGAAAAGTGCCCTGGCCACCAGTAAAGCCCTGACAGATAACCCTAGTTTTCTTATTTATCAAGATAGCCATTACTTGCCTCCCTTTGCCGCTTTAACTACTTTCTGGGCAGCATCTGTCAGACTAGTTGACGCAATAATATTGAGCCCGCTTTCTGCCAATATTTTAGAACCAAGCTTTGCGTTGTTGCCTTCTAGTCTCACAATAACTGGAACTTTTACACCCACCTCCTCTACAGCACCTATGACACCCTCAGCGATCAAATCACAACGAACTATTCCACCAAAAATATTAATAAAAACTGCTTTTACATTTTCATCAGAAAGAATTATTTTGAAGGCTTCAATTACCCGCTCTTTGGTTGCGCCACCGCCAACATCTAGAAAATTTGCTGGCTCGCCACCATTCAGCTTTACAATATCCATAGTGGCCATAGCCAGCCCTGCACCGTTAACCATGCAACCAATGTTTCCATCTAAAGCAACGTAGTTAAGATCCCATTGTGTAGCCTGCGCTTCACGAGGATCATCCTGCGAGGGGTCATGCATAGCACGCAATTTTGGCTGGCGGTACATAGCATTACCATCGATATTTATCTTTCCATCCAGGCAATGTAGGTTACCTTCAGAGTTGACAATCAACGGATTAATCTCTAGTAACGCCAAATCATAGTCCTGAAATAATTGAGCCAGACCCAAAAATAATTTAGTGAACTGTTTTGTTTGGGTGGGATTTAAACCTAGTTTAAATGCAAGCTGTCTAGCCTGATAGGGTTGAGCGCCAATCAGAGGGTCAATGCTAGCTTTGAGAATTTTTTCCGGAGCCTCCTCCGCCACTTTTTCTATTTCAACACCGCCCTCAGTTGACGCCATGAAAACAATACGACGAGTGGAGCGGTCAATAACTGCACCCAAATATAATTCTTGGTCAATATCACTGCATTCCTCTACCAAAATCCGGCTCACCAGCTGACCACTATCATCTGTTTGGTAGGTCACTAGGCGACTGCCTAGCCATTTGCGAGAGAACTCTTCAATTTCAGCCTTAGAGGTTACTAGCTTGACGCCGCCAGCCTTCCCTCTTCCTCCTGCATGAACTTGCGCCTTGACTACCCAGCGATCGCCTCCCAAAATATCAGCAGCCGATACTGCCTCAGAAGCTGTTTCAGCCGCTATACCCTTAGAGACTGGGAGCCCATATTCAGCAAAGAGTTGTTTTGCTTGATACTCGTGTAAGTTCATGATTTTTTCCCATCCCAGAAAAATAAAAGCTCTGGATTAAAATATACATCTAGAGCTCAAAAAAAATGCTTAGTCGCGTTTTTTACGATTTGGCATATGTATAGCATGGCCATTCACAGCCAATGCTGCCTCATGAACAGTTTCAGATAAGGTGGGGTGAGAAAAGACTGTCATAGCAATATCTTCGGCATTAGAGCCAAATTCCATAGCAATAGCAATTTGCTGTACAAGATCGGCAGCGCTAGGACCCACAATATGGCAACCCAAAATTCTATCAGTCTTGGCATCAGCGATTATCTTCACTATGCCATCTGTATCATTTGCCGCCATGGCGCGTCCGCTTGCAGCAAACGGAAAAACTCCAACATTATAAGACTCACCAGCTTGTTTTAGTTGCTCCTCTGTCTTTCCAACAGCGGCAACCTCAGGATGAGTGTAAATAACATTAGGTATAATATCGTAGTTTATTTGTGTCTTCTGGCCTGCAATACGCTCAGCAACCATAACACCTTCTTCTGAACCCTTATGAGCTAACATGGGGCCTCTTACAACATCGCCAACAGCCCAAACTCCTGGTGCGGTAGTTTCGCACCGCTCATTAACAAATATACAACCTCTTTCATCAAGATCAACCCCGCTGTCAGGCGATAATAGACCTTCCGTATACGGAGCTCGACCTACACAGACAATCAGCTTATCGAATGATTCTGTAGCTTCTTTGCCTGTACTGTCTTTATAGGTAACGATCACCTCTTTTCCTTTAATTTTTGTGCCTGTAACACGCGAACCAAGACGAATATCCATACCTTGTTTCGTGAAAATTTTCTTTGCTTCTTTGGCAATTTGCTGATCAATAATAGAGAGGAACTCATCCATAGCCTCAATCAATACAACTTTACTGCCTATTCTATTCCAAACACTTCCCAGCTCTAGGCCAATCACGCCTGCACCAATTATTCCCAATCTCTTCGGGGTCTCCGTGATTTCCAAGGCCCCGCTAGAGTCGACTACAGTAACTCCATTAATTTTTGCTACTGGAATATCAATCGGCCTAGAACCTGTGGCAATAATTATATTATTCGCCGTAAGGATTTGCGTTTTGCCATCATGGCCAACACACTCAACGTGTCGCCCTGGAAGCAGCTTAGCGCTACCAAACAAAGACACAACGCCATTGCTCTTGAATAGTCCCGCAATACCGTCCGTAAGTTGATTGATGATTTTATTTTTTCTATCGACCATGGCTTTGAGATCAATGGATACATCGCCTGTACTGATGCCGTGCACACCAAGTTGATTTTTGGCTTCATAGTACTTGTAGGAGCTGTCAAGAAGAGACTTTGAGGGAATACATCCTACATTAAGGCAAGTTCCCCCATTAACTCCTTCACCTTCTGCATTTCTCCATTTTTCTATACAAATGGTCTTCAACCCTAACTGCGCCGCTCTTATGGCTGCAACATAGCCTGCAGGGCCTGCCCCTATAACAATAACATCATAACTATTTGACATAATATTCTCTTAAATTTCAATATTTTATATCTTATATTTCAAGTAAAATCTTAGCTGGATTTTCTATCATTTCCTTAATAGCAACCAAGAAGCTTACTGCCTCACGGCCATCTATTATGCGGTGATCGTAAGATAGAGCGAGATTCATCATAGGGCGAATAACAACTGATCCATTTTCAGCAATTGGCCTCTCTTTAATGGAATGCATCCCTAAAATAGCTGCTTGCGGTGGGTTTAGTATAGGGGTCGACAGCAAAGATCCGAACACCCCACCGTTGGTTATCGTGAAGGTTCCACCCGTCATTTCTTCAATAGTTAATTTTCCATCGCGGGCTTTTGCACCAAATTCTGCAATGGTTCGCTCGACATCTGCAATACTCATGCTCTCCGCATTACGTAACACCGGTACCACCAAGCCCTTTTCAGTAGAAACTGCAACCCCTATATCCTGATATCCATGATAAATAACGTCGCTACCATCAATAGACGCATTGACTGAAGGGAACCGCTTTAGGGCCTCTGTCGCTGCACGAACAAAAAAACCCATAAAGCCAAGGCGTGCTCCTGGGTGCATCTTTGAAAATTCATCTTTGAATTCTGAGCGAAGATCCATAACTTTATGCATATCAGCTTCATTGAAAGTAGTCAGCATTGCTGTTGTTTGTGTCACTTGCAGCAATCTATCTGCTATTCGAGCCCTCATGCGTGTCATTGGCACACGTTTTTCTATCCTATCCCCTGCGGAAATAGAGGCAGAAAGACTAATAGTTGCGTGAGAAACAACTTGAACATCAGGAATGCTACTGCCGCCAACATTAGCTATATCTTCCTTGGTGATTCTGCCATCTTTGCCGCTACCTACAACAGTCTGCAGATCAACATCGTGTTCACTCGCAAGCTTTCTTGCTGATGGGCTTGCCATTTTCTTTTGGCCATCATTTTCAACAAGATCTTCTGTAGTTTTTGCTATTGAAACAGCTGATTCAGCTACTTCACCTTCGTCAATTATAGCTATAACCTCATTGCTTAAGACTATTGCTCCTTCTTCTTTTAAAATTTTTGCTAAAATTCCATCAACAGGAGCCACGACTTCCAAAACAACCTTATCTGTCTCTATATCGACTAAGAGATCATCCCTAGAAACAGCTTCTCCAGGCTGCTTATGCCAAGTAGCGATACTTCCTTCCTGCACAGATTCGGGGAATGCGGGTGCTTTTATTTCAATGCTCATGTTCTTCAGTTCCTTGATCTAAAATAGCGCTATAACTTCAACCAATAATCAATAACTCAAAGCTTCGTTAATAAACTTTTCCTGCTCTTCTAGATGAAGAGACATATACCCGCATGCTGGGGCAGCAGAGGCTTCGCGTCCAACATAGCTCAGAGTCAAATTTTCATCAAATTTACCAATAATACTACGCATATGGTGCTGACTACTATACCACGCACCTTGGTTTACTGGCTCCTCTTGACACCAAATGACATCCTTTAAGTTGACGTATTCCTGCAACGCCTCTGACAAATCATTGTCCGGAAAAGGATACAGCTGCTCAATACGGACCAAAGCAATATCATCGATATTTCTCTCTTGTCTTGCCTCGTAAAGATGGTAATAAACCTTACCAGAACAAAGAATTAAGCGTTTAGCTCTAGCCTTATCAATCTCCTTATCCTGAATAAGATTAAAAAATTGACCATTGGCTAGATCTTCCATTGAGGAGGTTGCTAGCTTGTGACGCAGTATCCATTTTGGACTTAATACTACAAGCGGTCGACGCATTGGTCTAATAGCTTGTCGGCGGATCATGTGGTACACCTGGGCTGGCGTAGTTGGTATGCATACCTGGATATTATGTTCGGCACATAGCTGAAGGAATCTCTCTAGGCGCGCCGAAGAATGCTCTGGGCCCTGGCCTTCATAACCATGAGGCAGCAACATTGTCAAACCACACATGCGCCCCCATTTGTGCTCTCCGCTAGTAATAAACTGATCTATGACTACTTGGGCGCCATTGGCAAAATCACCGAACTGAGCCTCCCATATAACCAATCCTTTTGGGGAAGTAGAAGCATAACCATATTCAAAGCCCAGCACCGCTTCCTCAGATAAAAAAGAATCATATATTTCAAAATCTGAAGGTTTTTTAGGTATATTTTTGAGAGGGGTAAAGCTTTGTCCGTCTTTCTGACTATGAATGACAGCATGGCGATGGGAGAAAGTACCGCGCCCAATATCCTGCCCTGTCATCCTTATAGGATAGCCTTCTTCAAGCAATGTTGCATAAGCAAGTAATTCAGCCATACCCCAGTTAAGAGCCAATGCTCCGCGCGCCATTTTTCGCCGATCTTCATAGATTTTTTCAACTTGACGCTGCATTACGACACCGTCTGCTACCTTAGTGATTTTTTTAGCAAGATTTTGTAGTTTTGTCATAGGGAGCGTGGTATTTACCACCGCATCCCAGGCTTGATTCAAATAAGGAGTCCAGTCAACAAAAGGTGCAGCGTCTGGTTCGGAAACTAAACTATTAGCAACATTCTCACCACGATCCAGCGTACCTCTGTACTCTTTTAGCATGGCGTCAGCATCTTTCTGGGTAACTATGCCCTCCTCAATCAATTGATTTGCATAGAGTGCACGCGTTGTCTTAATATTTTTAATAATTTTATACATCAAAGGCTGCGTGGCAGACGGTTCATCAGTCTCATTGTGGCCGCGTCGCCGATAGCAAATCAAATCAATCACGATATCTTTTTTGAATTGCTGTCTATAATCCATCGCAATAAAAGTAACAAACATCACCGCATCTGGATCATCAGCGTTGACATGAATAATGGGAGCCTGAACCATTTTTGCTATGTCAGTGCAATATTCAGTTGACCGGGCATCTTCCTTGATATTCGTGGTAAAACCAACCTGATTATTAATGACTACGTGAACTGTGCCGCCAGTTTTATAACCTCTTAACTGTGACATCTGGAATGTTTCCATAACGACGCCTTGCCCTGCAAAAGCAGCGTCCCCATGGATCACTATTGGAAGAACTTCGTTGCCCTCGGTGTCTTCGCGGCGGTCCTGTCGAGCTCTTGCGGAACCCTCAGCTACTGGCGCTGCAATTTCCAGATGGGAAGGATTAAACATTAAAGCTAAATGAACTTTTCCTCCAGGAGTCATCACATCTGACGAGAACCCCTGATGATATTTAACATCGCCAGATGTATCTACATGCCTTTTCCCTTCAAATTCAGCAAATAAATCTGAAGGATTTTTTCCAAGAACATTAACCAGAACATTCAGACGACCCCTGTGCGCCATGGTAAGAACGATTTCTTTTGCACCATACTCACCAGCACGCTGTATTATTCCGTCAAGCATGGGAATCATAGATTCGCCACCCTCTAAACCAAAACGCTTTGTTCCAGGATATTTTGAATCTAAATGTTTCTCTAGCCCTTCTGCTGCTGTCAATCTCTGCAACACATATTTGCGCATGTCATCATCATAGTTGGGTTTAGATCTAGCGCTCTCGAAGCGCTGTTGCAGCCAGCGCTTTTCTGTCAAATCTATAACATGCCCATACTCTACACCCACATGACGACAATAAGTCTCTTCCAGCCCTGCAATAATTTCGCTTAAAGTCGCCTCTTCTTTTCCAAAAAACAACATTCCAGATTGGAATGTTGTATCCAGATCAGCATCTGTTAGTCCGTGAAAAGAAAGCTCGAGGTCTGGAGCCTTATCGCGAGACCATAATCCCAAGGGGTCTAGTTGTGCTTTCTGGTGACCTCTGTTTCTATGTGAAATGATGAGCTGAAGAACTTTTACTTGTTTGCGCTCATATTCAATATTTTCACCACCCGAACCTGTATTAGCCATCGGTCTGGATCTACGTCTGCCTATTTGTTCAAAGTGAGCCCTAATAGTGACATGTGACACATCAGGTGCACTTTGCCCATTTGTGCGAGGAAGGGTGTCAAAAAATGAGCGCCACTGATCAGCAACACCACCTGGATCGTGAAGATAAGTGTCATATAGATCTTCTATATATGCGGCATTTCCACCGGACAAGTATGAGCTATTTAAAAATTGCTGCATGATGCTTTCAGGCATCTATTTTTCCTTCTCTTTAAGCATGCAGTCATAGGGCTTACTGCTGCAAAATATTTAACCAACTTTAGATGATATGTCTAAGCAGCATTCCTCAACAACATGTTACGAATATGTCCAATTGCTCTGGTCGGATTTAATCCTTTCGGACAAACTGCAACACAGTTTTGAATTCCATGACAACGAAATACGCTAAACGGGTCTTCAAGATTGGCTAGTCTATTTTCTGTATCTGTATCCCTTGTATCTGCCAAGAAACGGTAGGCTTGCAAGAGACCTGCAGGACCAATAAATTTATCAGGGTTCCACCAAAATGAGGGGCAACTTGTTGAGCAGCAAGCGCAAAGTATGCACTCATACAGCCCATCTAGTTTTGCGCGATCTTCTGGAGACTGTAATCTTTCTATACCAGGTGCAGGTTGATTGTTAACCAAGTAAGGTTGAATTTTCTCATATTGAGCATAAAACTGGCTCATATCTATAACAAGGTCGCGAATTACAGGTAGCCCTGGCAATGGACGAATCACCAACCTATTGCCTTTCAAGCACTCTGATAAGGGAGTTATGCAAGCCAACCCATTTTTACCGTTAATATTCATACCATCAGATCCACACACACCTTCACGACAAGATCGACGGTAAGAGATAGAAGCGTCCTTAGCTTTCAGCATACCAAGCACATCAAGCACCATAAGATCTTTCCCTTGGGTGTCAAAGTCATAATCCTGCATATAAGGCGCTTCATCTACCTCAGGATTATATCGATAAATACTTACTTTCAACATAATACAGTAAATCCTTATTTAGTTAGTAGACGCGAACTTTCGGTTCGAAAGCTTCCATAGTCTTGGGTGAAAAATTTACCTTTCTTTTCTCTACACGCTTATCTTCAGGAAAGTACATAGAATGGCATAACCAGTTCTTATCATCACGCTCAGAAAAATCTTCTCTAGCATGAGCTCCGCGACTTTCTTTGCGCCATTCCGCAGTAACGGCGGTAGCCTCAGCTACTTCTAGTAAATTGTATAACTCTAACACCTCAATACGTGCAGTATTGTAAACATTACTAGTGTCATCTAAACGAGCATTTTCTATGCGAGCTCGCAAAGCTTTTAGTTGTTCAATGCCTTCCTGCATATAGTCACCTCGACGAAAGACGCCAAAATAATTCTGCATAATTTTTTGTAGCTCAACGCGCAATATGCCTGCAGACTCACCATCCTTATTGCCACTATTAATGGCATCCAGTCTTTTCATAGCAGCATTAACATTTTCTTCAGTTGGATCGGCTAATTCAATACCTTCACGCAGGGCTTTTTCGATAAACAAGCCTGATGCTCTTCCAAACACTACTAAATCAAGCAAAGAATTACCGCCTAATCGATTGGCTCCATGAACAGAGACGCATGCTGCTTCTCCGCAAGCATACAAACCCTCAATAACCTCAGGATTACCTGCTGCATCAAGCGTCAAGGCCTGACCATCAACATTTGTTGGAATCCCTCCCATCATATAATGACAGGTAGGAACAACAGGAATGGGTTCTTTAACTGGGTCTACATGCGCAAATGTTCTTGAGAGTTCGCATATTCCTGGCAAACGACTTTCTAGCACATCCTCTCCGAGATGGTCTAATTTTAGCAACACATGATCACCATCTTTTCCGCAACCTCGACCCTCGAGTATCTCAAGAACCATAGAGCGGGCAACAACATCACGTCCTGCCAGATCTTTAACATTCGGAGCATAGCGCTCCATGAAACGCTCCCCATCTTTATTGATCAGATAGCCACCTTCACCTCTGCAACCTTCGGTTACCAGAGTGCCCGCTCCATAAATTCCAGTTGGATGAAATTGCCACATTTCCATATCCTGCACTGGAAAGCCTGCCCTAAGAGCCATGCCAATACCGTCACCAGTGCAAATATGAGCATTAGTTGTAGACGCATAGATACGACCAGCCCCACCAGTAGCAAGAACAGTCGCGCTTGATTTAACAAATACTGTTTCTCCGGTCTCTATATCTATAGCAATCACACCAACAACAGCGTTATCATCATTTTTTACCAAATCAACCGCATACCATTCATTAAAAAATACTGTCTTGTTTTTAATATTATTTTGATAAAGGGTGTGCAAAAGAGCATGGCCTGTTCGATCCGCAGCAGCGCAAGTCCTAGCCGCCTGGCCTCCTGTACCAAAATCTTTGGACTGACCCCCAAAGGGACGCTGATAGATTCGCCCTTCTTCAGTGCGAGAAAATGGCAACCCCATGTGGTCAAGCTCAAATACTGCCTGAGGGCCGACCGAACACATATATTCAATAGCATCTTGATCGCCAATGTAGTCAGAACCTTTGACCGTATCATACATATGCCATCTCCAATCATCATCGGGGTCGTCGCTAGCAATAGCGCATGTAATGCCACCCTGGGCAGAGACTGTATGTGAACGAGTTGGAAAAACTTTACTTATTACTGCTGTTTTATAGCCAGATTGAGATAACTGTAGGGCAGCACGCATTCCAGCGCCACCGCCACCAATAATAAGCCCATCGAAAGAAATAGTTTTCATTTTAGTGCTCATATCTTTAAATTCCCCAAACTATATCAAGCGCCCAAATAAGATATATCAGCGTGACTATGATCATGTTTACCTGCAATAGAACACGTAAAAATGTTGCTTTTGGGCCCAGCAATCGCACGGTAATGTAGTCAGTCAACACACCCCAAAGACCAATCCAAGAATGGATTGCAATAGATATAACTGTCAGGACATTAAGCACCTTCATCGACAATAGTCCATTCAAATCTCGCCACTGAGCATAATCTAAATTCGGCTGAGTTAAAAAATAAAATGTTAAAAAACAAATATATACTGTAATTATAACTGCTGTAACACGCTGCAATAACCAATCAGATAAACCGTTACGGCTAAAGCTTGTAATATTTGTTATTACGCCCATATCCAAACTCCTACCAAAATGATGAGTAAGACTGAAAGGGTTAAAACTATTTTAGCGCCTAACTGCCCACCCTTTAGTGTTTCGCCAAAACCAAAGTCCATGACTATATGCCGCAAGCCCGCTACCAAGTGATAAACTAAAGCGGCTAATGATAACCAGATGATGGTTTGAGGGATTAAGCTGGTCATACACTCTTTAATTGAGTTAAAGCTCTCTTCGGATGACAGGCTTGCATCCAACATCCACAGGAAAAGTGCAATAACAGCAAACAATATAACTCCTGAGATTCTATGAAGAATTGACACATAAGCAGTAATGGGAAGATGTATTGTTCCGATATCCAAGTTAACAGGTCTTTTTTTATTCACAATAATCTGTACCTTAAAATTACCTGTCTGAAAATCCAGAATACAAGCAAGAAAATTGGTAAGCTCAGTAAGCATTGCTGAATGGCTATTTTAATGAACTCGGTTGGTAGGCAATTATATGTATATTGTGCACTGCTTACAATGCAGATATGCTAACCAATAGTCGTTATTCATAAAATTTATTCAAAATTAATTTAAACCTAAAAATTGACAAACTGACTTATCACGCTATAGTTTCGCACTGTGTTTTTATTGCTAAGTATTTTTTGGCAAGCCTTGACTAGAAGTATTGAGGGAGAGCTGAATGAGCAACAAAAATTTTTACCTATCATCTAAGCAATCTGACGGCGCTATAGAGTTGCCAGTTTTAGGTAGCACGATCGGAGAAGACGTAATAGACATAACCAGGATACCGGAAACTGGTTGCTTTACCTTAGATTTAGGTTTTGGCGCTACAGCGGCCTGTGAATCAAAAATTACATTTATCGATGGAAACAAAGGCATTCTTCTTCATCGGGGTTATCCCATTGAGGAGCTTGCAGAAAAATCAGATTTTCTTGAAACTTGTTTTCTCTTGATTAATGGAGAGCTACCAACAGCCTCAGAAAAAGAAGCGTTTCTAGGTGCCATACAAGGGCACCGCAACATAGATAGCTCAGCTGAGCAATTCTTCAAAGGATTTCCCAGGGGCTCCCATCCTATGGCAATGCTTTGTACGGTTGTAGCAGCTATGTCAGCAACATACAACTCGAGTACCGACATCACTAACATAGAAGACCGGATGCTTACCATCCACAGATTGATAGCAAAAATGCCAATCTTAGCTGCCATGTGTCACAGACATTTTGTCGGAAAACCATTTGTAGCTACAGATGATCGTCTTGATTATGCTGAAAACTTTCTAAATATGATGTTTGGAACTCCTGGAGAAAAAAGCACAATTAGTCCAGTATTAGCAAAAGCCATGGATTTAATTTTCTTGCTCCATGCGGATCATGAGCAGAATGCGTCTACATCTACCGTTCGTCTTTCTGGCTCGACTGGAGCCAACCCTTACGCATGTATAGCTAGCGGCATTGCTGCACTTTGGGGGCCCGCTCATGGTGGCGCAAATCAAGCAGTGCTTGAAATGCTAAAAGAAATCGGCGATGAAAAACATATTGAAAACTTTATCCTTAGAGCTAAAGATAAAGAAGACTCATTCCGTCTTATGGGATTTGGGCATCGAGTTTACAAAAATTTTGATCCTAGAGCTAAAGTCATGAAGATCAGCTGTGACGAGGTATTAGCCGAACTTGGTCTAGAAAATGACCCTCTACTAAAAATTGCTAAGCGCTTAGAAAAAATAGCGCTAGATGATGACTATTTTGTTGAGAAAAAACTTTATCCAAATGTTGATTTTTATTCAGGAATTATCATGAAAGCAATCGGCATCTCTCCAGAGATGTTTACAGTAATTTTTGCTACTGGTCGTACTGTTGGATGGATTGCTCACTGGAATGAAATGCTCAGTAGCCCCTACAGAATAGGCAGGCCACGCCAACATTACACTGGTTACGACAAACGCAGCTATCCTGAATAGCAGTAGAAAATAAACCTTAACTAGCCAAAAA
>CAWURY010000002.1:0-71953 GCA_963925605.1 uncultured Porticoccus sp. | reverse complement strand
GGCCCAGGGTGCCTGTAGCGCAAATAGAGCCCGCCGCTAAAGACGAAGAATAGCCTTGCTTCAGCATGGTCGGCAAAGACATGAGGCCTAGGGTGACCACTGTAGCGCCAACAATCCCCGTGCTTGCTGCTAGCAACATTCCAACCAGAACAACAGATATTCCTAAGCCGCCTTGCAGCCTACTGAATAATAAGGACATGCTGCTCAGCAGATTTTCTGCTAGGTTAGATTTTTCTAGCATGACGCCCATGAAGATAAATAACGGCACGGCTATCAAGGTGGTGTTGTCAATTATGCCATAGAGGCGATTAGGTAAGGCATACAAAAACGACATATCGAAGTTGCCGCTAAAATTACCAATTAGTGCAAATATCAGGGCAGTGCCAGCTAACGAAAAAGCCACAGGATAGCCAGCCATCAGAACCACACAGACCGCAATAAACATAATGATAGAAATATGTTCCACCACTACGCCTCTCCTTGTGGCGAGGCAGGCATTTTGCTATACAACAAGAATAAAATATTTTTTATGATTTCTGATAGGCCTTGCAGCATAATTGTTACAGGCATTAATAATAATAAAGTTTTTAGTAGATACAACCAAGGTAGGCCGCCCGCCTCCCGTGATGCCTCATTGATGGCCCAGCTGCTAGCAACATAGTCCCAGCTAACGATTAGAATCAAGAGACACACGGGCAGTAGAAAAAACAAGGCCCCTAATATTTCAATTACAGCCTGTGTTCGAGGGTTAAAGTTTTGATAAAAAATATCGACACTAACATGACCTTTTCGTTTAAGGGTAAAAGCAGCGCCAGCTAAGAATACAGCCGCATGCAGGTATGTTACCGCTTCTTGTAGGGCTATCGAGCCAGTTTCAAAAAAATATCGCATTAACACTATAGCGCACGTTAGCGCTACCATTGCCAGAGTTAGCCAAGCAACAATGCGGCCAGTCCACTCAGTAAAATGGTCAATACCGAGAGCTAGCAATTTAAAAGGATGGGCGAGCTTATAAGCCATGGAATGTCTTGCACCTGATGGGGGTTTGGTGAATTATACTTGCACAAGGAAAGCCAATCATCTGATATTAGTTATTTTAAAAAAATTGTTGTTTTTCTGACACCTCTAGAGAGCAATAATCTTGTCATAGTACTGTCATTAAAAACTTATAGTATGACCTCAGTAAATTAAACAGGCCTCGGAGGCAATAGTGAAAAAAACATTCAAAATAGCACTTACCGGCGCTGCGATGGCGCTACTCATGTCAAGTGGTTCGGTATTAGCGGGCGCGCGTGATTATGTTAGCGTTGTTGGCTCATCAACAGTGTATCCTTTTGCTACAGTTGTAGCAGAGCGTTTCGGAAAAAACACTGGTAGCCCAACACCGAAAATTGAATCTACAGGATCAGGCGGCGGCATGAAGCTTTTTTGTGCGGGCGTTGGAACAGCTCATCCAGATGTAACCAATTCTTCGCGTCGTATGAAGGCATCTGAGTTTGAAAAATGCCAAGGCAATGGTGTAACGGACATCATAGAGGTCCTTATTGGTTATGACGGTATCGTGGTAGCCAATTCCAAAAAAGCCAAACAAATGAGCCTGACTCGCAAAGACCTGTACTTAGCCTTGGCGGCTAAAATTCCTGGCCCTGATGGCAAGTTGATCACAAACCCAAATAAAACCTGGAAAGACGTTAACGCTGAGTTACCAGCAGTTAAAATTGAGGTTATTGGACCACCACCTACTTCTGGAACACGCGATGCTTTTTCTGAGCTAGCAATGGAAGGCGGCGCCAAAAAATTTGAAGCTTTAAGAGCCTTAAGAAAGGAGGAAAAGTCTGACAGCATCATGGAAATGATGGACAAGCTTGGAATCCCTCCAAGCGCCTACAACAAGAAGGGCAAAAAAGTATTCAAGGCTGTTACCCATGCGCTTCGTGAAGACGGCGTTTATATTGAAGCCGGCGAGAACGATAATCTGATTATTCAGAAACTTGAAGCTAATCCTGAGGCGTTGGGTATTTTTGGATTCTCTTTCTTGGATCAAAATAGCGACAAGGTTCAGGGCTCATTAGTCGAAGGCAACATGCCTTCATTCGATAATATTGCGGATAAGAGCTACCCAATCTCACGTCCGCTGTACTTCTACATTAAAAAGGCTCACATAGGGGTTGTTCCTGGTATTACGGAATATGCCGCAGAATTCAGCAGCGATCGCGCTTGGGGCCCAGAAGGATATCTTGCTGACAAAGGCATGATTTCTATGCCAGTAGAGCTGCGCGCTAAGTATGCAAGCGATATAAAAAACACAGTGCCAATGTCTGGCCTATAAAAAGTTTTCTCCCCATGGTATTCATCTCTCTGGAATACCATAAAAGGACAAGGGCTTGGCAATTTGTCGGGCCCTTTTCTGTTTAAGGATGAATTTTTCAGTATAATGATTGCGGCACCACAAAGTAAAAACAGCAACAGCAACTGGAACAGCAATGGAAGTAACCTCTTTAGTTTTAGTTTTACTGGTGTTGGCTTTTGTGGTCTATGCTACAGCACGCTCTCGAGTCATCAGCCTAGCAAAACCCCTTGGTGGAATAAGCCACCTGCACTCCCTGCCATTTTTTTATGGCATGCGTTCTGCAATTTGGTGCGCAATCCCAGCGCTTGGGTTGTTGATCATATGGTCGTTGTTTGATGATCATATAATCAGCACCTTGGTGTTAAATGGTTTGCCAGAAAGCATGAGGCCCGCTTCAGGCGCTGAGCACAGCTTGCTTATAAACAGTATAGAGAATATAGCGAGCGGCGCGTTAAGCTCTGTAATATCAGATCCACACCTAGCGTCTGCTGCAAAAGTATTAGACGACCTAAACGCTATGGCTGCAAATTTAGCCACGATAGTTATATTATCAACGGCTGTTTTTTGCAGCGCGTTGGCCTGGATCAAGCTTTCCCCTCAATTGCGAGCGCGCCAAGCAGTAGAGAGGGCGTTCAAAATATCTCTGCTGGCAGCAGCTTGTGTGGCGATTCTTGCCACTCTTGGCATTGTTTTGTCAGTATTATTTGAGTCTATAAGATTTTTTCAGATGGTGCCGGCCTCAGAGTTTTTGTTAGGCACAGAGTGGAGCCCGCAAATGGCCATTCGTGCTGATCAGATAGGGTCCTCCGGTAGTTTCGGCGCCATTCCTCTTTTTGTGGGCACGCTGCTAATTTCTTTCATAGCGATGATAATAGCGGTGCCAGCAGGACTAATGTCAGCTATATATTTGGCCGAATACGCTAAGCCTGTGGTGCGTAACTTTGCTAAGCCGGTGCTAGAAATTTTGGCAGGCATTCCTACGGTAGTATATGGGTTTTTTGCTGCACTAACTGTTACCCCTTTTCTTCGTCAGGTCGGAGCAAACATAGGATTAGATGTGTCGTCAGAAAGCGCTTTGTCTGCAGGACTTGTGATGGGCGTAATGATAATACCGTTTGTATCTTCGTTGGCAGACGACGTAATTACTGCAGTCCCTCAAAGTTTGCGGGATGGCTCCTTGGGGCTTGGCGCAACCAAATCAGAGACAATTAAAAAAGTTATTTTTCCTGCCGCGCTGCCCGGGATAGTTGGAGGGGTCATGTTGGCGGTCTCGCGCGCTATTGGGGAAACTATGATTGTGGTTATGGCCGCCGGCCTGGCAGCAAAAATGACTATAAATCCACTAGAAACAGTCACCACAGTGACGGTACAAATTGTTACTTTGCTTGTTGGAGACCAGGAATTTGATAGCCCTAAAACTCTAGCGGCATTTGCTTTGGGCTTAATGCTGTTTGTGGTTACGCTGGCCCTTAATTTCTTTGCGCTGCGCGTCGTGAATAAGTATCGGGAGCAATATGATTAATCTAACTGCAGCTTCCCGAGAACAAAGAATCCGGCGGGGCTTAAAGAAGCGGCATAGGGCAGAAAGACAGTTTAAGTTTTATGGCGCCCTTGCTATTGTCTTTGGGCTGGCATGCGTTTTTTTGTTGTTTGGCGACATTGTTAATAAAGGGCATAAAGCGTTTCAGCTAACCTATATTAATCTGGAGATAACTTACGATCAGGGCATTTTAGGCGTGAACGATTCAGCCGATGCCAAACAGCTGTCCCTGGGGAACTTTCATGGGGCGATTAAGGCTGGGCTAAGAAACCGTTTTCCAGAAGCGACCGGACGAAATAATAAGCGCGAACTATACGGCCTAGTCAGCAATGGCGCAGGATATAATCTGCGTGACCGTCTAATTGAAAATCCAGAATTGTTAGGTAAGACAATAAAAATATGGGTGATTGCCGATGATGATGTTGACACTTACTACAAGTCTATAGGCGAAAGAGGCGGACCATTTATAGGGCGAACGAGCGAACAAAAAGAGGGTTGGCTGAAAGAGCTTATAAGGGCCGGAGACATAGAGAAGCGGTTTAATTTTAATTTTTTCTCGGAAGGTGACTCTCGAGAACCAGAGCTGGCGGGAATACGAGGAGCGGCAATGGGCTCTTTTTACACGCTAATCATTACTATATTGCTTGCTTTTCCTTTGGGTGTTGCGGCTGCAGTGTATTTAGAGGAGTTCGCCCCTCGCAATCGTTGGACTGGTTTTATTGAAGTTAACATTAATAACCTCGCTGCTGTACCGTCGATCATATTTGGGTTGCTGGGGCTGGCGGTCTTTATTAATTTTTTTCATGTGCCTCGATCGGTGCCCTTGGTGGGAGGGCTGGTGTTAACCTTGATGACTTTGCCGACCATAATTATTTCAAGCAGGGCCGCCATCAAGTCCGTGCCCCCGTCAATTCGTGAGGCAGCCATTGGTGTTGGGGCATCTCCGATGCAGGTTGTGTGGCATCACGTGCTTCCTCTTGCTATGCCTGGAATGCTAACCGGGGCCATTATTGGTATGGCGAGAGCGCTGGGCGAAACAGCGCCACTTTTAATGATAGGAATGGTGGCATTTATTGTGGACATCCCTAGCGGCTTTCATGACCCAGCCACCGCGCTACCCGTTCAAGTTTTTCTTTGGGCGGACAGCCCAGAAAGAGCTTTTGTAGAAAAAACATCGGCGGCAATTATGGTGTTGTTGGCCTTTTTAATAGTAATGAATACCTTCGCCGTAGTTCTGCGAAAACGTCTTGAGCGAAGATGGTAGTAGGGGCTAAAAGGATAAATGATGAACACGAGAGAAAAATACACCACAGGGTTTATTGCTGACCCGCAGGAAGATAGCGCACAAGACAGCGACGGACAGTACCCAGAGGAAACCGTAGGGAGGCCATTGGCAGACAACCCAAAGATGTCTGTCCGGCACGTCGATGTTTCTTATGGCGACAAGCAGGCTATATATAATGTTAATTTAGACATTGGGAATCACGAAGTGATTGCTATGATTGGGCCGTCTGGCTGTGGCAAGTCAACGTTTCTTCGGTGCCTGAATCGGATGAACGATACGATCGACAGCTGTAAAGTATCCGGTTTAATCACACTAGACAATGAAGATATTTATGCTTCAGACATGGATCCTGTGGCGCTACGCGCAAAAGTGGGCATTGTTTTCCAGAAACCCAACCCTTTTCCTAAATCAATTTATGACAACGTGGCTTATGGTCCTCGACTGCATGGTCTTGCTGCCACGCGCGCCGAAATAGACGAAATTGTTGAAGTGAGTCTTACCCGTGCTGGATTATGGAATGAAGTAAAAGATCGCCTTGATCAGCCCGGCACAGGGTTTTCGGGCGGCCAACAGCAAAGGCTGTGTATAGCAAGAGCCATTGCTATTAGTCCAGAGGTTATTTTGATGGACGAACCATGCTCTGCTCTAGATCCGATCGCTTCGGCTAAGATTGAAGAGCTAATTGCAGAGCTATCGCAGAATTATACTATAGCGATTGTAACGCACTCAATGCAGCAAGCAGCAAGGGTATCTAACCGAACGGCGTATTTTCATTTGGGCCATTTGGTCGAGGTTAATGATACTGAAAAAGTCTTTACGGCGCCGACACATAAGCTCACAGAAGCTTATATTACTGGACGTATTGGATAAAAAAATAGGCAGCTTAATAGCAATGAGCTGCAAGACTAGGGGTTGTGAATGGATAAGCTAAAGCTAGATCAGCATATATCAAGACAGTTTAACGAAGACCTTGAGGATATTAAAACGGCTATGTTGGCGATGGGTGGGCTGGTGGAGAAACAGCTAGAAGACGCCATAACGGCGGTTACAGAAGCAGATAGCAGGCTGGCTGAACACATTATAAACACCGAGGCGCAGATCGACGAGATGGAAAAAGATATCGATGAAACCTGCATTACACTGATTGCTCGACGTCAACCCGCAGCCACTGATTTGCGGTTAGTAATGGCGGTGAGCAAAACGATAAGAGATTTAGAGCGCATCGGAGACGAGGCTCAGAAGATTGCTAAAATGGCCATTCTTTTGACGGAAGAAGGTAGCCATCCGCGTGGATACGTAGAGGTGCGGCACATCGGAAGTTGTGTTCGGACAATGTTGTGCGACTGCTTGGATGCATTTTCAAGATTTGATGCTGAAGCTGCTATCGCCACTATGCTGCAAGACGAACAGGTAGACGTCGACTATAAGACAGCTCTTCGTGAAACAATTACTTTTATGATGGAGGATCCTCGAAGCATATCTCGCTCCATGAACGTTCTTTGGGTTCTTAAATCGTTAGAGCGTGTTGGCGACCACGCAAAAAATATCTGCGAACAAGTTGTGTACCTTGTACAAGGTAGAGACATCCGCTGATTGGCATCAAATAATGCCGATCGTTGCGTGTGATATATTTCCCAAAAACCGGATAAATCATCCGGTTTTTTTGATAAGATTTTATTGCCTTGAGTTATCATGTACGGGATATAATAAATTTATGGAGCCTTGATTAGTGGACGACCTATTTATAAAAAACCTAGAGTGGGCCGAAAAAGTGAAAAAAGATAACCCTGACTTTTTTCAAGGACTATCTGAAGAGCATGCCCCAGAATATCTTTGGATCGGCTGTTCAGACAGCCGGGTTCCTGCAAATGAAATTATTGGTTTAATGCCAGGAGAGCTTTTTGTCCATCGAAATGTTGCTAATTTAGTCGTTCATAGTGATCTTAACTGCTTATCAGTGATTCAGTTGGCCGTTGAAAGCCTACAAGTGAAGCATGTGATTGTTTGTGGTCATTATGGCTGTGGCGGCGTAACAGCTTCAGTTTCAAACCAAAAGCTTGGCGGATTGATTGATAACTGGCTGCTTAATGTCCAAGATGTTGAATATCTGCACAAGGCATCTATAGATTATAGCAGCCAAGAAAAAGAGATCATCAGTCAAGTCTGCGAGCTTAATGTGATAGAGCAAGCAGTCAATGTTTCCAGGACCAGTGTTGTTTTAGACGCATGGGGCCGCGGACAAGAACTGACGATCCATGGTTGGATTTACAACATGACGGACGGGCTGCTAAAAGACTTAGGGGTAAATATTACAAACGCTGAGGAAGTGATGCCTAAATACCGCTCAGCAGTTGAGAACATCAACAGGCGTTACTCTGGTGGTTGATCTCATAGAACCAGTATTGAGGTGTTTTGATGTTAGTGATTATTTCTCCTGCAAAAACATTAGATTATAGTACGCCAGTATCCACCGACAGCTATAGCCTGCCGGGCTATCTCGATGATTCTATCGAGTTAATTCAGCAGCTTAGGCGCCTGTCCCCCGCGGAGGTGTCTAGCCTAATGAATATTAGCGATAAACTAGGGGGTCTTAATTTTGGCCGGTATCTAGACTGGCAGCCAGAATTTAACACAAATAATGCTAGGCAATCTATTTTGGCCTTTAAAGGAGAGGTCTATGCTGGGCTGGACGCCGCAAGCCTATCGGGCCTAGAGTTGCAGTGGGCGCAGAATCATTTAAGAATATTGTCAGGCCTTTATGGGTTGCTGCGTCCGTTGGATTTAATTCAGCCCTATCGGCTAGAGATGGGCACAAAGCTTCCCACGAGCCGTGGTAGCAATTTGTATGAGTTTTGGGGCAATAAAATTACAGAGGGACTGAATCAAATTCTTGATGCTGAAAAATCTCAATTGATTATTAATTTGGCCTCTAGTGAATATTTTAGGGCGATAAGAACACAATCGCTTAAAGCCAATATAGTCAGCCCCGTGTTTAAGGACTGGAAAAACGACAGCTATAAAATTATTAGTTTTTTTGCCAAAAAAGCCAGGGGAATGATGAGCCGATTCATTATTGAAAATCAAATTCATGATCCTGAGAAGATAAAATCTTTTGTCTCAGGCGGATACCGCTTTGATCCGGTTACATCGACACCAAACGAATGGGTGTTCACAAGAAAGCTGATGGAATAGCCGCCGAGTGTCGACACCAAAGATATTTTCTCAGGCTTGTGAAAACAATCGCCAGCCAATCTTAGACTTATTGCTGCGTTTTTTTGCTAAAACCAACCATGTCTTGGAGGTTGGTAGCGGCACTGGGCAGCATGCAGCTTTTTTTGCCCCCCGCCTCCCTCATCTTGTTTGGCAGACGTCAGACCTAACAGCAAATCATGCAATTATTAATGCCTGGATTGATGACTGCCCATCAAGCAACATTCGCCGCCCGCTAGTCTTTGATGCAAGCTCTCCATGCTATTCATACAGCTTGGTAGACGGGCTGTTTACAGCCAACACTTGTCATATTATGCCGTGGCCGGCTGTAGTCAGTTTATTTGCAGGATTACCTTTGTTTCTTGCCCCGGAGGCCACCGTGGTTATATATGGCCCGTTTAAGTACGGAGGAAAATTTACTAGTGCAAGTAACGCAGACTTTGATTATCGACTAAAGGAGTATAGCCCTCATCAAGGCATACGAGACTTTGAGGCCATTAGCGGGCTGGCGTCTGCTGCCGGGCTAGTCTTGCAGGAAGATCAGCCGATGCCTGCAAATAATCGACTATTGGTTTGGCAAAGAACAAACACTTAACCCGCTTACAGGACAGTTTTATATGGCAGGTTGTCAGAAGCGCACACTATATAGTCTTTAGTGTGCCTGTTCTCCTGATCTAAAACCGCCTGTATTGCTTCTGCAAAGCCAGGATGCCTAATCCAGTGTGATGAATGAACCTCTACTGGCTTAAATCCTCTAGAGATTTTGTGCTCTCCTTGGGCTCCTGCATCAAAATAAAACAAATTCTTTTCAATAGCAAACTCTATGCCCTGGTAGTAACAGAGCTCAAAATGCAGAAACTCATATTCTTTCTGACACCCCCAGTAGCGACCATAAAGAGTGTTGTTGTCGAAAAAAAATAGTGCGGCAGCAATCTTCCCGCCGGCTTTTTTATCCCTTTCTTCTGCTATACACAGCATCGCTTGAGCCCCTATGGTATTGCCCAGGTTTTGAAAAAAATTTCTTGTTAAATATCCGTTTGTCCCGTTGCGTTTTGAGTATGTTTGTTGATACATGGCGTGCATAAATTCCCACCAAACAGGAGTGATTTCCGCACCCACCAAGCGAGTAATCTGTAGTTTTTCATTTGCTAGGCGGCGCTCCTTGAGGAGATTTTTTCTTTTTCTTGAGGTAAAAGTACGCACAAAGGCGTCGAAATTAGCATAATTTTCATTGTTCCAGTGATATTGCACCCCAGTACGCTGCATTGCTAATTCTGGAATCAGCGCTTGGGCTAATTCATGCTGTGGAAACAATAGGTGCCATCCCGAAGCCCCCCACTCTTCTGCAAACAGCTTGATGGAGCTTAGTATTTTTTTGGTCACTAGCCGGCTATCAACATTGGGCAGCATACCGATACGCGGCCCAGTTGAAGGCGTAAAAGGTATTGCAGAGACAAGCTTAGGGTAGTACGGGACCCCATGTTGGGCATAGGCCGCAGCCCAAGAATGATCAAACACGTACTCTCCCCACGAGTGATACTTTAAATACAGGGGCATAGCAGCTATTATTTTGTCATTAGATTCTAATAATAAATGCTTAGGAATCCAGCCGGTTTCTGCGCACACACTACCAGAGGACTCCAGCAAAGAAAGAAAGCTATGCTTAAGAAAAGGATATTCTGATTCAAAAAGAGAGTTCCATAGCGACGGAGGACACTGGTTAATGGATTCCAATATTCGAGCTTTCAAGCTTTAGCCTTTTAGGTGTCGAGTTTGGCTGGCCCCATAGGAAATTTGCACCTAAATATGCTGCCTTTTCCTGGTGCGCTCTTTATCTCTAGCAAGCCAGAGTGGCGAATTAAAACATGCTTAACGATTGCAAGGCCCAGCCCGGTTCCGCCTGTGGTAGAGGAACGACTTGCGTCAATACGATAAAATCTCTCTGTAAGGCGAGAAATGTGCCTGGAGTCTATGCCGGCACCATTATCAGACACCTCAATAACTTTAAAGTCGTTTTCGATATAGGCTTTAACTTTAACCTTTGTTTCAGCTGGATTATGTCTGATGGCATTCAAAACTAAATTAGAAAAGGCACTATATAATTCCTTGTGGTCCCCCGACAGGCAGACCGCATCAATATACTCCAGGATTACTTTATCCGGTTGGCTTGCAGAAATACTATCATTGATAACAAGAGCGTCTTCAACAATGTCTTGTAGTAGTTGTTCTGTGGCTATTAGAGTTTGTGGTGCCGGCACCGCTGTAGACTCTAGTTGAGACAGCATAACTAAATCGTTAGCCAAACAGGTCATCCGGTTGGTTTGTGCTTGCATTTGCTCCAGTGCTTTCTTCCAAGCTTGAGGTAGACCCTCTTGAGCATCTAGCAGTGTTTCGATATAGCCGGACAACACAGTCAATGGCGTACGCAACTCATGAGAAATGTCCCCTAAGAAGTCTTGGCGCACTTGCTCTAAATGCTTTAATCGAGAGATATCCCTAGCTATCAAAAGGATTTCACCTTGACCAAATGTAGCTGCACTAAAGAGAACAGTTCGATTGGGCCTGTCTGATGCGGCTAGCTCTAGCTGTGTTGATAGTATGGGGTCTTCAATAAAAGCGACAAATCTTGGATCACGAACTATATTAACTATGGACTGTCCTCTGTCGCTTTCTTTTAGGCCTAATATTTTTACTGCCGAAGGGTTCCACCATTCTAATATTCTCTCAGCAGAAAGAGTAAGCATCGCATCTGGTAGAGCAGCAGTAACTTGACCTACACGGCCCGATAGGTCTTTGCGACTCCGCTTAGATCGTTCGTTGCGCCGTTGCATACGATGCAGATGATCTGCCATATCTGCCGGAATGCCAGAAATGTCAGGGGGGTGGCCCACACAACCGCTTTCTAGCCACCGATATAGCTTGAGGATGCCTAAAGAAGCCCATGTCAAATATAGAAGGACCGCTATTAGCCAAGTAAGCACTAGATGATCGTTTGTTAAACCGACAATTGTCGACAAGAATAACAACAGGAGGATCAGCTGTGATTCTGATTCTAGACCTCTATGCAAAATTTAAATCCTATTTAGTCAGAAATTTTAGCAGAGAGTCGATAGCCTGCTCCCCTAACAGTTTGTATTAAGCGATCATGACCTTCAAGCAATAACGCTTTGCGTAGACGCCGAATATGCACGTCAATTGTACGCTCATCCATGTATACATTTCCGCCCCAAACATAGTCTAAGATTTGGTTGCGCGAATATACTCTTTCTGGGTGCGATAAAAAAAATTTTAATAGCCTAAACTCAGTAGGCCCAAGCCTAACAGGCGTACCGGAGATGCTGACACAATGACTGACAGAATCAAATATTAATTGATTTACCTTGAAAGGCGCTTGCAGCGCTTCGGTCTCCGAGCGCCTTAACACTGCTTTGATGCGAGCGATCAAATTTTTGGGAGAAAACGGTTTCGAGACGTAGTCATCGGCTCCTGATTCTAGACCTTGGACCATGTTGTCTTCTGTAGCTTTAGCCGTCAACATAATAACAGGAAGAGAGCTCGTTAGCTCATCACGCTTTAAGCGCCGCATTAACTCTACACCGCTAGTGCCTGGCATCATCCAGTCCAGCAACATTAAATTTGGCTTTTCGTCTATGATCAGGCTGTGAGCTTTTGTGGCATTTTCAGCCTGTAAAGTTTTGTAGCCAGAAAGCTCCAGAGCCGAGGCTATCATTTCGCGTATAGGCGCCTCATCATCAACTATTAAAATAGTTTGTTTTTTCATAGCGAATACCAATAAAAAATTTGAAGCCATTATTACATGACATTTATGTAAAAAAATATGACAACTTTGCTGTTTTTTTTTGTTAGATTGCTTGGTAATCTAGTGCTAGGCCAATAAAAATCACCGCCCCCACGTAGTTGTTGTTTAAAAAAGCTTTAAAACATTCATTTTTTTCACTATTGCGTATTATATATTGTTGGTAGATAAATAGAGCTGCGGCAGCTATCAGCGAGCAATAAAACCACTCCCCTCGCTCAAACAAAACACCAGTTATGGTTAGCAGACCCAAAACTGTTCCCTGCAAGCATGCGGTAATAGCTCGGTCCATTTTGCCAAATAAGATAGCCGTGGATTTAACACCAATTTTTAAATCATCAGCCCTATCAACCATGGCATAAAAAGTATCATATGCAATAGTCCATATGACGACGGCGCTATACAGCCACCACAATACATTATCGATTCGGTTTGTTACGGCAGCAAAAACCATAGGAACACTCCACGCAAAAGCTGTGCCCAAAAATACTTGTGGTAGATGAGTGTACCTTTTCATGAAAGGGTAGCTAGTAGCTAAGATAATGCCAATGCAGGAAAGCTTAAGCGTCAAGTTGTTAGTAAGCATGACCAAGGCAAGGGCGCCAGCACAAAGCATAAAAAAAACCACGAGGGCTGCTTTGATGCTGACGAAGCCACAAGGGATTGGTCGATCACGCGTTCTCTCTATATGGCCATCAATTTTTCGGTCAGCAACGTCGTTAATAACGCAACCTGCGGCTCGCATCAACACTACACCAAAAGTAAAAATTATAAAATTTTTCAGAGTTGGTGGCCCTCCGCTAGACAGCCATAGAGCCCACAAGGTTGGCCAAAGCAACAATACAGTTCCTGCTGGTCGGTTAAAACGCATGAGCCTCAAGAAGACCAGCAGCTGTTGTTTTAGATTCTTTTTCTTAAAGATATACATATAGTTGTTAGCGCGTAATTAATTTTAAATTAAATGGACTAAAAATATTTTCAATGAAAACCACTTGAAAGCAATTTTTTGTCAAACCCTGGTATAAATAGTTCGCTCACAAGAAGCGGTTTTTTGTCTAGATAAAATAATGAGCGACGACCCCAAACAGCCGCGCCATAATTATTGGCAAGCTCTTGATGCAGGCAGCCTATTTCAATATTACCTCTCTGCATGGCAATATCTCTGAACAAAAAAGCCCCTAAAGGCCTGTTATTTAGTTTCCGTAAAATTTTTAAGCGACCGGTAAGAGTTTTGACAGGAATAACACTGCGTGCGTACACTAATGGTATATTGCAGCCATACAGAATTACTTGTCGGATCAAGGCTTTCTGCCGCAAAGGCATTCCAAGCACCCGAGTTTCTGACAACACTGGAAAGGCCATTTGTTGTGTTAGCACTTCAACCTTAAATTCTCCCCGACTTAGCTTTATGAGACGCTGCGTCAGAGATCCCCTGTCAAGAAGCCAGCTACGCAACCCCTTTGGCGCTGCGGTATAGGGCGCACGGACATAGCTTTTCCAGTTGGGCTCGGAAAGAAATATTTGATTGGGGTTATGAAAAGCGAACAAATTTCTGCCTGTGAGTCGTTTGATAGTGGTGTGTTCTAGCCTGCAAGGACATTAATATTGTATTCTATACTTGGCTGTAACGCTCGCCGTCTCGAAGCCATCTTCGGATAATTGCTTGAGCGTTTAATGGATGTTGACCCAACAACAACCCTGCTGATATTTTTATTTCTGGTAACAAATGGCCGTCTCTTTGTAAGTTTGCAATTCTAAACGCCATTTCGCCTGTTTGTTTGGTTCCAAGAACTTCTCCGGCCCCACGAATTTTTAAGTCTATTTCAGCTATTTTAAATCCATCGTTCGTCTGGCGCATAATTTTAAGTCGCTCGGCCCCTTGTTGTGATAAGGGCGGGCTATACAACAACACGCAGTGACTTTTTTCTTTCCCTCGCCCCACTCTTCCTCGAAGCTGATGGAGCTGCGCTAGGCCAAGACGCTCAGGATTTTCAATCACCATCAAGCTTGCGTTTGGGACATCAACGCCTACCTCAATTACAGTGGTGGCCACCAAAAGTTGAATTTTTCCCGCCTTAAACTGAGCAATAGTAGCAGATTTTTCGCCTATTTTTTGTTTGCCGTGCGCCAAGCCAATCTTTAGCTGTGGAAGCAAAAGATGCAGCTCTGCTGCAGTCGCTTCCGCGGCTTGTGCTTCCAGCAGCTCAGATTCTTCAATAAGAGTGCATACCCAGTATGCTTGGCGGCCACCAGCGCAGGCTTTTTGTAGCCGATCAATTACTTTCTGTCGATTACAGTCCGCGATAACGACGGTATTAACAGGGAGCCGTCCAGGCGGACCTTGGTCGATGACAGAACAATCGAGGTCAGCATATGCACACATGGCTAACGTTCTGGGAATCGGCGTTGCAGTCATTGTAAGCTGGTGGGGAATTTGATTATCATTTCTGCCTTTTTCTTTCAAGGACAGTCGCTGATGAACCCCAAAGCGATGCTGTTCATCAATTATGGTTAATGCTAGGTCTTGAAAAGAAACCTCTTTTTGAAATAAGGCGTGGGTCCCAATTACTATTTGGGCAGAACCATCTTTGATTGCGTCGAGCTGCTGTATTCGGACCCGCCCTTTTACTTTTCCTGTGATCCATCCGATTTTAATTCCTAGTGGATTGAACCATGCCTCAAAAGACTGACGATGCTGCTCTGCCAAAACCTCGGTTGGTGCCATGAGTGCAACCTGTTTCCCTGCAGCCACACACTGAATGGCTGCTAACGCGGCAATGACCGTTTTTCCTGAGCCAACATCTCCTTGCACCAACCTCAGCATAGGGAATGATTTAGATAAATCTTTTTGAACCTCAAGACTTACTCGTTTCTGTGCACCTGTGAGCTGAAACGGCAAAGCAGCTAAAAACCGTTCTTTCAGATGATCTTTATTTAAAAGAGGCGGCGCCTTGTGGTTTTGAACTTCCTGTCTAAGTTTAAGCAGGCTTAAATTATGAGCCAGCAGCTCCTCAAAAGCTAGGCGTTGCTGGGAGGGGTGCTCTCCTTTATTTAGTTGTTCGATGGGCGCGGTATTTGGTGGTTTATGAATAAATTTTAACATAGCAGCAAGAGATGATTTTTTGAATTCCTCTGGAAGCAGCTCTATTAACGGATGTTCATTCATCAAGCTCAGGGCTTGCAAGATAATGCCCCGTATTCTTTGTTGCGAGATACCCTCGGTTGTGGGGTATATCGCAGTCAGGTGTTGATGGAGGGGCAAAGGGTAGTTTGGATCCAAAAATTGACATTCTGGATGGTAAACCTCGAGCCCCGAGCTGCCGATTTTTGCTTCACCGTAACACCTAAGCCGTGAGCCTGCTTTTAGATTATTTCGTAGGACGCCGCTAAAGTGAAAAAAACGCAGACTTATAACCCCTGTATCGTCTTGAAGCCGACACAGCAGACTACGACGACGACCAAATACGATGGCACACTCACGGATTTCTCCTTCGACCACAATATCTGTGTTTGGCTGCACGCCCCTAATTGTTGATACGCGTGTTCTGTCGATATAACGCAGAGGTAAATGGAAAAGTAAATCTTGTGTTGTCTCTATCCCCAATTTGGCTAACTTTAAGGAAAGCTGAGCCCCGACCCCGTTGAGTTTTATTACAGGAATTTGACTAAGAGGCTTATGGTTCATGTATATGAAGGGCTGGTCGGCCCTGATCTGCAGCCAGGCAAAGGGTTGTGCCTAATGGCTTCTCGAAGCGCATCAATGGCTTTGTGTCTGGGAAAGCTTGCTCTCCACGCTAACGCAGTTGATCTGCGCAAAGAAAGCTCTTCGAATGGGCGAGTAGTCAGAAAGCTATCGCTATAGCCCGATCCTCTCGCAGCAGAAAACGGCAAAACCGTAACCCCAAGTCCTGAGGCCACCATATGGCGAAGCGTTTCTAGCGAACTACCTTCAGATTCCGTGCTAATTCCCCCTGGTTGCTTGTTGAGGCCTGGAAGGGCTAGCCGGACCTGGTCTCCAAAACAATGGCCCTCTCCTAGCAATAAAACATTTTCATTATTTAGGTCGGTTGATTTTATAAAATCCTGTTTGGCAAGAGGGTGTGTCTTTGGAAGTAACAGTACAAACGGTTCAGAATACAGGACCTGCACAACGACATCAGGGGCATCGAAGGGTAATGCAACAAGGATAACATCTAGAGCACCGCTTCTTAGGCGTTCTTTCAAAACCGAAGTAAAGCCTTCTTCCACAATGAGCGGCATTGCTGGGACAGATTTTTGGAGGTTGGGAATAAAGTGAGGGAAAAGATAGGGGCCAATAGTAAAAATAGCCCCCACGCGCAGAGGAGCAAGAAGCTGATCTTTCCCTGCAGTTGCTAGGTCCTTTATTTTTTCTATTTCTTCAAGCGCAAGAAGCGATTGAGCTATAATTTTTTTACCCACAGGCGTGACCAAAACCCTATTTCTTGAACGCTCAAATAGTTCAACTTTAAGTTCTTGCTCTAATTTCTTGACAGCAATACTGAGTGTCGGTTGACTGACGTTGCATAGTTCGGCCGCGACGCCAAAATGGCATGATTTTGCAAGCGTGACGATGTAACGCAATTCGGTTAAAGTCATAGCTGCCCCTCTGCCTTCAATCATAGCTATAATAAATCACAAAAGGAAAAATAATTGAAAGTTTTATTTATAGGTTGTGGAGATATTGGCGTTCGAGCAATCCGAGCGCTGCCAAGTGGTAGTCCGGGGCGCGCCTGGCAAGCGCAGGCTATGCGTCGAAATCCTCTGGCTTTGCCGGCAGATATTGACGCAACAAGGGGGGACCTCTGCAATATAAGAGACCTTTTGGCTGTACTGGGCAAGTCTAGTGTTGATGCAGTAGTAGTCACTTTGACCCCTGATCATATGAGTGATCAGGGATACTGTGACAGCTATGTGGCCGGAGCAAGAGCTTTGAAGTTAGCCTTATCTAAATCAGAAAACCCTCCTCGCCTGGTAGTGTGGGTCTCAAGCTCGGGCGTGTATGGTCAAACTAATGGTGAGTGGGTCGACGAGCTTTCTGGGGTGGCTCCAACCTCGTTCCGAGGAAAGCGATTACTGGAGGCAGAGAAGATTATAAGCTCTTTATCAACAGAGCCACTGTTCAGTGAAGATCGACGGATTAAGCCTTTAGTGGTGAGGTTTTCTGGAATATATGGCCCCGGTAGAAACAGGCTGATTCATCAGATAAAACAGGGCAACATCGCCGCTAAAGAACCCACTGCTTGGACCAACAGGATCCATTCAGAGGATTGCGCTAGGGTTATTGTTCATTTATTGGGGCGGTATGCGCAAAATAAACCTTTAGAAAATTTATATTTAGCTACAGACGATGAACCAGTTTCTGCATATGAGATGCAGCGCTGGCTGGCAAAACAGATGGGGGTTTGCATTTTAGACGGCAGCGACGACAAGAAGAATAGACGGAGCGCCGAATTTTCAAACCGAAGGTGTAGTAATAAGTTATTGATACAAAGCGGCTATAAGTTCTTCTTTCCTACCTTTAGGGAGGGCTATCTTCCTCTTTTAAAAAATGAACAGAAGTAGCTAAATCACCATAATGGCATCCATTTCAACAGCAGAATTTTTTGGTAACGCGCTTACTCCAATTACTGCTCTGGCCGGATAAGGTTGATCAAAATGGCGCGCCATAGTGTTGTTAATTGTAGAAAAATCGTTTAGGTTGGTGAGATAAATATTTAACTTTACAATATTTTTTAGAGATCCACCTGCCGCTTCACAAACGGCAGCAAGGTTTACAAACACCTGCTCTATTTCAGCCCCTATACCACCTTTGGCAATAGTCATAGTTTTAGGATCTAGTGGAATTTGCCCAGACAAGTAGACGGTGTTATTTACCTTGATTGCCTGCGAGTATGTGCCAATGGCTGCGGGGGCTTTTTCTGTGTTAATTATGGCCTTATTTATCATCGGGTTGCCTCTTCAGTTTTTAGTGCGGTATACCCGCTGTACTTGTTTCAATAGTCTTATGCGCCTAATAACTTGAGCGAGGTGTAGTCGACCTTTAACTTCAATTAACAAGTCGACAATACTGGAATCCCCGTCCTTTTCGTCTGTTTGAATTTTGAGTATTGCTGCTTCGCACGCTGAAATGCGTGATGCGAGCGTGGCAATAATCCCCCTCTCAGAGACCAGTTGAACTTTAAATGCCACAGCAAAATCACCTTTTGCTTTGAGCGACCAATTGAGTGGTATGCATTTTTCAATATTAGTACGAATTTCATTAAGATTTTTACAGCTATCAAGGTGGACTACAAGTCCTTTGCCAGGACTAAGGTGGCCTAAAATGGAATCTCCAGGTATAGGGTGGCAGCATCTTGCATAATTTATAATCAATCCTTCTCGGGTATCAATCATAATTGGTGATTCGAATTCTTCAGGAATGCTATCTTTTCGCATAGATGGGGGGGCCATAAGATTAGCCAGCGCATACGCCATGCGGTTTCCCAAGCCAATTTGCTGCAGAATTTCTTCAAACGAAGCGCAACCTGTTTCCACCAGCGCTCTTTTTATCCAAGACTTACGAATACTTTTGTAGTTCGTGTCGAAACTGCCAAGCGCTCTATCGAGAAGAGTTTTTCCCAATATTACAGATTCTTCGTGCTGTTGATATTTAAGGAAATGACGAATAGCGCTTCTGGCCTTGGCGGTCATAACAAAATTGAGCCAAGAAGGGTTAGGCTGGGCGTTTTTAGCGGTGATGATTTGAAGCCTTACCCCGCTTTCTAGGCGTGTCGAAAGCGGAATTAAGTCACCATTGCTTTTGCAGGCAACACAAGTATTACCTAAGTCCGTGTGCACCGCATAGGCAAAATCGACCGGCGTCGCCCCATGAGGCAGGGAGATAATGTCGCCCTTAGTTGTGAACACATACACCTCGTCTGGAAATAAGTCAGTTTTTACATGCTCAATAAATTCTAAAGAATTGCCGGCTTGCTTTTGTATGTCAAGCAGCCCTTGAATCCATCGATAAGCCCTTGGATTTCCTTCTTGCTGAGACTTATAAAGCCAATGCGCAGCAACACCAAAATTTGCCATAGCATCCATGTCCCGTGTTCTTATTTGGATTTCAATAAGCACACCATGCGTTCCTATTAGGACGTTATGGAGAGATTGGTATCCATTGACTTTAGGAATGGCAATATAGTCCTTGAACTCACCTGCCACTGGTTTAAATAGGTTGTGTATGACACCTAATGTGCGATAACAATCATCTACAGAATCAACCACAATACGAAATGCGAAGACATCCATGATATCTCGAAAGGATTTTTTTTTGGATTTCATCTTTTTGTAGATGCTCCAGAGATGTTTTTCGCGACCTGTCACCTCTGCTCCAATAGATTCCTTATTTAGTCTCACCTCAATCCCATTTTGAATTTCTTTAACAATTTCTCGGCGAGGGCCGCGCGCAGTTTTACGAGCCTCTAGCATCCGTTTATACCTAACCGGATACATGGAGGAAAACCCTAACTCTTCAAATTCAAGCCTGAGGTTGTTAATTCCTAATCGTTGAGCAATAGGAGCATAAATATCTAATGTTTCTCTGGAAATTCTGCGGCGCTTTTCTGGGCTTAAGCCGTGAATAGTTCTCATATTATGCAGTCGATCAGCCAGCTTTATTAACAATACGCGAATATCTTTCGACATAGCTAGGGTCATTTTTTGAAAACTTTCGGCTTGTCTTTCGGCTTTCGAGGTAAACTCAATCTCACTTAGTTTGCTGACGCCGTCTACTAGTTCGGCAACAGTGTTTCCAAAGCGATCCGCGAGCTCTTTTTTGCCAACATGGGTATCTTCGAGCACATCATGCAACAAGGCTGCCATAAGTCCTTCATGATCAAGATGCATCTCTGCGAGAATGATAGCTACAGCAAGCGGATGAGTAATGTATGGCTCGCCGCTTTGCCTTAGCTGGTTTTTGTGGCATTGTTCAGCAAACTCGTAAGCTTTCAGGACACCGTGGACTTGATTTTCTGCGAGATAAGAGGAAATTTTTTTGCCAAAGGCTTCGGCGACCAAAAAAGCTACCAAGACTTCTTCCCCCGCATGAAGCTACTCTTCTGTTGTAGTTGTAACAACTGCAGAGGTGTTTTCTGGTGAAGACACCGCTTCAGCTATAGAAACACCTTCGCCGGCAGTTATTATTTCTGCTTCTTCTGTGCCTACAGCTTCTATTGTAAAATCAGCAGACTTCTTTTTTTCTATTAGGATGTCTGCTGTTATGAGACCCGCTTCAATTTCCCGCAAAGCCACTACGGTGGGCTTGTCGTTTTCCCAGGGAACTAAAGGTTTTTTAGAGCCTAGAGCTAACTGACGGGCACGTTTAGAGCTAACCATAACAAGCTCAAAGCGGTTGTCTACGTTCTTCAGGCAATCTTCTACAGTAATTCTGGCCATGTGCTGTTCCGTTTGGTTGGTTGCTTCTTGGGTAGCAAAGAAGTTCTGTATTAAATACAGGGCCCCCTAGTGTACAAAATTGCTGGTTTCAGGACAACAAATCCTTGAGCAGTGAGGCATATTTTTGTTCTTGCCGCGGAAGTCTCAATCGTTTGCTTAAAATAATAGAGCCAATATCATTGAGCGCTTCACTAAAACCATCATTAATAATTAAATAATCAGCTTCTTTGAAATGAGAAATTTCTTCTTTGGCCGCTGATAAGCGGCGCTTTATGACAACCGAGGCATCCTGCCCACGACTTGTTAGCCTCTCCTCAAGCGTATTAAGTGATGGAGGTACAACGAAAATACTGATGCAGTCAGGCAGAAGCTGACGAATCTGCGCAGCCCCTTGCCAGTCAATCTCAAGAATAACATCTGCTCCGCCCAAGAGGGCCTGTTGTACCCACTTTTGAGAGGTGCCATAAAAATGATTGAATACCTGAGCGTGCTCAAGAAAAGCTTGTTCGTCAATTAAAGCAAGAAAGGCTGCTTGATCGACAAAATAATAGTCTACGCCTTCTTTTTCTCCTGGCCTCATTGCACGAGTTGTATGAGAAACGGAAGCATGCAAATTAGGCATTTTTTTTAACAGAGCGCTTACCAGGCTTGTTTTTCCAGCCCCAGAGGGGGCAGAAACTATATAGAGGGTCCCTTTGTTAGACATTGAATATATTTCCTTTCATTCTTAAATTTTTTAATAAATTAGACTATTCAATATTTTGAATCTGCTCTCGCATTTGTTCTATCAGTACCTTTAGTTCTATTGAAGATTGAGTCGTGTCGCTTCCAATAGATTTTGAGCCAAGCGTATTGGCCTCGCGGTTCAGCTCCTGCATCAGAAAATCTAGCCTTCTTCCAATAGGCTCTTGGCGTTTAAAAATATGATCTATCTCGACTAAATGGGTATCTAGTCTATCGAGCTCTTCCTCTACATCAGCTTTTTGCGCAAGCATTACTAGTTCTTGCTCAAGACGTTCCCCGTCAAGATTTAGCGATATCTCATGAAATTTGTCTATAATTTTTTTTCTTCGCGCCTCTAGCAGAAGCGGAATTTGTTGACGAACATTGCCAACCTCCTCCGCAATAGCCCTAAGACGCTGCTCAATCAGAAGCTGGAGCTTGCTCCCCTCTCTCTGTCGGCTCCCTTTGAGCTCTACTAGGGTTTCTTCAAAAAGAGCCACCAATATTTTATTTAGATCGCGATTGTCCGCCTCTGTTTCTTTAATTACTCCCGGCCATCGCAGAATATCAAAAGGGGAAATTTTTGCAGCATCACTTATTCTAGCTGCTAGGGCCTCGCATGCAGATATGCATTCTCCTGCTATTGATTGATTTATAGTTACTTTCCCAGCTGTTTGAATGGTGTTTATTTGCAACACGCAATCTATCTTCCCCCTCTCAAGATGTTTTTTGCAAAGTTCTCGTAATGTCATCTCAAGCTCGCGGACTGATTCGGGTATACGAAAATGTGCGTCTAGATAGCGGTGGTTAACAGAGCGTAATTCCCAAACAGCCGCTCCCCATTCGCATTGCACAGACTTGCTTGCAAAAGCAGTCATACTATTAGTCATCTTTAGTGTCCGTAAAAATAAAAAATTGACGCATATATTAACATGGTGTCACATAAGCTGAAGAAATCAGCTAAAATGACACCCCATTTTCTCAGGAAGCAATCAATATGTCTCGACCTAGTGGCCGCTCTACAGACCAACTACGCAATGTAACTATTACTCGTAACTATACTAAACACGCTGAAGGGTCGGTGCTGATTGAGTTTGGCGACACTAAAGTCATTTGTACGGCTAGTGTCGAGAATTCCGTTCCATATTTCCTTCGAGGCAAAGGCCAGGGATGGATTACAGCAGAGTATGGCATGCTCCCTCGTTCAACAAACTCAAGAATGGATAGAGAGTCCAGTCGAGGCAAGCAGTCCGGAAGAACCCAAGAAATTCAAAGATTGATTGGCCGCTCATTAAGAGCAGCTATTGATCTCAAAATTTTGGGCGAAAATACCATTAAGATAGACTGCGATGTTATTCAGGCTGATGGCGGAACACGAACAGCTTCGATCACTGGCGCCTGTGTCGCGCTAATGGATGCTGTTAGTTATTTAAAAGAGACAGGCAAGATTCAGGAAAGCCCTTTGATTGGAATGATTGCCTCTGTATCGGTGGGTATTTACAACGGAACGCCGGTATTAGACCTGGATTATGCCGAAGACTCCAAGGCTGAAACTGACATGAACATTGTGATGAATAGCGATGGAGGATTTATTGAGATTCAGGGAACCGCGGAAGGAGCTCCTTTTGCTCAAGACCAGCTTGACAAAATGTTAGCTTTGGCCAAAAGCGGCATCAATGAGTTACTGGAGCTACAGCAAGCCGCACTATCTGAAAGCTAATTAGTGGCTATATGCCGGCAACTATGCGCGTTGGGAGCAGGAGGAAACTGGCTATCCCATGAAGAAAAAACTCCAGCATATTAAGGACCAAAAATAAAAGCATCGGCGACAAGTCTATAGCTCCAAAAGATGGAAGAATGCGCCTAAATGGCTCCATTACCGGGGAAATGATTTGCTGCATCAGCACTATAGCCGGATGCTGGCTCTGTGGAGCTACCCAGCTGATAACAATCGTGGCCAACAACCCATAGAGATAAATATTTAGAAATACAGACAGCGTACCCACTAGACCCCAAGCAAGAGCCATAAAGATATTAACCATGCCTGCACCATTAATTGTATATGTTAGCTGTATGATTAGCCATTGAACCAGTAAAGCCAGCACTAGACTGGCAGGGTCACATGAGCGAAACGGTGGCAAAAAAACACGTATAGCACCACTTGGTAGTCGGGTGGCTTTAACGATAAACATAGAAATAGGGTTATAAAAATCTGCTTTAACTAACTGCAGCAAGAAACGCAATATCACTAAAGTTAAATAAACGCTCCCTAGGGTTTGCACTAAATGTGTTGCGAGTGGAGTAAGTGTAGTCATGGCCTGCTTGTCCGTTAGTTGTGTTAATAAATTTTTAGCGATTAGCGGGCTAGCCTCATGCTTCTTGTGCCAGCTCTTTTGCTCGTCTAACGCAGCTAGCCATTGCTTTGTCGAATAACCCTAAAATATCCCCTTCAAGGAATGTGTTAATAGCAGCTTCAGTAGTGCCAGCCGGGGAAGTAACACGTCGACGTAATTCTGCTGGCTCTGCGCCATTCTCAATAGCCATTTTTGCCGCCCCTAATGCAGTTTGCAAGATTAATTTTCGAGCAACCTCTTGGCTTAGGCCGAGCTCTATGGCAGTTTTCTCCATAGCCTCCATAAAAAGAAAGAAATAGGCGGGGGCACTTCCAGAAACCGCCGTAACCACATCAAGGTCCTCCTCTTTTTCGAGCCAACAGCAGACCCCAACAGCATTGAAAATTTCAGTGGCTAAGGCGCACTGCTCAGAGCTAACATCCGTGTCAGCAAATAATCCCGTTGCACCAGTTTGAACAAGCGCTGGGGTGTTGGGCATGCACCTAATAACAGGAACACCTGTCCCTAGCCATTTTTGCAAGGAAAGCAGGGGGATACCTGCAGCAACCGAAATTACGAGTGGTCGATGCTTTAAAAAGGCAGATAGTTCCAAAGAGACTGGTTTTACCATTTTAGGTTTGACTGAAAGCAGTATTATTTCTGCGCCGGCAGCGGCGATAGAATTATCTGTCGTAGTGTTAATTCCAAATTTTTGGTTTAGGCGAAAAAGCTTCTCTTCCGTGGGCCCGCTAACAGTAATATGACTTGAGGGGTACCCTTCGTCTAAAATTCCACTTATTAAGCTAGTTGCCATGTTGCCACCACCTATAAATGCTATTTTTGGCCTGCTCACAAGTGCCTCCTTGGTAATTAAAATCCGTTGTGGGTTGTTATGATGATCTTCTAGGGCCAAAAATGGCTGAGCCCACCCTAATAATTGTTGCCCCTTCTTGGAGAGCCGCCTCAAGGTCAGATGACATCCCCATGGAAAGTGTATCTAGTGTTGCCAGCTGAGGGGAGCTACCCCTGACCCTCACAAGCAGGTTCGACATAGCTTTGAAGTGTTTCTTTTGTTCCGCCTCTGCTGCATTGTTTTGAGGTATTGTCATTAAGCCTCTAAGATTTAAGCGAGGAAGGGCCGCAACTGTAGTAGAAAGTTTAAAGCACTCTTGAACTGATAGCCCCGATTTGCTCTCTTCCCCGCTAATGTTTACTTGTATGCAGACGTTTAGCGGCAGCTGATTGTCTTGTCGTGATGCGCTTAGTTTTTCGGCGATTTTTGCTTTATCAATCGTGTGCACCCAGTCAAAATTTTCTGCTATTTTTCGTGCTTTGTTAGACTGTAGGGGGCCAATGAAGTGCCAACATATGTCCGATAGGTCGGAAAGCTCTCGTTGTTTTTTAAGGGCCTCTTGTAAATAATTTTCTCCAAAGTGTTTTTGTCCTAATGCATATGCAATTCTTATGGCCCCCGAAGACTGTCCTTTGCTAGCTACGACAAGGATAATATCTTTCGTGCAGCGACCTGTAGTTGCCAGGGCCTGCTGAATGCGGCAGTGAATATTATTCAAATTGACAGATATATTAATCATAAGGTCGACTAAAAATCAAAGATCTATTGTAGTGGCAAGTATAGCATTACGGTAAAATTGCTATGGTTGGCTCTGATAGCCAAGTTTGCAAGATGATTACAGCTGCAAGATCATCCACGGGATTATTGCGATAGTTTGTTGGGCCATATTTTTTATTTTTTTCATGCTTAAGTTGATTTTGATGCTTTGCTTCAAACGTAGAAAGGCGCTCATCGACCATCTCTACCTTCATTCCAAATTTACCATGTATTCTGCGAGCAAATTTACGCGCTCTGATACAAAAATCACTCTCACTTCCATCCATATTCAGGGGCAACCCTACAATTACTTGATTTGGTTTCCATTCATCTAGAAGTAGTTTGATTTTGCCCCAATCAGGCACTCCATTTTTTGCTTGTAATACAGTTAATGTATTTGCCGTCCCTATAGGGGTTTGACCAACAGCAACGCCAATTTGGCGCGCACCAAAATCAAAAGCTAGGACAGTGAGGCTTTCTTTAGTAATGATTTTATTCCTATGCTAGTTTTAGGTGAGGCAGAAAATTTCTGATTCCTAGTAGTATCTTAGCCTCCGCCCGAATAAAATCAAAATTATAGATTTTTTTCAATGGCGGCCAGTAGTTGTGCCCCAATATTTGTGCGTTGTTCGCGATCAATTTCTCTGGCACAGGTGGGGCTGGTAATATTGATTTCCGTTAAGTAGCTACCAATGACATCTAGCCCGGCAAATAGGATGCCTTTTTCTTTTAATGTTGGCCCTACTTGGCTGGCGATCCAAAGATCGTGCTCACTTAGCAGCTGCACAAAACCTCTGCCGCCCACCGCCAGATTGCCTCGAATATCTCCTTCCGGTGGAATTCTTGCCAAGCAATAGGGAACAGGCTCTCCTTCAATCATCAAAATACGCTTATCCCCTAATTTTATTTCTGGGATAAATTTTTGTGCCATGATGGTTTTCCGCCCATTATCGGTCAGTGTTTCTATGATAACGTTTAGGTTGAGATCATTTTTTCCAATCTTAAAGATAGATGCTCCCCCCATTCCATCAAGGGGCTTAAGGACAATGTCAAGATGCTTGTTGTAAAAATTTTTAATTTGGCTGATATCTCTGCTAACCAAGAGGGGTGGCGCGCACTGAGGAAAAGAAGCTGCAAAAATTTTTTCATTGCAGTCCCTAAGGCTTCGAGGCTTGTTGAGAACCATTACACCTAAATTCTCTGCTGCTTCAAGTATGTAAGTTGTATAGATGTATTCAGTATCAAAAGGAGGGTCTTTGCGCATAAGAATGACATTCAGGTCTGATAGCGATGCAAGTTTTGGCTTCCCTAGAGAAAACCACCTTGTCTGGTGATCTTTGACTTGCAGCTGAGACATTCTGGCAACTGGATTTTCATTCTCAAGAGATAGATCATGTTGCTGCATATACATAATCTTCCAGCCTCTATTTTGCGCGGCAAGAAGTAATAGCAGCGTGGTATCTTTGTGTGGATTAATTGATTCAATGGAGTCCATTACAACGCCTAGAGTTTTGGTCATGCATGCATCCTATAAATAGTCGGCTATGTTTGTTGTTTGTTTAATGCTTGAAATATGCTTGTTACTATAAATCATTCCTTGTTTTTTAAAACCATGTAGAGCCGCTTATGCTTGCATCTTATTTTTTTGAATGACTTTATGCTGTGAACGGATTTATCTTTGCGAGAAATTTTAAAAAAATTATCTACTAGACACCCAGCCATAATAAACTCATCAGACTACTGAGTGGATTAATTCTCAGAATTACAGCCCTAAGCAGAATAATAAGATAAAATAAGCAAGCTTTGTTTTCTCGGAGACGCATCAACATGAACAGAAGACTACATCAATCAAATAAGAGTCCAGCTCTTTTCGTAATGATATTAGCCCTGATGGCTGCACTCGGATTTGCTGGCTACACAATATGGTTAGTTGTTTCATTGCCGCTAATTCAGGAGGAACTAAGACAGTTATACTTCGTTGTTCTATTGTTAGATGAGTATCAAAAATTTTCTCATCCTGTGTTCTATGCGGGAGCGCTATCTGCTGTCTTATTGCTGCTGATTAGCATAGAGATATACCGAAGATCAAGCCAAAGGCGTGCCATAGAGAGCAACAATCAGCAAGCTATTTTTTTGCTATTAGATCAAATATCCTCGCTGAACGACATTGGCTTGAGTGGTGAGATTGAAGAAATTAAATGCTTTAATGGCACTATTCCGGAAGCAATACATTTCTCTATTGGGCGGCTGTTCGCCCTTGGTGATCAAATACAGGGATCATCAGAAAATTTGTCAGCAACAGTCAACGAGACCCGAGTAATTGCATCCCAGTTGGCCGAGGTATCCGAACATCAATCAGATGAAATAGCTGCTGTAACTAAAGTTACTAAAGAATTAGAGAAGGCCATCGACGGACTGTCTGTTCAGCTAAGGGACGCCGTTGCTGAGACAGAAAAAATATCTTCCCTTGCTAAAAAAGGGGCCACAGTTATTAAAAATACTGTTCTCGATATTGGCAGCACACAAGATCAAATCAACGAAACCTCCAAACATGTTAATCGGTTGAGTGAAAACTTTAAGGAAATTGGTAGCCTAGTTTTAGCTCTCAATGATATGGCAGATCAAGCGCATATTTTTGGGCTTAATGCAGCTATTCAGGCTTCCACGGCTGGAGATGCAGGAAAAGGGTTTGGCGTAATCGCTGAGGAGGTTCAAAGATTAGCAGAACGTTCTGGGGTTGCCACCAAACAAATAACTTCGTTGATCCGTATTGTCCATGCGGGTACCAACGAAACCATTATTTCTATGGGCAAAGTTCTGCTCACAACAACCAAGGGCAAAGAAGTGTCAGATGAGGCAAACCATGTCGTGAAAGACATAGAGAGGGTCGTATTGGGTTTGGCTAAACAGATTAATGACGCAGCTATAACCTTAACAGCGCAGAGGGCACTGACTGTTAAGGCTTCAAAAACGATGGATGTGATACAGGATATATCATCCCAGCTGCTCTTCGGTACCAATAATACCGCTGAGATTATGAATGAGCTTGCTGACGTGTCTTTGGAGTTGAGTAACGTGGTGTCTGGATTTAAACGGTCTGCTATTCGTAAAGATTTTGTCGACGACCAGTTGCGCTCAACCTCAACCCCAGATTTTAGTTTTAGCGCCAAAGAAAACCAGGTTGATTTGGGAAAATAATAACTGCGCCAATCGTTGATCCTAAGATCAAGGCAAGAGGCATTCCGCAGCGTAGAGTGCCCTAGAGCGCTTAGCGAGTACTGAATAATTTAGCTCGTACGGTTTCCCTATATTTTGTTGGCGAAGCACCAAAGTGTTGATTAAAAATTTTACTGAACGAAGTAGCGTCTTGGTACCCGCTGTGGATGGCTACTTCGAAAATAGGAAGATTGGATTTTTGTAGCAACTCCCCTGCATTTTTTAAGCGGATAGACTGTAAATATTCTAGAGGTGTTTTTCCTAAGGCGTTTTTGAATCGTCGATTGAAATTTCTAGTGCTAAATTCAAATTTGTTTGCCACTTCGCTTATCAAGATAGACTTATTGTAATTGTCTTCCAGCCAAATCTGCGCTTGAACCACCTGCTCGTCTGGGTGCTGCTGAACATCATCAGAAAAATAGCTAGTAGGTTTAAAAGAGCTACGAATTTCATGAAAAAAGTTCCTTTCAACCTGCTTTGCAGCGCTTCTACCATAGAGTCTGGCTGAAAGATGAACCATTAGTTCAGCCATAGCATTAACACTTGCAGCACAATAAAGATTCCCTGCCTGAGTAATAAAGTACTGTCGTTTTAATAGAACATTTGGGTAGTCTTTTTGGAATTGATCAAAATAATGCCAGTGTGTTGTTGCCGGCTGTCTGTCGAGAAGACCAGATTTGGCAAGAAAGCAGACACCAGTTCCTACTGCTATCACTATAGCCCCTTGGGCAACTTGTTTTTGCAGCCAAGGGACGTAGTCTTTGTATTTCACTAGAGCGGGTCTTGGGTTTCTCCATAATGCAGGTAAGTTAATAATGTCAAAATTTTGTGAGTCGTTAATAGTTGCGGATGGGCGAATATCAAAGCCAGACGGCGATTTAATGGAACGCTTATCAATAGACAGAGTAAGCGCCTCAATTCTTCTGGTGTTTCGCTGTTTAGGTCGAACAGCAGCTTCTGCTGTTCGTAGCATTTCCACTGGAAGTGTAGCGCTAGTACCAAGAATATTATCATAGAGCAGTGTTGCTATCCGCAGAGGGAATTCTTTTGCTTCTTCTTTGGCCATAATGACAAAATATATGGCTATAAATGACAAAAGTCAATGAACTATAGCCTGATAGACTTGTGTACTTAAAATAATAAGAGTGTCGATCAATGCAAGCTTTGCCAGTTATAGTGGGGTTTGGTGGTTATAATGCTGCCGGAAGAAGCTCGTCTCATCAGGCTTTTCGGCGCATAGTGATTGAGTCTCTCTCAAAATATCAGCAAGAGCAAACCATAGTTGGGCTAGCCTGCCTTATGAAGCTAGTCTCATGGGACGGCGAGCTTTATATCGATGCGGGAAATAAACAACATAACTCGAAGCAGGTGGTGGAGGCCTTTGGTAGTTTGGTGCTTAAGGGCACTTTAATCCGTCGTCTGGAGGACTCTTTGTTTGATCCCAAAAAAATATATGGCCACAAGCGAATAGAAATAAAGCCCCAAAATGGCGAAACTGTAGTTTTCAGGCTGGCCAAAAAAGATATACCTGAATCGATTCCTGAGCGCTGGAATATTGAATATTTGGATAAAGCATTTTGCGAAGTCAGCATTAAAGGCACCGCTGATTTTTTAGTACCGACATATTCTGAACAGGCAGCCAAAGCCGCAGGACAGCTTCCTTCAGGTTTTGACCCTGCTGCTCAATATAACTCACATTTTCATCCCAGAGGGCTTCAGCTGGCCCTGCTGGGGGCCAGTGATGCGCTGGCTTCTGTCGGGATTCCGTGGGACATAATAGCAGCTAGCGTTCGCCCTGATGAAGTCGGTGTTTATTGTACCAGTATTATGGGACAAGTCACTAAAGAGGGGCTGGGTGGATTACTGCAAGCAAGGCTTTTGGGGGAACGGGCGACTTCAAAGCAGTATGCCATGGGCTTGAATACAATGCCTGCAGATTTTGTCAATGCTTACGTAATAGGCAGCGTTGGTCATACGGCTGCAATAACCGGAGCTTGCGCGTCTTTCCTTTATGTTTTGCAGGCAGCAATTCAAGATATCAGAAGCGGCCGAAGAAGGGTGGCGATAGTTGGCAGCGCTGAGGCCGGGCTGACTCCAGAAATCATGGAAGGTTTTACCAGCATGGGTGCTCTAGGCACTGATATTAATCTTTGTAAGTTGGATTCATCGGAAATACCAAATTGGCGAAAAGCCAGCAGGCCGTTTGGAGAAAATTGCGGATTTACAATTGGCGAGGCTGCCCAGTATATAGTGCTTATGGATGACGCCCTTGCTATAGATCTTGCGGCAGATGTGCATGGCGCTGTGCCTGATGTATTTATTAATGCAGACGGTATCAAGAGGTCTATATCAGCCCCTGGCGTTGGCAATTATGTTTCTTTTTCTAAAGCGGTAGCATCAGCAATTGCAATTGTAGGTGAATCAACTGTTCGTAAGCATAGCTTTATTCATGCGCATGGCTCTAGCACCCCTGCAAACAGAGTTACAGAATCTAGAATATTTGATCGTGTAGCAGAAGCTTTTTCTATCAAGGATTGGCCTGTTACCGCGGCAAAAGCTTTTGTTGGGCACTCTTTGGCGGCAGCTAGTGGCGATCAGCTCGCTTTTGCGCTGGGGACATTTAAGTACGATATACTTCCTGGCATTAAAACAGTCGACAAGATTGCTAATGATGTTGCTCAAAAAAACTTGTTTTTCCCCTTGCAGGATATGGACCTTGTTAATCGAAGAATGGACGTAGCATTTGTAAACTCAAAAGGATTTGGTGGCAATAATGCTACAGCAGTAATCCTTTCTCCACGCAAAGTGGAGAACATGCTATCTGCTAGGTATGGGCCAGCAATGGCAGACTACCAAAGCCGTCGAGAAGAAACCCGTCAAGCAGCAAAAAAGTATGCCGAACAAGCAGATAAAGGCAATGTTTCAGTTGTTTATCGTTTCGGGGAAGCGCTAGTTCAAGAAGAAGACATTGATATTTCTTGCGATGGCATACATATGCCCGGGTACAAGCAAGATGTAGTATTTGATAAATTAAACCCATGGGCAGATATGGCTTAAAAAGCAGGCAAAGCTAAAGTCAGGCTATTTTTCGATGCCTAGAGATTTCCATAACTCATCAATTTTTTCTTTTACTTTGGCGCCCATTTCGATTGGCTTTCCCCACTCCCTATCTGTTTCACCTGGCCATTTGTTAGTGGCATCAAATCCTACCTTTGAGCCTAACCCAGAGACAGGAGAAGCAAAGTCTAAGTAATCAATGGGGGTATTATCAATTATCACCATATCTCGCTTAGGGTCCATTCGAGTTGTAATAGCCCATATTACATCATTCCACTCGCGAGGATTTACGTCATCGTCAACAACAACAACAAATTTTGTGTACATAAATTGTCGTAAAAAAGACCAAACCCCCATCATTACCCGCTTGGCGTGGCCAGGATACTCTTTCTTCATCGAAACAACGGCCATGCGGTAGGAGCAGCCTTCAGGCGGAAGATAAAAATCAATAATTTCTGGAAATTGTTTTTGTAGAATAGGAACGAATATTTCGTTCAGGGCTACTCCCAGAATGGCTGGCTCGTCAGGAGGCCTACCAGTATAGGTGCTATGATAGATGGGGTCTTTGCGATGGGTGATTCTTTCCACAGTAAAAACTGGAAATTGACCCACCTCATTATAATAACCAGTATGGTCTCCAAAAGGGCCTTCAGCCGCCATTTCGTCTGGATAAAGAAAGCCTTCTAAGATAAATTCAGCGCTTGCTGGCACTTGAAGATTGCTGCCCAGACAGCGTACCACCTTTGTTTTTTCACCCCTTAGTAGCCCTGCAAAAGCATATTCTGAAAGAGTGTCTGGCACAGGGGTGACCGCACCTAATATAGTTGCGGGGTCAGCACCTAAGGCTACAGCAATTGGAAATGGTTCTCCAGGATGAGTTAGCTGCCAGTCTTGAAAATCAAGCGCCCCCCCTCGATGAGGCAGCCATCGCATAATTAGTTTATTTTTCCCTATTACCTGCTGGCGATAAATGCCTAGATTCTGTCTTTCTTTCTCTGGGCCTCGGGTAATAACCAGCGGCCAAGTAATCAGTGGCCCGGCATCACCTGGCCAGCAGGTCTGAATTGGTAGTTTGTTTAAATCAACATCTGCACCTTCAATGATAAAATCTTGGCAGGCGGCTTTTTTTACAACCTGTACGGGCATGTTTAGAATTTGTTTAAACTTGTCACGATTTCCCCAGAGATCTTTTATCCCTTTCGGCGGCGCTGGCTCTTTTAGAAAAGCGAGCAACTCTCCTACTTCTCGCAGGGCAAGAAGAGTCTCTTTCCCCATGCCCATAGCAACTCGTTCTGGCGTACCAAAAAGATTGCCTAATACAGGAATATCGAACCCTTTGGGGTTTTCAAATAATAGAGCTGGGCCCCCAGCACGAAGGGTGCGATCACAAATTTCTGTCATTTCCAGAACAGGATCAACTTCGACTTTAATGCGCTTTAATTCGCCGCGCTCTTCTAGGAATTTAATAAATTCCCTAAGATCTGAGTGTTTTATTGTCATGTTAGATAATAGTTAGAAATAGGTATACTCCAAGTGTTACGATAAAGACTTATAATTGCAACTTCTTACAAGCTATCAAGTAAGTTAAAATTGTATTTGAATTTTAGATCGTAGCGCCAAATCATCGATTTAAAAATATATTCTGAGTCCTAAAAAGAGAAATACATGAATAATTTTCTTATAGCGCCATCAGTCCTGTCCGCAGACTTTGCTCGATTAGGAGAGGAGGTGGAGGCTGTTATTGGTGCAGGCGCTGACCTAGTCCATTTCGACGTAATGGATAATCATTATGTGCCTAATTTGACTATTGGTCCTATGGTCTGCAAGGCGTTGCGTGATTATGGAGTCACAGCCTCTATTGATGTGCACCTCATGGTTGATCCCGTAGATCAGCTTATTAATAGTTTTTCTACTGCCGGCGCTGACTGGATAACCTTTCATCCGGAAGCCTCTCAAGATGTTGGTCGTTCTCTGCAATTAATAAAAGATGCAGGATGTAAGGGCGGATTAGCATTAAATCCGGAAACGGGGCTTGACAAGATAAAACACTTTTTAAAAAAAGTGGATATAATTCTATTAATGGCTGTAAACCCTGGTTTTGGGGGACAACAATTTATTCCAGCGACATTAGGTAAGTTGCGTGAAGCTCGCACCCTTATTGATAACAGTGGGCTAGATATCCGTCTAGAGATCGACGGAGGCGTTACCACTAAAAACATTAGAGAAATTGCTGAAGCAGGAGCAGATACTTTTGTTGCCGGGTCCGCTATCTATGGTTCTGATGATTATCGTCAAGCCATTAATTGTATGCGCGCAGAATTATCCAAAGTGGAGTTTGAGCAGTCATGACCCCTGAGTACTTTGCCGAACTGGCTAAGCAAAACTACAGTCGAATCCCGGTGATACGAGAAGTTTTGGCGGATCTAGAAACACCGCTATCTTGTTATTTAAAACTAGCAAGAGGGCCATATTCATATTTATTTGAATCTGTTCATGGTGGCGAAAAATGGGGGCGCTATTCTCTTATAGGGCTGCCATCAAGCACTATTATCAAGGTCTTCGGCGACCAGCTGGTGGTAGAGCAAAATAATCAAATTATAGAATCTAAGACCACAACAGATCCGCTAAGTGATATTGAAGCTTTTCAGTCCAGATATCAGATACCTGAGTTATCTGAGTTGCCTCGCTTCACAGGAGGACTTGTAGGTTATTTTGGCTATGATACCGTGCGTTATGTTGAGGAGCGACTAAGAAAGTCGGCACCCAAAGATGATTTGGGCAATCCAGATATCTTATTGATGGTGTCTGATGAAGTGGTAATTTTTGATAATCTGCTGGGAAAACTAATTTTTGTTGTTCACCAGGATGCCTGTGATGCAAACGCCTGGGAAAAGGCGCAGCAAAGACTAGATGAGCTTGAGATTAAGCTAAAAAATCCTGTCCCGGACCTACCGCCATTAAATTTAGATAGTGAAGGGCAAAACGAATCTGCTTTTGTGTCTAGTTTTGGCAAAGAGAATTTTCTGGCGGCAGTCAGTAAGATAAAAGACTATGTGCTGGCTGGCGATGCAATGCAAGTGGTCCCATCGCAGCGACTATCTTTAGACTTTAATGCCGAACCCTTGAATCTTTATAGGGCATTACGCTGTCTTAATCCCTCTCCTTACATGTACTTTCTGGATTTAGAGTCCTTTCATATAGCAGGGTCATCGCCAGAAATTTTAGCTCGTCTAGAGGATGGAGAGGTAACAGTTAGGCCTATCGCTGGAACTCGTCGTCGCGGACACACCCCTGAGGAAGACCTGTCTCTAGAAAAAGAACTGCTAAGTGACCCCAAAGAAATCGCAGAGCATTTAATGCTTGTTGACTTGGGTCGTAATGATGTGGGAAAAGTTGCTCAAATAGGGACAGTAGAGGTCACTGATCAGATGCTAGTAGAGCGTTATTCACATGTTATGCATATTACATCTAATGTGACTGGCCAGGTAAAGCCAGGCACTACCGCTATGGATGTGCTGCGAGCAACATTACCAGCTGGTACTTTGAGCGGAGCTCCAAAAATTCGTGCTATGGAAATAATTGATGAGCTTGAGCCAGTGAAGCGCGGCGTGTATGGGGGAGCTGTAGGCTATATTGGTTGGAACGGCAATATGGATACCGCTATTGCGATCAGAACCGCAATAATTAAAAACGGTAAGCTTTATGTGCAGGCTGGTGCCGGAGTGGTAGCAGATTCGGTTCCAGAGCTGGAATGGAAAGAAACTATAAATAAAGCACGTGCTATTTTTCGTGCTGTTGATTTAGTTGTCTAAGGCGTCTTGGCTATGATTTTAATGATTGATAATTATGATTCTTTTACCTATAACGTGGTGCAGTATTTGGGAGAACTCAAGGCCGAGGTTCGGGTCATCCGCAATGATGAGCTGACGTTAGATCAAATCCAATCAATGGCTCCAGAAAAAATTGTTATCTCTCCCGGACCATGCACTCCTAACGAAGCAGGTATTTCTGTTGCGGCGGTTGAATATTTTTCTGGAAAAATTCCTATCCTAGGTATTTGTCTGGGCCATCAAAGTATTGGTCAAGCCTTTGGTGGAAAAATTATACGAGCCAGAAATGTAATGCATGGGAAAACATCCTTTATTTATCATAACAATAAGGGAGTATTTAACGGCTTACCCAATCCTTTTGAGGCAACCCGCTATCATTCATTAGTTGTCGAAAGAGAAAGCTTGCCACATTGTCTTGAAGAGACCGCTTGGACCAAAACATCGACAGGAGAGATTGATGAAATTATGGGCTTTCGTCACCGAGACTTTGCAGTAGAAGGCGTACAGTTCCATCCAGAGTCGATTCTTACTGAAAATGGGCATGACTTGCTCGAAAATTTTTTGAAAAATTAAAAAAAAGGCTACGATGAACATTCAGCAGGCAATGAACAAAATTTTGAATGGCCATAATCTTGCGATCAATGACATGCGTGAAGTAATGATGCAGATTATGACAGGAAAGGCTACCGGTGCTCAGATAGGCGGGTTTTTGATCGGCCTGCGCATGAAGGGCGAAACGGTCGAAGAGATTACTGGTGCCGCCCAAATAATGCGTGAACTATCAGTACCATTACATTTAACAAATGAGCATTTGGTAGATATCGCTGGAACAGGCGGTGATGGTGCGGGGGTCTTCAATGTGTCTACAGCAAGCACTTTTGTTGCGGCAGCAGCAGGCGCGCATATTGCCAAACATGGCAACAGAGGGGTTAGCAGCAGCAGTGGTAGCGCAGATTTACTAGAGTATGCGGGGGTAAATTTAGACTTATCAGCAGAACAGATAGCTCTTTGCGTAGAAGAAGTTGGCATTGGTTTTATGTTTGCTGTTAACCATCATAGCGCAATGAAGCATGCTGTTGGCCCACGCAAAGAGCTGGGCGTACCTACTATTTTTAATCTGTTGGGTCCGCTCACTAATCCAGCAAAAATTCCCAATATGTTGCTGGGTGTTTACGAGCGAAAATGGTTAATGCCACTGGCAGAAGTAATGAAGGAACTAGGCGGCAAGCATGTGCTTGTTGTTCATTCGCAGGATGGGCTGGACGAGATTAGCATTTCTTCTGATACTTGGATTGCAGAACTTAAAGACGGCGAGATTAGCGAATATACTTTAATGCCAGAAGATTTTGGGATGAGCAAAGGTAATCTTGATGATCTGAAGGTTTCTGATGCAAAAGAAAGCTTGGATTTGATAAAGTTAGCGCTGTCTAAGCATCGCGTTTTTTCATCTAAGATTGACTCTGCATCTGATATGATTGCTTTAAATGCTGGAGCAGCACTTTATGTTTCTGGCGTCGCGAATAATTTAGCAGAAGGTATTATTTTAGCGCAAGACGCTATTGGTAGTGGCCTAGCTAAGGAAAAAATCTCTGAACTTGCTGCGTTTACTCGTTGTTTTTAGGCAAGAAAAATTTTATAAATCACACTAAAATATTATGGATGCAGTATTGGATACCCCAACAGTTTTAAAAAAAATTCTATCTAAAAAGATAGCAGAGGTCGCTCGTAGACGACGAAATATATCGCTGGTCGAGTTAGAGCAGCAATGTCGCGGAGAGTTAAAAAATAGAGAATTAAGAAGTTTCTCAGGCGCCCTTTCTGCAAAAATAAACACAGGAGTATCTGCAGTTATTGCCGAAATTAAAAAGGCATCACCCAGCAAAGGGGTGATCAGAGAAAATTTTGACCCTGAAAAAATTGCTATAAGTTACCAGAAAGGCGGTGCAGCTTGCTTGTCTGTGTTGACGGAAAGTGATTTTTTTCAAGGTTCAGATGATTATTTAAAAATAGCCAGAAACGCCACCTGTTTGCCGGTTTTAAGGAAGGATTTCATAGTTGATCCTTATCAAGTTTATGAGTCTTATGCGCTAGGCGCAGACTGTATTTTATTGATTGTTGCAGCCCTGAGTCAGGTGGATATAGAGGAGCTGCATGAAATTGCCCGAGGACTTGGCTTAGATATACTGATGGAAGTTCATAACGAAGAAGAGCTTGGTAGAGCTTTATTGATTGATAATCCAATGATTGGAATCAATAATCGCAATCTGCATACTTTTGAAACAAGCATTGATACAACCATTCAGCTCCTGAGTAAGATTCCAAAAAACAGAATTATTGTTACTGAAAGCGGCATACTTAATTCAGACGATGTTGCCATCATGAAAGATCATGAGGTAAATGCTTTTCTTGTTGGCGAAACATTTATGCGTGCAGATGACCCAGGATTAAAATTAGTTGAAATGTTTATGTAGATTAGGATTTTTAGTTTGCCTAAAAACTACAAGTGCATTAATGTTTTAAATTTTAACTTTCTTGAGGCCTTTTATTTTTATGAAAGCAAAGATTACATGGGATGGAAAGGTTAAATTTATAGCCGAGTCTGAGTCTGGCCACAGGGTGCTCATGGATGGCCCTCCAGATTATGGTGGTGAAAATGCAGGGCCTCGACCTATGGAGATGATGTTGATGGGGATGGGGGGTTGTTCAGCTTTTGATGTGGTTCATATTTTACAGAAAAGCCATCAAAACGTAGCGACTTGCGTAGCAGAGATTACCGCAGTCAGAGCTAAGGAAACTCCCGCTGTATTTACTAAAATACACCTACATTTTCTGGTATCCGGCGATAACCTAAAAGAAAGTACAGTGCGTAACGCGGTCAAGCTGTCCGCTGAAAAATATTGTTCCGCTTCTGTTATGCTCACCAGAGGTGGCGTCGAAGTTACGCACACATTCGAAATTGATGGCTCCAAAATATGAGCAATTCCTATAATTTTCTCCGATCCGAAATTCTGATTGTCAAGAATTAGCAATTAAAAAAAAGGCAGCTTACGCTGCCTATAAAAGGATATTGAGGGAGAAGAACAAACAAAATGATTAATTTGGTGCAATCAGTCCTGGGCGGCGATTCAAAAATTAATTCATTTATGTGTTAAATATACAGCACTAGTTATCCATGCTTAAAGTGTTTATATTTTATACTATACATAACTTTTAATTATGTATTTGAGGACAGGGCTATCTTCAAGCAGACCGCCAATGATAATATGTAATGAATAGCATTATTTAAGTTGGAGTATAATTTTGGATGCAAAGCTGTTATCTCGTATAGACCTTAATTTATTAGTTGCATTGCAAAGGCTTTTGGAAGAAGAAAGTGTGACCAGGGCGGCCGAGAGGCTATTTATTACACAGCCGGCTATGAGTAAAACATTACAGCGTTTGCGAACAACATTTAATGACCCTTTGTTTATTAGAGCTGGGCGAGGGCTGTCTCCTACCCCAAGGGCGGTCGAATTAAAAAAACAACTGCCAGTAGTTTTGTCAGCTATAGCAACCATGATGTTAAAAGAAGATTTTGATCCCCTTATTTTTGAGGGAGAGATATTTATTATGGCTGCTGAATTTATTGCCGTTCAAGTGATGCCAGTCTTAATTCAAAAGCTAGTCAAGGAAGCCCCGCTAATGACCATCCATTTGGTGGGCGAGAACTATTACACCAAGACGTCAGGCCTAGAAAAAGGTGAGTTGGATTTCGCTATTGAAATTTCACACCCATATACTGAAGACTATCACGAGACACCTCTAGGGACTTTTGTGCCAGCTGTATGGATGAATGCTTCACACCCCTTGGCAAAGAAAAAGCGGCTTAAGTTGAATGAAATGTTAAGTTATCCCTTTGTTCAGTATGCCTTACTTCGATCACAATCTGGCGATACAGGCCAACCAACACGTCTTGACTCACAACTGCAAACGCTAGACAAGAAGCGAAAAAAAGCAATGGTGACTGACCAGCTCATGACTGCTTTAAATGTCTTGAGGGCAACAGATTGCTTGATGATGGGGACCACTCGTGATTTAAAAATAGAAGGTACTAGTTATGGAATTGTTCGTAAGCCCTACCCAGCAGAATTAGACTTTGATGGCGGTGTGTCAATAGTGCTGGTGCAGCATACTAGGACCGTTAAGTCTCCAGTACATGAATGGGTTAAGCAGAAAATTGTAGAAGTAGTCAGGCAGCCGTTAACCCATAAATAACGTAAGAAAAAACTTAGACCCTTAGATAAAATAGCTAATTTTTGTCATAGCTTTAGATGCAGTGGTCATAATTGATTTAGCCGGCGAGGGGAAAACTACCCCTCCAGCCTTTAAGGCCGAATCCGCGTGCCGGGCCTCATCTTCGAGCATTTTCTCAACAATTGCCCGACTCTTGGTGTCATTAGAGGGTAACTTTTTCAGGTGAGTGCTTAGATGCTCGCAAACCTGATGTTCTGTGGCTGCAACAAACCCTAAACTAAGCTTGTCGCTAACAAGACCAGTTATGGCGCCAAGACCAAAAGACATAGCATACCATAGAGGGTTTAGTATGCTGGGCTGCTCTCCAAGCTGAACCACACGTTCTCGACACCAAGCTAGGTGGTCCACCTCTTCATTTGCTGCATGCTCCATCTCATGTCGAACAGTAGTGAGTTTTGCTGTTAGGGCCTGACCTTGATATAGAGCCTGAGCGCAAACTTCTCCAGCATGGTTGACTCGCATTAATGCTGCAGATTGGCGTTTTTCTTCGCTGGTTAGCATTTCTTCAGAAGTGTTTTTTGCTGGAGAGGGTCGATTATGGACAGGGTTGTCGGATGTTATGGTTTTTAGAGCCAAGTCCACTTGAGCTAAAAAACCATCAATGGATGAAAGTCGTCTTGAGTTCATTGATGCTTCCAAATTACTATGTAAAGGCAAGGTATTATAGCAAAATTATAAATCATATAGTTGGGTATGAAAAATGAAAGCTAACAAACATGTAAATCTGGGCAATGGAATTTATGGCATTGATGCCCGATACATCTGTCCAGGTAACGCATGCTGCTATTTAATGATCGAAGGCGACCAAGTCGCCATAATAGAAACGGGAACAGCTCGTACAGCAGAGGCAATTAATGAGGCGCTGATATCACTAAGATTCGGAATTGAAGCAGTTCGGTATATTATTCCAACTCATGTGCATCTAGATCATGCGGGAGGAGCTGGTGTATTAATGGAAAGATATCCTAATGCACAGCTAGCTATTCACCCTAGAGGTGCGCGACACATGATTAATCCAGACAAGCTGATTGAGGGGTCAAAAGCGGTGTATGGGGAAGAAAAATTTACCCAATTTTATGGAGAAATTATCCCAGTCTCTGCGGATCGGGTCTTGATCATCGAGGATGGAGAAAAGCTTTATTTGGAAAATAGGGTTCTAGAGTTTCGTCACACTCCTGGTCATGCAGAACATCATTTCTGTATCTGGGATCAGGTGAGCCAGGGATGGTTTTCCGGAGATACATTTGGGATTTCATATGCATCAATGGCGAGCGGCTTAGATCGATTCATTATACCGACCACATCGCCAGTGCAGTTTGACCCAGATAGATTGTTAAATTCCATAGAGCTGTTGATGAGCTACGACCCCAAAAAATTTTTCCTAACCCACTACAGCGTTATTGAGGAGCCAGAAAAAAAAGCTGATTTGCTGCGCGAGCAGATTGAATGCTATCGAGAAATTGCCCATTCGCTTTACCATGAACCGGATAGGGAGCAGAAAATTTTACTTGCAGTCAAGGAGATGACATTAGCTAGAATTTCCTCGGCTCTGCCGGGCTTAGACGTAAAGGCAATGGAAGAATTATTAGAGCTAGATTTTAGCCTAAATGCTCAAGGTATAAATATATGGATATCTAAACAAGAACAGAAAAATAAGTCAGGTGTGCGAATAAAATAGATACTATAAAATTATTTCTCTCTGTCTATGGCCCGATATCCGATATCATCACGAAAGAAAATACTGTTCCAGGAAATCTGGCTAGCGAGATGGTAGGCTTTTTTTTGTGCCTCAGTGACATTATCCCCTAAACCAACTACACAAAGCACCCTGCCGCCATTAGTTGTTGCCTTGCCGTCAATACACTTTGTTCCCGCATGAAACACTTTTTCCGTGCCTGATGATTTTTCTGGTAATCCATATATTATATCGCCCGTATCATATGCATAAGGATAGCCTCCTGCGGCAAGTACAACACCAAGCGCTGACCTGGGGTCCCACTCAAGACTATGCTGGTCTAATTTTTTGTTTAGCGCCGCAATGCACAGGGAAACCAGGTCTGATTTAAGGCGCATCATGATAGGCTGGGTTTCTGGATCACCAAGACGACAATTATACTCTATTACCTTGGGCGTGCCGTCTGACATGATCATTAGCCCAGCATAAAGAAAACCTGTGTAAGGGTTACCTTCTGCCGCCATACCCAAAACGGTTGGCTTGATCACCTCCTCCATAATACGATTATGGATGTTAGTTGTTACAACAGGCGCTGGAGAGTAGGCGCCCATGCCCCCAGTATTGGGACCCTTGTCGTTGTTATCTCGGGCCTTATGGTCTTGTGAGGTTGCCATTGGCAGTATATTTTTTCCGTCAACAATAACAATAAAACTTACTTCTTCCCCCGCTAAGAACTCCTCTATAACAATTCGGTGACCTGCCTCACCAAAAGCATTGCCAGCCAGCATATCATTGACAGCTTGCTTTGCCTCATCAAGCGTCATTGCAACCACCACACCCTTTCCTGCAGCTAATCCGTCAGCCTTCACTACAATAGGCATATTTTTTGTATGAAGATAAGCAATAGCCGGCTCTATTGTAGTAAATTTTTGATATTCGGCAGTAGGAATACTGTGTCTGGCAAGAAAATCCTTAGCAAAAGCTTTTGAGCCTTCTAGCTGCGCAGCCCTCTTGCTGGGGCCAAAAACGGGTAAGTTTCGGTCTAAAAAAAAATCTACAATACCATCCACTAAAGGTTGCTCTGGGCCTACGATAGTTAAATCTATCTTGTTATCTTCGGCAAAAACAACTAACTCTTCGAAGTTATTTGGATCTATAGTTAAATTGACTACTTTTGGCTCTAACTGGGTACCGGCATTCCCTGGCGCCACAAAAACTTTTTTAACGGCATGATTTTGTGCAACCTTCCATGCCAAGGCATGCTCTCGTCCGCCAGAACCAATTATCAAAATATTCATGGATTTCTCTCTCTGCAAAGGAAGGACTATTCTTAGTGGCGGAAATGCCTGATCCCGGTAAAGACCATTGTCATGCCATGCTCATTTGCAGCAGTGATAACCTCTTCGTCTCTAATTGACCCGCCTGGTTGAATCACGCAGCTAATGCCTTCGCTGCCAGCATTATCGAGACCGTCCCTAAAAGGAAAAAATGCATCAGATGCCATAACCGAGCCTTTAATTTCAAGACCTGCATGCTCTGCTTTTATTCCAGCAATTCGCGCCGAATTTATACGGCTCATTTGGCCGGCACCAATTCCAATAGTCCGGTTATTTTTTGTGTAAACTATAGCATTGGACTTGACCATTTTTGCGACCTTCCAGGCAAAAATCATTTCATCAAGCTCTTTTTCAGTGGGCTTTCGTCGGGTAACCACTCGCAAGTCTTCTCGGGTAACCATCTTGTTGTCTCGGTCTTGAATGAGCAGGCCTCCACTGACGCGCTTAAAGTCAAAAGATTGAGGTCTTTCTTGCCCCCATTCTCCGCACTCTAAAAGGCGAACATTTTGCTTACTACTTATGATGCGTTTGGCTGCTTCAGAAATACTTGGCGCTATGATGACTTCTACAAATTGACGATCACAAATAGCTATAGTAGTTTTTTCATCGAGCTCTCGATTAAAGGCAATAATTCCACCAAAAGCCGACTCCGGATCGGTGCTAAAAGCCATATCATAGGCCGCGTTGATATTTTTCGCGACCGCAACACCGCAAGGATTGGCGTGTTTGACGATGACACAGGCAGGCTGATCGAATTGCTTGACGCACTCCAGTGCAGCATCTGTATCAGCGATATTGTTATAAGAAAGCTCTTTGCCTTGTAGTTGTTTTGCAGTTGCAATGCTGGCTTCAGTTGTATCCTTCTCTATGTAAAATGCTGCATTTTGATGTGGGTTTTCTCCGTAGCGCATTTCTTGGGCTTTTATGTATTGCATATTAAAAGTGCTAGGGAAGCTAAACTTTTCGTTATTAATATCGCGAGCACCAAAATGGTTGGCAATCATGCCGTCATAGGCGGCTGTATGTTCAAAGGCTTTTACCATTAGGTCATAACGAGTCTTATAGCACGTGCAGCCATTTTTGGCATTTATCTCGTCTAGTACTAAATTATAGTCTTGGGCGTTAACAATTATTGTCACATCTTTATGATTTTTTGCTGCAGATCTGACCATAGTTGGACCACCGATGTCTATGTTTTCAATTGCGGTAGACAGGCTACAGGCTGGATCAGCAATAGTGGCGCCAAAGGGATAGAGGTTGACCACCACCATATCAATTTCTAGGATTCCATATGCACTCATGACGGCTTCATCAGTACCGCGACGACCGAGTATGCCGCCATGAATTTTTGGGTGCAGTGTTTTCACCCGACCATCCATCATTTCTGGAAATTCCGTGTAGTCTGAGACCTCTCGAACCTTAATCCCATTCTCTTTAAGCAAGCGATAGGTTCCGCCAGTAGATAGAATTTCAATTTCCAGCATGCTTAGTGATTTGGCAAATTTAACTATTCCAGTTTTATCGGATACGCTTATAAGAACACGTGAAACTTTACGCAGGTCGCTCATAATATTCTCGTTCATAATTTTTATGTTGCAAACATAGTTAGCTATAGACAGATTTTAACTACAAAAGGTTATGTTGTTTAAGTTTCTTTCTTAGTGTTCCGCGGTTGAGCCCAAGCATCTCAGAAGCCTTACTTTGGTTCTGTAGAGTATGTTTTAGCGTCACCTCAAGCAACGCAGCCTCCACTTCGCTAACAACTAGATGGTATAAATCATGCGTAGTTTGATCATCCAGGTCATGAAAATATCCTTCTAATGCATATTCTACACACTTGCTTATAGATTCATGCTTATGTGCCTTTATGTCCCCATAATTTTTTTCTAACCGCATCTTTAGTGTTTTGCTGGTGCTCATGCTGCCTCATTCCACGTAATTGTTATTGCGTTAAAAAATTCATGCAAGCTTTGTATTTGTTGTCCGGACTCTTCTAGTTGGCAAAAATGATGCCGAAATTTCTGGCAACCAGATAAAGTATTAACATACCAACCTACGTGTTTTCGAGCAATTCTAACCCCCAAATATTCTCCATAGTGGTTATGAATGGCTTTTATATGGGAGCTGATTATACCTACTACTTCACTGTTTGTGGGTTCTTTTGGGGTTTTTCCCTGTTCAAGGTAGTAGTTAATTTTTCTAAATATCCAAGGATTTCCTTGAGCAGCACGACCGATCATAACTGCAGCTGCGCCAGTATAGTCTAGTACCTTTTTGGCATCTTGTGGCGTGCGTACATCGCCATTTGCGAAAACAGGTATTGATAAGGCCTCTACTACAGAGGCGATAGTATCAAATTCTGCATGCCCTAGAAAACGACATGCACGTGTACGACCATGGATGGCTAATGCTTGTACTCCTGCATCTTCTGCAATTAATGCAATTTTCAAAGCATTTCGGTTTTCTTTATCCCAGCCGGTGCGAATTTTTAGGGTAACAGGCACGTCTACAGCGGCAACGACAGCTTTTAGTATTAATTTAACTAGACTCTCATCTTGAAGTAATGCTGATCCAGCGGCACGTTTGCATACTTTTTTTGCCGGACAACCCATATTTATGTCGATAATTTCTGCGCCCAGCTTAACATTTTGGCGCGCTGCATCTGCCATTATTTCTGGAATGCTTCCAGCAAGCTGAATAGATCTTGGGGAGGTTTCTTGTTTATGCACCAAGCGTTGCTGGCTCTTTTTGCTGTTCCATAGGCTGGCGTCGGAAGTGATCATTTCTGCAGTAGCAAGACCTGCCCCTAGCTTTCTACAAAGATTACGAAATGGTAAATCAGTGACTCCAGCCATGGGGGCCAACATAGTTTTACCTTCCAGCGTATGAGTGCCAATTTTTATCAAATGTTGTACCCTCTTTCGGTATCAATGTTTCTTTAGGGAGAGCGATATGATACCAATTGGTTATTTTAGCCAAAAGTTTATTATAAAATTATAAGAGTAGGCTGGAATTTTCAACTCCAAAGGAGTTCTTGTTGTTTTTATTAAGTCAATAACTGAGCTATAAGGCGGCTCTGACGAGCTACATGAGTTCACGTTTTTTTGCAGTCAATAAAGCCCAATTTTCCTTATATACAGGTGGGTCAAACTCGAACCATGTTAAAAAATTTTCTTGGACTTCCTTGCTTTGGTTTTCGATTATCCCTGATAAGCAAAGAAGTCCGCCAGGACTAGTCAAGGAAGCTAGGCGTGATGCCAGAGAGATAAGGGGACCAGACAATATATTGGCAATTACAATATCGGCTGGATAATTTGGGGCATCTTCTGGCAAATATACGGCGGTAAGATTTGACATCAAGCCGTTTCTTTTTGCATTTTCAGTGGTAGCCATTAATGCTTGCGGGTCTATATCTATGCAAGTAGTATTTTTAGCCCCAAGCAATAATGATGCAATAGCAAGTATTCCTGAGCCGCAACCATAGTCAATAATAGTTTTCCCTTCTAGGCTTGCAGCATTTAGCCACTGCAGACATAAAAATGTAGTGGGATGCGTTCCGGTTCCAAAAGCGAGCCCAGGATCAAGCAATAGATTAATGCTCTCTGGCTCCGGTGGTGTGATCCAGCTAGGACAAATCCATAGACGATGACCGCATTTGATAGGTTGGTAATTTTTAAGCGACTCTCTTTCCCAGTCCCTGTCTTCAAGCAGTTCCCACTGATATTCTGTTTTTTTTAATTTTAATTGTTGGTTTAAGGTACCACTTATTAGATTGGTGTTAGCTGAAGCAGCAAAAAGTCCAGTCATGCTGATGAGGTCCCATAAAGGATGCTGGCCAATTTCTGGCTCGAGTATTGCCTGATCACCGTTGTCTTCATATGAAACCGAGAGAGCTCCGGCATTTGTAAGAACTTCTTCTAGCTGTCCCGCCATAGATTTTTTGCTATTTATTGTCAGCTGAAGCCAAGGCATTATGTTTCCTGTGTGCTCTTTAAAAGAAGGATATTTTAAGTTTGGAAAATTTTTGGTTAGAGAGTAGACAGATGCACTAGTGTGAATTTTAAAAACTAGCGCTTCAACGCTAGTTTTTTCTCTAAATAATGGATGTTAACGCTTCCTTTGAGGAACCCTGGATCAGAGACCAGATCTCGTTGCAGTTCGGTGTTAGTTTTTATGCCTTCAATATGAAGCTCGTCTAGCGCGCTCGCCATTCGTAAAAGCGCAGAACTTCGATCTTGGCCGAAAGTAATTATCTTGCCTATGAGGGAGTCATAGTATGGGGGCACTGTGTATCCCGCATATATATGCGAGTCCACTCTGACCCCGTTTCCTCCAGGAGCATGATAAGAGGTAATTTTTCCGGGGCTAGGCACGAATGTAGAGGAATCTTCAGCATTTATTCGGCACTCAAAAGCATGCCCAGCAATTTTGACATCCTGTTGAGTTATGCCTAGCTTTTCTCCTCCAGCAATCAGAAGCTGTTCTTTAACAATATCTATACCAGTAACCATTTCCGTCACAGGATGTTCTACTTGAATTCGTGTATTCATTTCTATAAAAAAGAATTGCCCGTCTTCATACAAAAATTCAAATGTACCGGCCCCCCGATAACCAATTGCCAAGCAAGCATTTACACAAGACTTTAAGACATTATTCCGTGCAATATCAGGAATGTTTGGTGCGGGAGCTTCCTCTAAAACTTTTTGATGGCGGCGCTGCAAAGAGCAGTCTCGATCACCCAAGTGAATAGCATTACCTTGCCCATCGGCAAGTACTTGGACTTCTATATGGCGTGGACTTTCTAAAAATTTCTCCATATAGACAGTTCCATCACCAAAAGCTGCCTCCGCTTCTGCTTTGGTTAACTGTATAGCTTTGATTAGCTCGTTTTCGCTACGAACGACACGCATCCCTCTGCCGCCCCCCCCAGCAGCAGCTTTAATAATAACTGGATAGCCGACCTTAATTCCGATTTTTTTGTTACGAGCGATATCATTAGTTAGGGGGCCATTTGAGCCTGGCACAGTGGGGACCCCTGCTTTTATCATAGTCTTTATAGCGGCAACCTTATCACCCATTGTGCGAATCACCGAAGCGGTTGGCCCAATAAAAATAAAACCACTTTTTTCGACCTGCTCGGCAAAATCAGCATTTTCAGCTAGAAATCCATAACCGGGATGCACTGCTTGCGCGTTTGAGATCTCCATGGCGCTAATGATTGCTGGCACATTGAGATAGCTATGTGTTGAGGAGTTCGGACCAATACATATAGATTCATCTGCGAGCAACACATGCTTAAGATTTGCGTCAACCTTTGAGTGGACTGCAACAGTTTTTATTCCTAATTCTTTGCATGACCTAAGAATCCGTAGCGCGATTTCGCCGCGATTGGCAATAAGCACTTTTTCCAGCATAGCTGTTGCTCCTGTCCTTTGCGGTTTAAACTATAGAAATAAGTGGTTGGTCAAACTCAACTGGCTCACCATCTTTGGCTATAATTGCGCCAATGGTCCCAGCTTTGTCAGCTTCAATTTGATTCATCATCTTCATGGCTTCAATAATGCACAGCACATCACCAACATTTACACGCTGACCTTCCTGAACAAATCCCTGCTCTCCTGGAGCAGATGCGCTATAAAAAGTACCAACCATTGGAGACTTCACAACATGCCCTTCAATTGTCGTGGCAGTAGATGCTACATTATGCGAAATATTTGCAGGTTCAGGCACTATGGGTGCAGCTAAGCTAGCTGGTGAGGCCGTAAATCGGCCACCACGGCTGATGCGAATAGACCCTTCAGCCTCTTTAATTTCTAGCTCATTAATGTCGGAGTCTTCTATTAGCTCTATTAATTTTTTTACTTTTCGAATATCCATCTGTACTCGCTCTAAATAGGAAAAAAAAGTTGTTACTGATGACCCAGTTCTATTAGGGCCGCATTTAATGCTAACTCATAACCCAGACTACCAAAGCCACAAATTACTCCTTTTGCGATGTCGGAAAAATAGGACGATTTTCTAAATTCTTCGCGTGCATATATATTAGATAAATGCACCTCAATAAAAGGGATATCTATGGCAAGGAGCGCATCTCGGAGTGCAATGCTGGTATGTGTAAACGCTGCAGGATTGAAAATAATGAACTTTGCGCTTTCTTTTTTTGCGGCATGTATACGCTCTATCAGGATATGTTCCGAGTTGCTTTGAAAGACTAGCAGGCTGCAGTCTTTTTTTGTGCAAATATCCATAAGATCTTGATTAATAGCATCAAGATTTTTCCCCCCGTAGAGATCAGGTTCTCGAGTTCCTAGTAAATTTAAGTTAGGGCCGTGAAGCACTAGTATGGTAGTCATGGTTTTCCTGCAGAAATTATTGAAGAGACACATTAATATACTAATGTTACTTCTTGCCAGACCTAAGTCTGCATTAAAATTTAGTAACTGTCTAATTTTTTAGATTTTTAGCGTTGTTCATTGCAATTTTACGTAAAATCGCAGATTTTTAGAAAATTAAATTATCATTTTGTCGTCACTTAAGTCATTGCACCTATAGTTTTAAGAAGATAGATGCAAAATCGCAGAAATTTTTTAGTATTTCTATAAACATGTGCGATTTTTATCTCATCTTCGTTGAAAAAATATCAATAACGCTGTTAACAGTTAAAATCTGAGGCAGAATTATAGGGATAGTTTCTCCTGGAGGGTAAAATAGATATAGAGGAACGCCACTCCGATTTTGATTATTTAATAATTTGGTGATTTCTGGATCATAGTTAGTCCAGTCTCCCCTCATGTAGACAATGCCTTGAGATTTCAGGCTAGCTAAAAAACTTTTTGAGTTTAGCACTAATTTTTCGTTAACTAAGCAGGTGAGACACCAGTCTGCTGACAAGCTAACAAAAACTGCATTTTTATTTTTAAGTTGCATGTTCAATGTATCTGCTGAGTAAGGCCTCCATAAATCATTTTGGGGGCTTGTATCTTGCTTGTCCCAAAACAGCAAAAGAAAAGCGAGAAAAAGCGCCGATATTGTCACCAAGCCGACTATTCTGGTCCTATAAATTTTCAGAAGCCAAATTGAAAACAACATAAGAACAACACCGCACATCACCGCAGACAGCGTGTCGCTATTGGTCTGCCTGCCAAGAACCCAAAATAACCAGACGGCTGTTAAATATAACGGAAATGCTAGAAATTGTTTAAAGCGATCCATCCATACTCCAGGCTTGGGGAGTTTTTTGGATAGGCTAGGCAGACAGATGATAAGAAGTATGGGGAAAGCCATGCCAAGACCTAAAAAAATAAAGGTGCTGAGCGCAATCCAGATCGGCTGTGTTAGCGCAAAACCTAAGGCGGTACCCATAAAAGGCGCAGTACATGGACTGGCGACCAATGTAGCAAGCAACCCAGTCATGAATGAAGAAGTCCAATTGCCCCCCTCGGTTGTTTTTTGGCCCCAGCCCACTGGCCCCCCCTCTAGTGTTAGCCACCCGGAAAAATTGAGACCTATAAGTACAAATAAATAGATTAAGAGTCCAATAAAAACCGGGGATTGCAATTGAAATCCCCAACCCATACTTGCGCCTGCACCACGTAAGATCACCAAAAGCGCTCCAATAGCCATAAAGCTTAATAGGATGCCTGAGGTGTAAGCCAAGCCATGTAAATATTTACCACTAGGATTGGCGCTTAGGCTGGACAAACTCACTATCTTAATTGAAAGGATCGGAAACACACAGGGCATAAGGTTAAGAATTAGCCCGCCTAAAAAAGCTAACGCTAACATAATGGGCAAGGCACGGAACTGATCCTGGGCTACCTCATTGCGAGTTAAAAAATTTTGCTGAGCTGTCTCTGTAATCAGGGGTATCGGTTTATGGGTGTCTATAGAGATGGTTTGGCGCCGTGACGGATAACAGAGCCCAGCATCAGCGCATCCCTGTGATTCAATGGTAATTTTTTGCGGAAGATCTTTCAGGGGAATAAGGATTTTGGTTTGATGATAATACACTTCCAGATTTTTCTTATAGTAGTCATCGTAAATGGACCGCCCAGTTTCGTAACTTGGCCTGATATTTAGTGGTCTATAGTCTAAACTAGAGAAATTAAAACGATCTCGGTAGAGATAGTAGCCTGGTGCTATATTCCAGCTTAGAATGAGCAGTTCATCTTGAACTACTGCAGCGAGCTGAAAAGCTTCTTCTACAGGCAAAAAATTAGTGTTTTCAACGACAGGAGGCTGACTATATTTAGCCTCGCTAACAGCGATATTTTCTTCAAAATTGGCGATCGTGGCATTTGCTGCAAGCATCAGACAAAAGAACAAAGGGTGTAGAATTTTTTTTACCATTTGAGCACTCATTAAAATTGGTTCGGACTCAGGAAAAAAAGAGCTTAGTGGGATATTCTACAATTCTCAGTTATGGTTTACTTCTTTTTTTGGAGAAATTTGTATTTTAGGAGATTTAAAAAAGTAATGAAAATTTTTCTTTTGGGTAAATATTTAGATGTCTTCTTAATATTAATATTAACTGCATTTTTTCAGCCGGCAAATGCGTCTAAACAAGACGATATGGGTGACCGTCATGCTTACTCACATGGAGATTATAGTGTTTATGATGGAGTCGGTCAGATAACAGTTAGCGATGGGTATATTCGCAAGATGCCCCCCGGGCAAAAGGTAACAGCGGCATTTATGATACTGCAAAATTTGACAGCTAGAGCATGCCGAGTAATAGGTGCATTTACAGATATTGCTGACAGAGTCGAAATTCATATGAATTCTTATCAGAATGGCGTTATGTCTATGCGGCCTGTTGAAGGGGTAGAGTTAGCGCCTGGAAAGACGGTTTCTTTTGAACCTGGCGGCTATCATTTTATGTTATTTGGATTAAAGCGCGAGCTAAATGAAGACGAACAGCATAAAGTGACTCTTATTTTTGATGGATGCTCAGAATTGTCCTTTGATGCAAAGGTAAAAAGTGTTTTTCATAACAAACACCATCACTAAGCATGACAATTGATATTAATTTTTCATAGTTTTCGATCAAAAATTAGATATTAAGACCTTGATTTTTATAGCGAAGCTAATATTTTTGGATACTGCTCTGGGTTTAATCTGGGACCAGGCTGGCCCACTACATGTGCCGCTGCCAAGGCGGCAAAATTTCCAGATTTTTTGTAGCCATACCCATGCGTAATGCCATACAAAAAAGCACCAGCGAATATATCCCCTGCTCCGTTTGTATTGATAGCGATTGCGGGATGAGCCTCAATTAGGTGTTGATTTTCACCATCGAACACGATTGCTCCTTTATTTCCCATGGTCAAAACATAAGCTACTGCAGATTGCTTAAGCAGCTCTAAAGCGCTCTCTAAGTCGTTGCTTTCTGTCCAGCTGATGGCCTCCGCTTCATTGCAAAAGAGAAGATCTATTTTTTTGCCGAGCATTTCTTTCAGTCCAGATCTAAAAAAAGTTATCATTGCTGGATCTGATAAGGTAAGCGCAGTTTTGATACCACATTTTTCTGCAATTTCTCGAGCTCGAACGGCTGCTTTACGCCCGGTATCTGATGAGACGAGATAGCCCTCAATATACAAGTATTCGGACTGGCTAATTGCTTCTGCATCAAGATCCTCAATTGAGAAAGTTGCACTTACACCGAGATATGTATTCATGGATCGCTCAGCATCCGGGGTAATCAAGACCAAGCATTTCCCTGTAAGACCTTCCGTTAGGGCGCTATTGGGGTCAAATTTAACCCCGGCATTTTCTAAATCACGAAGATAAAATTCTCCATCCCCATCATTAGCTACCCTGCAGGAATAAAAGGCTTTTCCGCCAAAAGCGCTGAGCGCAATGACGGTGTTAGCCGCTGACCCGCCACTAGCACGCCTAGAGGTGGACAGTTGGTTTTGCAAATGATGTATAATCTCTCGCTGACGATCTTCATCTACAAGAGTCATTAAGCCTTTTCCTATTTCTAGATACTTTAAGTCTGAATCGGTGACTTGTATTTCAGTGTCCACCAGCGCTGCGCCGATGCCACAAACATTGTATTTGGACATATATCTAGAATATTTGTTGTAGAATGGAATAGCATTATCTGTCTTGCAGGTTAATAGTGAAAGCCCTAATTGCAAGTAAAGGCCTGCTGTTTCTAAAGCGGCAGTCTTTGATGCCCATTTTCTGATTAGTCGGAATTTTTGGACAGTATATTTTTCAGCGCAGAGGAAGATCTTTGGTTCAAAGAATAACAAAGAAAGACCGAAGAAAAAGTAACAAAAAGAATAAAGATAATCCTCGCCTGGCTTGGATTTGGCAAATAATTATTTTTACTTTTGTAGCCACTGCTATATTTTTAATAGTAGTGGACGTGTTCGTTTATAAAAAGTTTTCCGGTAAAAAGTGGTCACTGCCATCCCATGTATACAGCCGACCTTTAGAGTTGTATCAGGGGCTGTCTTTGAGTCGAAAGCTACTTGAGTGGGAGCTAGAAGGGTTAGGTTATAAGAAAGTCAACGCAGCGAAAGCCCCGGGTCAGTTTAGTGTATCCGAACAGTCTGTGGAATTTTTCTCTCGCGGCTTTGAGTTTTGGGATAAAAGGGAGGCCCCCAAATTAATGACGGCTATATTTTCTGAAGAGAAGATATCTGGGCTAAAAGATAGTCATGGGGGAGTTATAACGATAACCAGATTAGAGCCCATGATCATAGGGGGTATTTACCCATCCCGCAAAGAAGATCGTCAACTAGTAAAGCTTGATAAAGTGCCTCAGGCATTGGTAGCAGCATTAGTTGCAATAGAGGACCAAAATTTTTATCAACACCAAGGAGTTTCTTTTAAAGGAATAACGCGCGCTTTTCTTGCCAATATAAAAGAGGGAAAAATCGTCCAAGGTGGAAGCACTATTACACAGCAGCTGGTTAAAAATTTTTACCTTAATGAAAAACGAACGTTTTCTCGAAAAGCACTAGAAACAATAATGGCGGTATTGCTAGAAATCCATTTCACTAAGCAAGAAATTCTTGAGACTTATATTAATGAAGTATATTTGGGCCAGTCTGGAGACAGGGCTATTCATGGCTTCGAAATGGCAAGCAGCCATTATTTTAATCAGCCAGTTAAAGAACTGCAGCTACACCAGACAGCCTTGCTTGCTGGGCTTGTTAAGGGGGCATCATTTTATAATCCTTGGCGTCATCCTAAGCGTGCTTTAAGCAGACGAAACCTAGTTCTCGATGTAATGAGTTTGACAGGCGTTATAAGCAAAGTTGATGCAGCGATAGCTAAAACAAAACCACTGACAATTGTCTCCCCTGTGTCTGATCGGGGTCGCATGAAGTATCCGGCTTACCTAACTCTAGTAAAGCGTCAGTTGCGTCAGACCTATAAACAATCAGACTTACAGACAACAGGACTTCGAATATTTACCAATTTTGATCCTCAGATCCAGCGTAAAATTGAAGACAGAATAGCAAAACGGATTGAAAACCTAGAATCAGGTTATGGTATTGAAGCAGGAAAGCTGCAAAGTGCTTCTGTGATTGTGCGTGTAGGCTCCGGGGAAGTGGTAGCTATTGCGGGAGACAGGAAGCCAGGCTTTGATGGTTTTAATCGTGCTTTGGATGCAATACGTCCGGTGGGGTCAACTATTAAGCCCGCAGTTTACTTGGCAGCCTTAGAGCATCCTGAATCTTATACCTTAAACAGTAAGATCGAAGATAGCTCAATTTCTGTGAATACAGAAAATGGCGATATTTGGCAGCCACGTAATTTTGGACGGAAAAGCCATGGCTTGATCCCTTTGTATAAAGGATTGGGGTATTCTTACAATCAAGCTACAGCTAGACTTGGTATGGATATTGGTTTGCCTGCAGTCATAGATAGTATTAAAAGACTGGGATATTTGAGACCATTACGGAGACACCCTTCTTTGCTGTTGGGGTCAATTGAAATGTCACCAATAGAGCTGGCGCAGATATACCATACGATTGCAGCAAACGGTTTTTACTCGCCACTTCGTGCAATTAGCAGTGTGTTTACTGCTGAAAATATTCCACTGAAGAGGTATCCTTTTGAGGCTGAGCAGCGATTTGACGCCAGAGTTATGCACCTCATTAATTATGGACTTCAAGTAGTTTTACGAGAAGGCACCGGAAAAAGTGCCTACCAGCGATTGCCAGAAGATCTGTTATTAGCCGGAAAAACTGGCACTACTAATGATCAGAGAGATAGCTGGTTTGCTGGGTTTAGTGGTAATTATTTAAGTGTGGTGTGGGTGGGTCGGGATGACAATGGAAAAACTCCTCTTACCGGAGGCTCTGGCGCATTAAGACTCTGGATAGATATCATGACTGAGCTCGAAAATCGATCTTTGATTTTTCAAAAACCTGATGGTGTAAATTATTACTGGGTCAGCTCGAGCCAGAATGGCTGCCATGAGCCAAGATACTTACCATTCATTGTTGGCAGCGAGCCAGATAAAAGAGAAAGCTGTGCGTCGAAAAATGATACAGGTATTTTAGATTGGTTTAGTCGAAACTTCGATTGGTAAGACCTTCTCTGTTGACTACTGGATGGTAAGAATATGAAGGTTGGATTGCAATATGCAGTTATTTTCATTTTTGGCTTTTTTTTGGTAGCGGCGTGCACGCCAGTCACGTCGCCGGGAGGTAGGCTTCCCTCACCAGATCAGGCCATTACTCCAAATAATCCCATCAAAGATCTTGCATTAAAGGATGCGGTGATCACGTTGCTGAAAGATGCTTGGCAATATAATCGTGAAAGACAGTATGATCGATCTAATACCGTAGCAGAAAGAGCAATGCGTATTAATCATTCAGAAGCTGAAATTTATCTTATCATGGCATCAAATTATTTTTCTTTAGGGCGGTTTTCCCTCGCAGAGCAATTAGCCTCGAAGGGATTGCCGCTAGCAGTTGATAACAAACTGATACAGAAAAATTTAAACCAACTCTTGATTTTAGTTCGCACAGAAATTATTCAAAAATAGACCATATTGTGCGGCGCTATGAACTTAAAATTTTTTGAGAACACAAAGAAATTAGCAATAAGCTTGTTATACGATTAGCGCCGTTATTTTACAAGTAGCAGCAATTTGAAACTTGTGGTTTCAGCCACTAGCCTGACTTTGAAATTTTTTTCAACATAATTTTCTAGTGGAACAAATCGATTAACGACGAATAGAGCCATTCCTTTTGGCTTTAGATGTCTGTAGCTGCTAGCAACAAATTGTCGAGTAAGCCCGCTGTCAGTTGTAAAGCCTTTATGGAATGGCGGATTACATATTATTGCATCAAATAATTGATTAATGTTGTCGGCGCAATTACTAGCCACCACCTCTCCATTAATTTCTAGTGTAGAAAAATTTTTTGAACAGGCTATTATCGCAGCAGCATTATTATCGGTGGCGACAATTTGCGCCTTAGTGTGCTGGCTAGCTCTTATTGAAAGGTAGCCATAGCCGCAACCAAGATCCAAAATATTGACAGGTTCTTTGTTGAAACAACTTAGAAATTCTGGGAAAAAATCGCCTAAAAAAGTGCTACCCTCATCTATTTTACTCCATCCAAACAACCCTGGCTTGCTGGCTAGCATTTGGTCAGCGAAAGGAATACATTGTGTCAGATCGGCGTAGCTCTTGTCTTCAATTGTATGCCTTGCGAGTTGATTTTCTTTGGTCTCTAGTCGTTGAGTGGTTGACAAATAAACCATACCATTTTTTTTTATTTGTGTTGGCGTCCCAAAATATTGTGCTGCTTTTTCGCCATAAGTCTTAATGCCATCGCCTTTCTCTCCGCTCATTAACAGTTCGCCACTATCCCTAAGCAATCGATAGGCACTTTTAATAATGTGGTGAGTTAAGACTTTTTCTTTGGATACACGAAACAACACTTGGCTAAAGCTATTGTCAGGAAAATCTGAAAAATCAAAATCATTGAAAAAAATGTTAATTTTTAGAAATTTCGCTTGCTCGAAAATGTCATAGCGATTGGTTATAACAGTTGTTTGGCTGCAAGACACAAATTGTAAATTGGAGCCCCTTACATTCTCGTCGGCAATAATTAGTCGAGAGCCAGGCACTTTTTTGGCTTTATTTAGCAGCAAGCTAAAACATGAATCTTCTGTTTTAGGATCATGAACAGGATAGTTAGTCACGATATAAGATGCTCTTAATTGCTTGCCCTGTAATTTTTAGGCTTGAGTTCAAAATCAATCTCGTAAACTGATAGTTTTCCAGCCACGACGAGCGGCTTCTTTTTTTAGCTTGGGGCAAGGATCTACTGCTACAGGATGACCTACAATCTCTAGTAGAGGCAAATCATTAATAGAATCACTATAGAAACTGCTCTCTTTAAGCTTAAAATTCGATGTATTGAGCCATTTATTGAGGCGCTTAACTTTACCTTCTTGGAAGCTCGGTATTCCGGATACTTGACCGGTAAATTTGTTGTCAAATTCTTCAAGTTCAGTGGCAATTAGATGTTCAATACCTAATTTTTTGCATATAGGTGTCACAATAAACCGATTTGTTGAAGTAATTACCATTAGTGTATCTTTTTTGTCTCGGTGTGCTTGTAATAGTTCTTCTGCTTTAGGAAGCCACATAGGTTCAATAATTTTTTTCATAAATTCTTTATGTAGAGTATCGAGCTCGGAGCGAGATAGGCCAGATAATGGTGCTAATGAGAACTTTAAGTACGCCAAGATGTCTAATTTTCCAGTTTGGTAATCCCTATAAAATTGATCATTTTTGTTTTTGAAGTAAGCGGAATCTACAATTTTTTTTGTTGTTAGGAACTCCCCCCAGCTGTAATCGCTGTCACCGGCAATAAGAGTGTTGTCTAGGTCAAACAAGGCTAAGGGCATGATGGAATCCATGAAGTTGGTCTGAACAGTATAGCTTAACGAGAGATAGAACTGTCCTCAATAGGGTATTTCATGTAAATTATGTTTAGCTATAGAGATGTTTAATAGATTTTTGGTTGAGAATATTATTGTGATTGATCAAGACGGATTTCGCCCAAATGTTGGCATTATAATTTCTGATGATATGGGCAGGTTGCTTTGGGCTAAGCGTATTGGCCAGGAAGCTTGGCAGTTTCCTCAGGGCGGTATTGATGCTGAAGAGCCTCTAGAGACTGCACTTTATCGCGAGCTTTTTGAAGAAGTTGGCCTTGAGGCTCAGGATGTCGATATTCTTGCTTGCACTCAACAATGGCTCCGCTATCGTCTGCCTCAGAGCATGCAGCGAAAGAATTCAAACCCCTATTTTGTTGGACAAAAACAAAAATGGTTTCTGCTTAAGCTTTTAAGCAACGAAAACAAGATATCTTTAGACCAGACCTCACAGCCTGAATTCGATAGGTGGGCTTGGGTAAATTACTGGTACCCTATTAATCAAATTGTCGAGTTTAAAAGAAATGTTTATCGTCAAGTGTTGAAAGAGTTTTCACCATTACAGTGCAATCTTGAAAAAATGGTTAAATCTTACCCGAGAAGGATAAAGTAAACATGCTTGTGCTTGAATCACTACGAAAAATTGTACAAGAAGCTAATTCAGCCAAAAACTTTGATGAAGTTCTCAATGTCATTGTACGTCAAGTTAAAAATACTATGGAGACATCAGTGTGCTCTGTGTATCTCTATAATCATAAGAACGACAGCCATGTCCTTATGGCAAGTGATGGTCTTAATCCAGACGCTGTTGGTTCGGTTTGCTTGCCTTCTGGTGAAGGACTTATCGGTTTGGTAGCTTCACGCGCAGAGCCAATTAATCTTGAAGAAGCTTCCGCGCATCCTAGGTTTGCCTTTCTCCCTGAAACAGACGAACAGCTATTTCACTCCTTTTTAGGCTCACCAATTATCCACCAGCGAACAGTTCTCGGTGTGCTGGTCGTGCAGGATGAGCAGATTCGTCGCTATGATGAGAGCGAAGAGTCTTTTCTTGTGACAATTGCCGCCCAACTGTCTGGAATTATTGCTCATGCTAATGCTACAGGTGAGCTGAATCGGGCGCTTCATCCTCAAGATGCATCCACTAGTGAGCGTATTTATTCTGGCGTAGCAAGCGCCCCAGGAATTGCTATAGGCAATGCTATAACAATGCATTCCCGCACTGACTTAAAAGCGATTCCTTCAAAGCAAGCAGTAGATATTGGCGCAGAACTTATTTTATTTCGAAAGGCGATGAGTCTGGTTAAAAGTGATATGCGCGCCCTGGATAAAAGTATGGTGGGAATACTAAGCGATCAAGAACGAGCCTTATTCGATGTCTATGTATGTATGCTAGATGATCAGGCTTTGGGTGGAGAAGTCATTGTACTTATTAACGAAGATGGTCTTAGCGCACAAAGTGCATGGGCTCAGGTCATATTAAGTCACATTAATATGTTTAAAAGTATGACCGATTCGTACTTGCGTGAGAGGGCCTCTGATCTAGAAGATTTGGGGAGAAGGGTGCTAAGTTATCTTCAGGAAACCGAAACTAAGCGTACAGTATTTCCGGATAAAATTGTACTCGTAGGTGAAGAGCTGTCAGCTGCTTCTTTTGCTAGTGTACCGCTAGAAAAAATTGTTGCCATCGCCTCTGTTACAGGCTCCCGTAATTCGCATTTGGCAATTCTTGGTCGAGCTATTGGTATTCCTACAGTTATGGGCGTTGCCGGCCTGCCTTGGGGTAGCTTGGACGGTGAAGAAGTTATAGTTGATGGGCACAGTGGGCGTGTTATTGTTTGCCCAAATACTTCATTGCGTAAAACCTATGAGAACCAAATCCTTGAAGAAAAACTGTTAGCAGCCGATCTTGAAAAATTTTCCGACCAACCCTGCGAAACCTCTGATGGGCATAAAATTTCTTTATGGGTAAATACCGGCTTGCGAATTGATTCAATGTTGTCGCTCGACCGGGGCGCTGAGGGTGTAGGGCTTTATCGAAGTGAAATCCCATTCCTGATGCTTGATCGCTTTCCATCTGAAGAAGAACAGCGCAAATTTTATCGTGAGCAATTAGAGATGTTCTCCCCCAGGCCGGTCACTATGAGAACTTTAGATATTGGGGGGGATAAGGATTTGTCTTATTTTCCCATTGAAGAGGAGAATCCATTTCTTGGTTGGCGAGGCATTAGGGTTTGTCTTGATCACCCAGAAATTTTTTTGGTGCAACTTAGGGCTATGATGAAGGCTAGCTTGGGGCTCAACAATCTCAGAATATTGTTGCCCATGATAGCCAGCATGCCTGAATTAGATAGTTCTTTAGTGCTAATTAATCAAGTTTATAACGAGCTTACACAAGAGGAGGGATATGAGATTCAAAGACCCCATGTAGGCATAATGATTGAGGTGCCGGCAGCAGTTTACCAGATTCATGAGTTTGCTCGTAAAGTTGATTTTCTCTCTGTTGGTACTAATGATCTAACTCAATATCTATTAGCAGTTGATCGAAATAATTTAAGAGTTGCCGGCCTGTATGATTTTTGTCACCCCGCTGTCTTGATGGCGCTTAGAGCTATTGCCAGCGGAGCAAAAGATGAATGCACTCCCGTCAGTGTTTGTGGCGAGATGGCAGGTGATCCAGTTGGGGCTGTATTGTTGATGGCCATAGGTTTCAGCGTGCTTTCCATGAGTGCCACCAGTCTATTGAAAGTGAAAGCTATGTTATGTCAAGTGAGCTTAGCGGAGGCGAAGCAGTTGCTTAAAGAGGCATCCTTAATGTCAGATTCTCAATCTGTCAGAAATTATATGGAGCAAGCGCTTAAAAAAACCTAAAGTTTCAGGACTTTTTAGTCATTAATATTTGTATTGATGATCGCTATTGCTAGTTTCATGATTAGGTAGATTGATCATGAACAGCTATTGTATTTTACCCAAGATAGCCAACAGTAGTATTATTACTGAAACTATTCTTAGCCAAAGTTGTTGCATGCTAACTTATCCAGAAATCGATCCTATTATTTTTTCCCTTGGACCCCTAAAAGTTCATTGGTATGGGTTAATGTACTTGCTTGGTTTTTTTGTGGCTTGGAGAATTGCACTTTTTCGCAGCCAGTCGAGTTGGTCGCCTATACGTAAACATCAAATAGAAGATTTAATTATTTGTAGTGCCTTCGGGGTAATATTTGGTGGTCGTTTTGGTTATGTAGTGTTTTATAATTTTGAACAATGGCTTTTGGACCCTCTATGGTTGTTGCGTATCTGGGAGGGAGGCATGTCTTTTCATGGCGGATTGCTGGGTGTTTTGTTGACACTTTGGTGGTATAGCCGAAAAATAAATAAGTCTTTTTTAGCCTTAGGTGATTTCGTGACACCCTTGGTCCCGATAGGTCTCGGTTTAGGCCGTATAGGTAATTTTATGGGCCAGGAGCTTTGGGGCAGACCAACTGATTCTTGGGCAGGAATCATATTTCCCAATGACCCTTACCAGCTATTAAGACATCCTTCCCAGCTCTATGAGTGCTTTTTGGAGGGCCTACTGCTCTACATTGTGTTGATTGTCGTCTCACGAAAACCCCGACCGATGGGTGCTTTAAGTGGCTTGTTCTTGTCGCTCTACGGTAGTTTTAGATTTATCGTTGAGTGGTTTCGAGAGCCAGACATTGCTATTGGTTTTGACTTATTTGGGTGGATGACAAGAGGCCAGTTATTGAGCTTGCCTATGATATGCATTGGTATAATACTTATTATATGTGCTTATTTTAGCGCTAATCTTAATAGGAAATTGGTCGATAAAAGAGACCGGGGGTGAAATGAAGCAATATCTTGATTTAGTCCGACATATAAAGGACACCGGAGTTCGAAAAAACGACCGAACAGGAACAGGAACACTTAGTGTTTTTGGCTATCAAATGCGATTTGATCTCAGCGAAGGCTTTCCTCTGGTTACTACTAAAAAAGTTCACCTTAAGTCAATTATTCATGAATTGCTTTGGTTTATTCAGGGGGATACTAACATCAGGTATTTGGTAGAAAATGGGGTAAATATTTGGAATGACTGGCCCTTCCAAAATTGGCTAAGGGAGACAAAACAAGAGCAAGATTTTCCTCTACGCTCAGAAGCATGGAGGGAAGAGATGGCTCAGTTTGTAGCCCGCATAAGAAAAGATGACACATTTTCTAAAAAATATGGTGATCTGGGCCCCGTTTATGGCCGCCAATGGAGAAACTTTGAAGGAGCCGATCAGCTCGCTGGAGTCATTTCAGATATTCAAAAAAATCCTGATTCTAGACGGCTAATTGTCTCAGCTTGGAATCCCAAAGATATCCCAGCTATGACCAAGTCTGGATTGCCGCCCTGCCACACGTTATTTCAGTTTTATGTGGCAGAGGGGCGGCTATCTTGTCAGCTCTATCAGCGCAGTGCTGATGTTTTTTTAGGGGTGCCTTTTAATATTGCATCTTATACGTTGTTGACGTTGATGATTGCTCAGGTTGTAGGCTTACAGCCTGGAGATTTTGTACACACATTTGGAGATGCGCACCTGTATGTTAATCATCTGGAGCAGGTCGAAGAACAACTCAGTCGTGTTCCTCGACCTGCTCCAAATATAGTTATTAATTCATCGATCAAAGATTTATTTAATTTTAAATATGAAGATTTTAAGCTCGAGAATTACGAACCTTGGTCTGCAATACCTGCATCGGTGGCGGTTTAATGAAAGATAAAATGCAATTTTCTCTAATTGTAGCTATGGCCAACAATCGAGTTATAGGCTGTAACAATACGTTGCCTTGGTGCTTGCCAGAAGAATTGAGATATTTTAAATCCGTTACTATGGGAAAGCCTGTCGTGATGGGCAGAAAAACTTTTGATTCTATTGGTAAGCCGTTACCTGGCCGATTGAACATCGTGGTTACTCGTAATGCTAACTGGTCTTTTAGTGGTATTGAGGTTGCCTCATCCTTGGATCAAGCAAAGGCTATTGTTTTATTGATGGATGAATCTACACCAGAGGTTATGGTAATAGGCGGCTCTGAGATATATGGCGCAGCCATCAATCAGGCAGATAGACTTTATATTACCCGAGTACAAGCCTCATTTGAGGGGGATACTTTTTTTCCTGTATTTGATGAAGAGGTTTGGCGTGAAGTAAGTCGTCAAGAGCCTGAACAGCAAGGAGACATACCCTACTTTTTTCAAGTACTAGAAAAATTTTGATGGTTGTTCGCAAATAATACTTTTTGCTTATCTTAATAATGAGTCGGTCTGCTTCTTTAAAGAGTTGTCGTCTGTCGGAATGAGCCGCTAACGTGGTGTCATTTCCCCGGCAGTGAGAGTCCAAGAGCGCCTGTTAGGCAATTCATGGAGTTAGAGGTAAACATGTCATAGCTAACCATCGCCTACAGCAATCGTATTAAATTCTCTGCCGACACCCCCAGCTTTTGCTATTTCGTCGATGACTAGTTACCCCCGCATTCTTTAGGTGCAAATGTCCGAGGACAAGCTGGGTAAAGGAATTAGCGGTCGCAACAGTTGGCTTATGGAAACAATCATCTTTCATTCCGGTAGCTCGCCATAACGCGCCCACCATGTTTTCAACCTGAGTGGTGGTATGTGAACGATATGCGAGCATCGTACAAACCTCTTATATGTATCATTTAAGTATTTGTGTGGTGAAAAATAATGGCTACACCATAAATAAAGAGCTTAATAGCAACAGAGAGGAGCGGAAGGGGTCAGTAATTTCATAGTTTTTTGCAGAAAACCTTAGAGTTTCTTTGGAGATTATAAAGAGACTGGCGTTTTATGGGCAGCTCTTCTAAAGAAGAGACAGTAAAGCCTTTTTCCATAAACCAGTGACTAGCCTGAGCAGTAAGGACAAACAATTGATTGAGTTTCATCTTAGAAGCCTTCTTTTCTATAGACTCTAATAACCGGGTAGCGTGGCCTTGGTTCACAAACTCAGGGTGTGTTACAACGCATGCTATTTCTGCCGAAACCCCATCCTCTAAAGGATAGAGGGCGCAGCAGCATATAATAGTGCCTTCTGTGTGTTCTATTATGGAAAATTTTGCAATCTCTAACTCTAATAGCTCCCGAGACCGCTTTACTAAAACCCCTTTTTTTTCTTGGGGTGCAATTAATCTTAGAAGCCCTCCGATATCATCTATCGTCGCTTGCCGAATAATTTCGTTGCTATTTTTTAAAATTAAAGTGCCTCTGCCATCGCGAGTGAAAAGCTCTTCTAAAAGCGCCCCGTTAGAGGCATAGCTGATAATATGACTACGACTGATGCTATTTTCGCAGGCTTGATAGCATGCCTTAAGTGAATATTGCTGTTCCGAGTCTTTATTTTTTTGATTCAGATGATCTAATACCTCACTGAGAGACAAGGTTTTTAATAGCTCCCCGCGATGATCGAAAATACCTTCGTTTTGACAGAACATGATTAATTTTTCTGCATCTAGAGCAATAGCAGTTTTTGCTGCTACGTCTTCATAGCTTAGATTAAATATTTCTCCTGTAGGCGAATAACCAATCGGTGAAAGCAGTACGATAGCATCATCGTTAAGTTGCTTTTGAATAATTATCTCATGGACCCTTCGAACTTCACCGGCATATTGGAAGTCCAAGCCATTCCTTATACCTATTGGCTTTGCAGTAATAAAATTACCGCTTGCAACTTGTATTCGTGAGCCATGCATAGGGGAATTTACCGCCCCGATAGAGAGCATTGCCTCGATACTGATCCTTAAACTCCCCACTGCATCCTTCAGGTAGGACATAACAGTAGAGTCGGTAACATCAACTTGTTTGTTGGATCTTTTATTGAGGCCGGAAGTTTCTAGGCGGGCGTTTAATTGAAATTTAGCTCCATGTACTAACACAAGCTTAATTCCAAGACTATGCAGCAAAGCAATATCAAGAATGATGTTGGCAAAATTTTCATGAGCTACCGCCTCTCCGCTAAAGGCTAGCACAAAAGTTTTACCCCTATGAGCGTTTATATAAGGGGCTGTGTCGCGGAGGAATTTCACGTGCTCGGTCACTGTGCCTACTTCGCCTATTTGATGGTTAGCTTTTATGGAGTTCTTTTTTGGGCGCCTGAAAATGTATCAAAATACAAGCAATTGACCCCATTATAAATAATGTAGGTCATAAACAACAGCGGCCAGATTAGCCAATTTAAAATTTAAAATACCTTTACTCAAATAAACATTATTGTAAAATTTTTTTTTCATAACACTACAGCTTTGTTATGAGCATTGTTGAAGGCTATAATTCATCTTCGAAGCTTATATAGTAAGTAGTAGGCGTGTTTGGTTAAAATATATTTTATGCAGGAGTATTAGATGTCATTTGCCGATAGAGATGGTTGGATTTGGTTTGATGGTGACATGGTTCCTTGGCGTGATGCTAAAGTACACGTTTTAACCCACACACTTCATTATGGTTTAGGGGTTTTTGAGGGCGTTCGAGCCTATGAAACTGAAGAACAGGGTGCCGCCATTTTTCGCCTGCAAGACCACACTGATCGATTGTATGGATCGGCAAAAATTTTAAACATCAATATACCTTATACTAAGGAGCAGTTAAACGAAGCCCACAAACTGGTAGTTCGTGAAAATGCGCTACATCAGGCATATTTGCGCCCTATGGTATTTCTTGGTTCTGAGGGAATGGGTTTGCGTGCAGAAGGACTGAAAGTTCATGTAATAATTGCAGCTTGGGATTGGCCATCATACATGTCTCCTGAAGCATTGGAGCAGGGCATTAAAGTCCGCACATCTTCATATAACCGGCATCATCCAAATATTGCTATGACAAAAGCAAAGGCTAATGGTAACTACATCAACTCCATGCTGGCATTAAGGGAAGCCTTAGAATGCGGCTGCGAAGAAGCCCTAATGTTAGATGTTGAGGGATTTATTGCTGAAGGCAGTGGTGAAAACGTTTTTATTGTTAAGAACGGAATTGTTTATACCCCAGAGCTCAGTGCTTGTCTTGATGGAATAACGCGTAAAACTGTCATGCAGCTGGCGGAAGAAGCTGGCTATAAAGTTATCGAAAAGCGTATCACCCGGGATGAGGTGTATATTGCAGACGAGGCATTCTTTACAGGTACGGCTGCAGAAGTGCTTCCTATTAGGGAACTGGATGGTCGAATTTTGGGTGTGGGACATCGGGGCCCCGTCACAACACTTATGCAGTCGCAGTATTTTGATTTGGTTCGAGGCCGAATAGCCAAACATTTGGGTTGGCTTGCCCCTGTGGGAGAGCAACCGTAGAATTTCCCAGAAAACCCATGACAGCTAGTAAAAATATGGCACCAAAAAATCAAGCAATAGGGAAAAAAGTATTGGTTGTTGGGCCATCATGGGTGGGCGACATGGTGATGGCGCAGTCGCTGTTTATGCTACTTAGACAGCAAGACCCAAGCGTATTAATTGATGTGTTGGCTCCGAACTGGAGTCGCCCAATATTAGATCGTATGCCGGAAGTACGCCGAGCGATCGACATGCCTATTAGGCACGGAAGTGTTATGTGGGCTGATCGACGCAAAATTGGACTTGAGTTGCGCTTAGAAAATTACACTCAGGCGATCATCCTGCCTAATTCAATGAAGTCTGCATTAATTCCCTGGTTTGCCAAAATTCCATATAGAACTGGCTGGAAAGGTGAAATGCGCTATGGTTTGTTGAGTGATCTTCGTCATTTGGACAAGAGTGCTTATCCTCTAATGGTGCAACGTTTTGCTGCGCTTGCTTTACACAAGAATGCAGAGTTACCGGAAAACTTACCACTGCCAGCTTTGAGTGCGGATAGTCAAAATACGACAGCGCTTTTGGCCCGCTTGAGTTTGCTGGGCGGGAGAAAAGTTTTAGCCCTGTGCCCAGGGGCGGAATTTGGGCCTGCTAAGCAATGGCCTGAAGAGTATTACGCGGAAGTGGCAGCTAACAAGATAGCTGAAGGCTGGCAGGTTTGGCTACTAGGTTCTGAGAAAGACAAGCAGGTGGGCCAAAAAATTATCGACAAACTGCCATTCAATTATCGCGAACATAGCTATAACTTGGCTGGCGCCACAAAATTAGGCGATGCGATTGACTTACTCTCCATTGCTGATGCCGTGGTGAGCAACGATTCAGGGCTAATGCATATAGCTGCCGCCCTAGGTCGACCTTTGGTGGTAGTATATGGATCCACTTCTCCAAAGTTTACCCCACCTTTGGGAAATCAAACAGTTATGTTATCTGTTCCTGTGGACTGTGGGCCTTGCTTTCAGAGAAAATGTCCAATTAAGAGCATGAAGTGTCTTAATGACTTATCTCCGACCAAGGTAATTTCAGAGTTATCACAGCTGGTTCCCAGTCAATGACAAGAGTATTGGTGATAAAAACTTCATCTTTGGGTGATGTTATCCATACGCTCCCAGCTGTTAATGATGCTATTTCTGCTATCCCAGATATTACATTTGACTGGGTCGTGGAGGAGAACTTTTCTGAGATCCCTGGTTGGAATTCTAAAGTTAATCAGATCATCCCAGTTGCATTAAGAAGGTGGCGTAAAAACCCCTTCAGATTTTGGTATTCTTCAGAGTGGGCAGAGTTTAAGAGAAAAATGAGCCTTCAGCGTTATGATGCAATAATTGATGCGCAAGGCTTATTGAAAAGTGCCTGGCTTGCCAAGTATGCAAATGGCCAAATATATGGTTTTGATAAATATTCTGCTAGGGAACCGCTAGCATCAAATTTTTATCACCACCCCGTTAGTGTGCCTAAAAACTTGCATGCTGTGGAGCGGACTCGGCTTTTATTTTCTAAGTCATTAGGATATTCGCTGAATTCTGGGTTGGGAAAATATAATCTTTCTTTTGAATTAGAAAGGCAGCAATCTGTTGTTTTGCTCCACGGAACTACCTGGGCATCCAAGCATTGGTCTGAAGCATCATGGATCAAGTTAAGCGGCATGCTTATAGATGCAGGTTATCGAGTTTGCTTGCCCTGGGGTGATGAGATAGAAAGGCAGCGCGCAGAAAGGATTTCTCAAGCATCTGGGGCTAAAGTTCTACCTAGAATGTCTCTTACAGAAATAGCTTCAACCCTTTCGGCATCAGCTGGATGTATCTCTGTAGATACAGGGTTGGGGCATTTGGCTGTTGCCGTGAATACCCCCACTTTAGCTATTTTTGGGCCAACGAACCCATTTTTTACAGGATTCTATGGTCTCAATCAGAAAAACTTAGCTTCGGAATTTAAATGTGTTCCTTGTATGTCTCGAAAATGCTTATATCCCTTAAGTTTAAATCAGGCGGCACCTTGTTTTGGGGAGCTGACAGCAACAAGGGTGTTTGACGAATTTGCTGGATTGATAGAAAAATCTATTTTCCCAGAAACAGTCAGTATTGTGAGTCAGACAAAGGAGTTTGGCGAATGAAGCTGGCATTTTGCCTGTATAAGTATTTTCCTTTTGGGGGTATGCAAAGGAATTTTCTTAAAATTGCTAAAGAATCCGTTGACCGAGGACATAAGGTTATCGTATATACAATGGCTTGGCAGGGAGAGCGGCCAGATTTTCTAGAAATAGTGATCGTTCGAATAAATGCTATTAGCAGTATCAGAAAGTATCAAAAGTTCTCTGTTTGGCTTAAGCAAAATTTAAGAAATAAATCTATAGACCTAATGGTAGGGTTCAACAAAATGCCAGATTTAGATGTTTATTACTGCGGAGACCCTTGCTTTGAACACAAAGCTCGTAATTTACGTCCTTGGTGGTATCCATATACAAGTCGTTATAGGCACTTTTCTAAATTTGAAAAGACTATCTTTGAGCGCGGATCTGAAGTAGATATCCTTATGTTTTCGCCTATACAAAAAAAATTATTTCAAAATTTTTATGATACAGAATCATCTCGTGTGGCGATGCTTCCCCCGGGAATCAGCCGTGATCGTTGTGCTCCAGTTAATGCGGTTGATATTCGAAGATCTTTTAGGGAAGAGTTTGGTTTAGGCGCTGATGATATTTTGCTTCTGCAGATTGGTTCGGGGTTCCGAACCAAAGGGCTTGATAGGAGTTTACGTGCAATTTCGACTTTACCTTCTCAACTGATAGCTCGCGTGCATCTATATATTATTGGTCAGGATGACCCTAAAGAATTTGCATCTTTGGCAAAAAGTCTGGGAATTTCTAAGAGGGTTACTTTTTTTTCTGGTCGAAACGATGTCCCCAGGTTCCTGCAGGGAGCAGATATTCTTTTGCATCCATCCTATGCCGAGAATACCGGGGGAGTAATACTCGAGGCAGTGGTGGCCGGCCTGCCAGTTTTAGTAACAGACGTCTGCGGGTATGCCCATTATGTAAAAGAAGCAAAAGCTGGGATATTGCTGGAATCACCTTACTCCCAAAATATGTTTGATTGCAGGTTAGAAGAAATGTTACTGGAAGATAGGCGTAAATGGCGCCAAAATGGAATTAATTTTGCTAAAGAAGCAGATATCTATGATATGCCGTCAAGAGCTGCCGATGTGATTGATAGAGTGATTAAAAAAAAGTGGATCGCAAAGAATTGGGCGGACAGGGTCGAATGAAACTATCCCTAGCTGAACCTTTTGCATCAAAGTGGGAAAATAGAGACCCATTCAAAGAGGTATTCTTGCTTGCAGGCGAAGTTTATCGAGATATGGGCGATCGCTGTACGAGTCGCTTCGAAGTGGATGGTAAGGCATACTTTGTAAAGACTCACACAGGGGTGGGATGGCTCGAAATTTTAAAGAATCTTTTTTTCTTGCGAAGACCTATTTTAGGCGCTGAAAACGAATACCAAGCGATTGTTCGACTGGGTGAGCTGGGAATCAAAACAATGGTAGTGACAGCCTTTGGTTCCAGTGGGTGGAATCCAGCGAAAAAGAAATCGTTCTTAATCACTGAAGCGCTCGAGCCTACCAAACCTTTAGATGAGTACTGTAATTCTGCAACCTTAGTTGAAATGGGGGCATTTCAGCGACGCAGTTTGGTCCGAAGGCTTGCAGGAATTACCCGAGCGCTACATGAAAATGGTATTAATCATCGCGACTACTATTTATGTCATTTCTTGGTTGATATCTCTGAGCGCCATTCAAAGGATTCTTTTGTTGAGAGGCCAATTTCTTTGATTGACCTTCATCGTGCACAAATTCGTCAACGTGCCCCTAGGCGTTGGAGGCATAAAGATTTGTCGGCTCTTTATTATTCAGCAAATCGTATAGGATTTGATCGAAAAGATATGCTTTGCTTTATTCGAGAATATAAAGAAAAATCTTTGAGGGAGGCCCTGCAAGATGACTGCAACTTTTGGGAATCTATCGCTCTTCAAGCTAAAAATCTTCATCAGAAGGGTGTTAGAAAGGGTTATCATAGTTGAAACTTAGTATCAGTATCGATGGCTATTGTTTTGTAATGCTCTGTTCTGGGGGGGTAAGTGGTGCCTAAATTGCTATCCCTTGATTACCTTAAATCGACAAAAAGTGAGGAAACGACTCCTTTTGAGCTAGAATTTCTGGGAAGAGATCCTTTTGTTTGTGAGGAAATTTTCAGACATTTGCCTGGTAAGCGATTGGTTTTTCGTTCTCGATGGGGCGGGACAGAGGTCTTGGTTAAGCTGTTCTTTCAGCGCAAAGATTTTGAGACTGAGCAAGCCGGGCTAGACGCCATGCATCGTGTTGGAGTGCTTTGCCCAAAGAAAATGTGGAGTATGGTGGATACAGAGCAAGGCTATTTTATTGCCACTGAATTCCTGTCTGAAGCCTCCACTCTGCAGGATTATTACCAGAGCCTTTCTAAAAAACAGTTTCTTCCATTGCTTTGCGATGCTGTAAAATTAATTGCCATGTTGCATCGAAATGACTTGATGCAGGAAGATATTCATTTCAGCAACCTTATGGTTAGACAGGAAAAAATTTATATGGTTGATGGAGGTGGCATTAAGAAATTAAGTACCCCAATAGACAATCTGTCACTCTTTTTTGCACAAATGACGCCTGATTATGACCATATGGCTCATTCTGTTGTTGATTCATATAATTCGGATTTACCTTTGACAGAGGATCTCTTGCCTGCAATAAGAAATATGAGAGAGATTCGCATTAAGCGCTATTTAGACAAGACCCTGCGCTCTTGTACAAAATTTCGAATATTTAAGACAAGGTATTTTTTTGCTGTTGCAGAAAGAAGTTTTTTGACTAAAAACCTCAGGCAGTTAATTGATGAGCCAGAAATAGCCATAGGTCAGGCTAAATTTATTAAACGTGGCAATAGCGCCACAGTTCTTAAGATTGCTGCTGATGAGTGTAATTGGGTAATAAAACGCTATAACATCAAGGGTTTTTGGCACAAATTAAGTCGTTGTTGGCGCCCAAGTAGAGCTTGCGTTTCCTGGCAAGCTGCTCATCGCTTAGCATTATTGGGAATTTCTACCCCGCGACCTATAGCCATGCGAGAAAATAGGAATGGGCCTTTTCGGAGAGAGGCATATCTGATTACTGAATTTCTAGATGGTAAAGATCTCCATGCATGGCTGCTCACTTCAAAGGACGATAAAATATCCAATTGGTTAGGCCAAGCGGTACTCCATTTGTTTGACACTTTATGGAATAGTCGAGTTAGCCACGGAGACATGAAGTCCACTAACTTTATGGTTTCTGGTGAGGCACTTTATGTGATTGATTTAGACGCAATGAAGTGGCACAAGTCAGAAAACTCTTTCAAAGAAGCCCTCTCTGAGGATCTACAAAGGTTTATGGATAATTGGCAAGGCAACACCTGGATATATTTTGAAAAATTGCTGCGCCCTTTTTCAGAAAAACTTAACATTACTTTAACCAACAAAAAGGTCTAATCGTGTCCACTATTGTTCTTGGTATCTCTGGCGCATTAAATCATGACGCCTCTGCGGCCCTTTATGTTGATGGAAGATTGGTTGCCGCCGCTGAAGAAGAGCGCTTTATCCGCGACAAGCATGCTAAGGGAAAAATGCCGTTTCATGCGGCTAATTTTTGCTTTGAATATGCTGGTATTAGTCCCCAGTCAGTAGATGTGGTGGCAGTCCCTTTTGCTCCTATCTCAATTTTATCTAAAGCTCGTTGGCATTTTGCAAAAAGGTATTGGTATGCACCTGACCGTGCTTTGGATGCGCTGTTGAATGGAAACCGACGCTACCGACGCTACCGTGATCGAGTTTTTAACTTATTGCGTGATATAGGAATTGATCCAAAGAAAATAGAGTTTGAG
>CAWURY010000001.1:0-64552 GCA_963925605.1 uncultured Porticoccus sp. | reverse complement strand
TCTGCGACAGCACGTATTCTGGGTATGCATCGACGCACTCTCCAGAGAAAACTGCTCAAGAGACCAGTCAAGCAGTAAGTGCGACAATATGCCACATTCCTTTTCCTGCAAAAAAATGTAGTTTGTCGACCTTAATTTTTGGGAGGCGAGCTGCGTGAAGATTGTAAATATTGTATTCGTAATAGTACCTTTATTGTTTGTTAATTCATTATGCGTGGCCAAGTCAGCCAGTCATGAGACGCCAGACTCTCATAGTGGTCATAAAATGATACCCCGGCCCCATCATGGTGGCCATAAATTGACAGGACATGCGCATCAAAAAGGGGAATGGATGCTTTCTTTCCGCACAATGGATATGCGCATGAAAGATAGCCTCGATGGAGATAAGCGGATTTCTTCAGATGAAATTGTCACCACTGCCCCCAATCGTTTCTATGGAAATACAGGGCAACCGGCTACATTGAGAGTTACTCTCATTAAGATGGACTCTAAAATGGACATGGTTGGCGTAATGTATGCCCAGACTAATACAGTGTCTTGGATGCTTATGTTACATCATCTTGAAAAAAAAATGGAACTTCTTACCTATATGGGTGCATCTGGTATAACTAAGCGAGGGGTTTTTAAAACCAAATCTAGCGGAATGGGCGATACCTCTTTGAGCGCTTTATGGAAAGCATCAGATCACAATGATCATCAGTTAAATCTGCATTTGGGTGTTAGTCTTCCAACGGGAGATATTGATCAAAAGGGCACTATTTTGACCCCCATGGGCATGAGGAATAAAACAATATTGCCTTATGGAATGCAGCTGGGGTCTGGAACTTATGACTTGCTTTCTGGTGTATCTTATACTGGGAAAAGCGGCCATTCGTTGGATTGGGGGGCTAAGTATCAAACAGTCATGCGTATTGGTGAAAATGATGAGAACTATACACTCGGAGACAAACACGCTGTTTCAGCTTGGGGCGGAGTTTCTTTTGCTCCATGGATAAGAATGTCTCTATCGTTGTCTTATCAATATCAAGGCGATATTGACGGAATAGATTCCAGAATAATGCTTCCAGTGCAAACAGCAGATTCTGATAATTATGGTGGAAATACATTGATGGCTCATTGGAGTGTTGCCTTGTTGGGCCAAAAAGGGATTCTTGGCGGTCACGGAATAGAGTTTGAATATTCCAAGCAGCTAGATCAAAATGTAAATGGCATACAAATGGAAATGGATGACATGATTTCGATTGGCTATCGATACGGATTCTGAGCATCCTATCTCTGACGCTATGAGTCTTCCTTAATGTTATAGTGCTTCAGAATTTTTAATTACTGGTGATCCATTTGGATTTAATTCCTGCGGCAAATAAAATTGCAATTTTTGTTGATGTCCAGAATATATACTATACGACACGTGAGGCTTACGGGCGCCAATTCAATTACAGAAAGTTGTGGCAGCATGTATCCTTGCAAGGCGATATTTTGAGTGCAAACGCTTACGCTATTCATCGTGATGACGAAGGTCAGTTAAAATTTCAAGATGCATTGAGAAATATAGGGTTTAATATAAAGCTTAAGCCTTATATCCAGAGAAGGGATGGTTCAGCAAAAGGAGATTGGGATGTCGGTATTGCAATTGATGTGCTGGATACAGCAAAAGAAGTTGATAGAATTATATTGCTCTCGGGAGATGGAGATTTTGACTTATTATTATCTAAAATAAGAAATGATCTTGCCGTTGAAGCGTTTGTGTACGGCGTCCCTTCCTTGACTGCTGGATCTTTGATTAGTGCGGCTACTAAATTTGTTCCAATTGACCAAGATTTTTTATTGTAATTAATATCCATCAAAATACAGGAACTAATCGGTGTTAGTTATTGTTCCAGATATCTCTATTCCTGATCATGAAATAAAAATTACAGCTGTTCGTGCTCAGGGAGCGGGGGGGCAGAATGTAAATAAAGTTTCTTCCGCTGTGCATCTTCGTTTTGATATCAAAGACTCTTCTCTGTCAGACACTGAAAAGAACAGGTTGCTAGACTTGAATGATAACCGTATCAATAAAGAGGGGGTGTTAGTAATAAAAGGCCAAAAATTTCGCACTCAAGACAAGAATCGAAGCGATGTGCTTGAGCGGCTGCAGAAAATTATCCGAACGGCTCTAGTGGTGCAAAAATCAAGAAGACCCACCAACCCAACCAAGAGTTCTCAAAAAAAAAGACTGGATAGCAAGACATTGCGTAGTAAGGTTAAGTCTTTGCGTAGAGATTTTACTGAATAGCCATGCAATCAAAATCTGCCAGATTAGATCGATTTCTTAGTCAAAAATTAGCTATTAACCGTCGCGATGTAAGGCTATTTTTGGCCCAAAAGCGGGTATTAGTGGATGGCATTGCAGTAGCAGATATCAATCATGTTATTGATGACTTTTCTCACATTGCTGTTGATCAGCAGTTATTACAAGCAAAAGAACCTCGCTATATAATGATGAATAAACCCCTTGGTGTTGTAAGCGCCACTAAAGATGACAAACATACAACGGTAATAGATCTTCTTGAAGGAGAGGTTGCGGATCTACATATTGCGGGTAGGTTAGATTTTAATTCTTCAGGATTGCTGCTGCTGACTAATGATGGTCGATGGTCTAGAAGAATCTCCTTACCCGCCAATAGGGTCCCTAAGTTGTATAGGGTGACACTTCAAAATCCTGTGACAGAAAAATGTATTCAGGCTTTTTCAGGAGGAATATATTTCCCTTATGAGGGCCTCACTACCAAGCCAGCAATGCTGAATTTGATATCCAGCTATGAGGTGGAGGTCACGCTAGTAGAAGGTCGCTACCATCAAATTAAACGCATGTTTGGTCGATTTGATAATCCTGTGTTGACTTTACATAGACTAGTTATTGGCAATGTGAGCTTAGATTTATCGTTGCCCTCAGGACAGAGCAGAGAGCTTAGAGGTGATGAGGCTGCAAACATCACTTTGCTAGATTAAATGGTGGGCCCACCAGGACTTGAACCTGGGACCAATCGATTATGAGTCGACTGCTCTAACCAGCTGAGCTATGGGCCCTTTAAGTATTACTTGCGCTAATCATCAAGAAAACTACGCAAATGGTCAGAGCGACTGGGGTGGCGAAGCTTGCGTAGTGCTTTGGCTTCAATTTGGCGAATTCTTTCTCGCGTTACATCGAATTGCTTGCCTACCTCTTCCAGCGTATGATCTGTATTCATATCAATACCAAATCTCATGCGAAGCACTTTAGCTTCTCTCATAGTAAGACCATTTAAAACGTCTCTGGTCGCATCCGTTAAGCTATCATTGGTAGCAAAATCAATTGGTGAAAGAATATTCACATCTTCAATAAAGTCACCCAAGTGGGAATCATCATCGTCCCCAATCGGGGTTTCCATTGAGATAGGCTCTTTGGCAATTTTTAGCACTTTGCGAATCTTATCTTCAGACATTTCCATGCGTTCACCCAATTCTTCTGGCGTTGGTTCTCTGCCAACCTCTTGAAGCATTTGCCTTGAAATACGATTAAGTTTATTGATAGTTTCAATCATATGAACAGGAATACGAATGGTTCGTGCCTGGTCAGCAATAGATCGAGTAATTGCTTGGCGTATCCACCAAGTAGCATAGGTGGAAAATTTATAGCCACGGCGATACTCAAATTTATCAACTGCTTTCATTAGCCCAATATTTCCCTCTTGTATGAGATCAAGGAATTGAAGCCCTCTGTTGGTGTATTTTTTTGCAATAGAGATAACCAAGCGTAAGTTAGCCTCAACCATCTCTTTTTTCGCTCGTCTCGCTTTAGCTTCACCTATAGACATGCGACGATTTATATCTTTGATTTGGGTTATGGTTAAGCCATTCTTTGCAGAAATGCGACCCAAACGACGCTGAGCCCTTTGTATTTCGATTCCCTGTAGTTGTAAGGCTTCCGAGTATGGGTGGTTACCACTGCATGCTTCAGTTACCCAGTTTTCATTGGTTTCGTTTCCAGGGAAACTTTGAATAAATTCACCTCTTGGCATTCTGGCTTGACGAACCGCCAAGGTTGTAATTTTTCGTTCTGTAGTTCTGACCAGGCCAAGAGCTTCACGAACTAAGACAACCAGAGGATCAAATTTTCGTGGAGCTAGTTTTAGATATTGAAAGTGTTCGCTAAGTTCACTCATAGCTTTTACGGTGATTTTGTGGCCACGACCATGCTTCTCTAATGCTTTCTTAGCGCTGTTGTTTAATTTTTTTAGGAGATCAAAGCGTTCTTTTGCTTCTATTGGGTCTAAACCAGTATCAGGCTCATCTTCATCTTCATCTGTAGCTATTCCCATCTCGCCGTTTTCTTCTTCTTCCTTCTTTGCTGCTTCCGCTTGGGCGAGAGCAGAGGGTACATTCTCCATGGGGTTAAGGTAGCCAATTAAAATATCCGCGAGTTTACGCTCATCTGTTTCTATGAGGTCGTATTCCTCAATGATGTAATCGACAATAGTTGGCCATTCCGCTACAGAGCACATTAGCTCGCGAATACCTTCCTCGATACGTTTGGCAATTGCTATCTCGCCTTCGCGGGTAAGTAATTCAACTGTGCCCATTTCACGCATGTACATGCGGACAGGATCGGTAGTTCGATGCTGTTCTGTTTCTACAGCAGCAAGTGCAGCGGCAGCCTCGGCAACAGCAACATCATCAGTAGTTATATCTGCAGTATTAAGTAGATCTTCGGCATCTGGGGCGCTGTCAAATACACTAATTCCCATATCATTGATCATTTGAATGATATCTTCTACCTGATCAGGATCGGAAATATCTTGAGGTAAATGATCATTTACATCGGCATAAGTCAGATACCCTTGCTCTCTGCCTCTGTTGATTAAATCTTTTATTCTCGATTGTTGTTGTGCGATACCGCTCATATACGATCTGCTATGACTAAAGTTAGATGGGAAAATACAGCACTTAATTATACTGAAATAAACCCAATTTGTCCTATTTGTCTAAGTAAATTAAGTAAATTTTTTCTTTACTGTCAAACAACCCTTGGTTTTCCTATTATTTGACTGAAAAGTGATTTGATTGCATCATTTTGTTGTTCTTTGGGAAGATTCAGCCATGCACGATTAAGGTTTTTTAGGTCATGATCGTCGATAGACTCTTTTGTGGCCAAATAAAGAAATAAATCCATTGGCCCCATGTTAGACATTGAATCTCTCGTTAGTCGAGCTAGTATCTCCGTAAATTCCTTGGCATTGTCCCTGCTGCTATTGGCTAAAGGGCGAAATAAATCTATAGCAGCAATTTTAGCTAGTTGCTCTGCTTGAGTTTGATCATAAATGTTTCGCCAGTAACCGATAATATGGTTTAACGTATAATTAGGATTTCCATGAATTATTTTTGCCAAAGAAATGAGAACATCTATTCCTTCAGTCTTGAAGTCTGCCAACACTTCCATGCTGGGTAAATGTTTTACAAGCCCTGGATGGTTAGCCAAAAGAGCAATCAATGTTTGCATGGCTGGAATTTTTATACGCTTATTATTTTTAGAAGCATCTTCGATGCTGGGTTTTTTTCGATACTTTGACTTGCTGTGATTTAAGTGATGCTTTGTATTTAGGTCGTCGTAATACTCTAAGTAATCATCTGATTTTACTTTCTCTGTCTTCTTATCTTGGTGTGTTTGCATCGGATCATGTGCTGGTTCTATTAATTTAGAGAGCGTGCTTGCGTCCAGTCCTGTGCGCTGGGATAAAGTTTGAATCATTAAAGTTTTAAATACCCCCAAAGGCATTTTATTGATTAGTGGCGCTGCGAGCTTGCTTAGTCGCGCTCGACCATCCAGTGAATCATTATTATGATTCTCAGAAATTGATTCAAAAAGAAAGTCCGAAAGCGGCGTTGCATTTTCTGCTAGATCCAGAAATTGCACAGAACCAATCTTTAGAACTAATGAGTCAGGATCTTCTCCTTCAGGCAGGAACATGAACTTTGCTGAACGCCCATCCAGCATTACAGGAAGACTCGCTTCAAGGGCGCGAGATGCAGCTTTCCGGCCAGCCTCATCGCCATCGAAGCAGAAAATAACTTCAGAGGTATGGCGAAATAGTTTATTGAGATGCTCTATTGTGACAGCCGTGCCTAGTGTAGCTACAGCATTATAGATACCATTTTGGGATAAGACTGCAACATCCATGTATCCTTCTACTACGATCAGATTTTTAATCTCACGCAGATGATTTTTTGCTTCATAAAGCCCATATAGCTCGAGACTTTTATGGAACAGCAGTGTCTCAGGTGAATTCAGATACTTTGGTTTTTCGTCGCCAAATACGCGACCACCAAAGCCGATTGTTCGACCTCGAACATCTCTAATTGGAAACATGATCCGATCGCGAAAACGATCATAGAGTTTATTTTCATCATGACGGTCAACCAGAAGCCCAACATCTTTAAGCTGTTGAATCCTCTCGTCGTTGCTGCCTAGACTTTGGAGCAAGTTGTCCCATCCAGGTAACGCAAAACCAATGCCAAAATTACGAGCAGTTTCACCGCTCAGCCCCCTAGATTTTAAATAATTGACAGCTCTTTTGGCATTGATCGGTTCACGCAGATTACTACGGTAAAAAGTATTAGCCTCTTCTATGATAGCGTAAAGAGATTGCTTGTAGTTGATGTTAGCATCTGTGCCATGCGTTTCATGGGGCACCTCTAAACCAACTTGCTTTGCTAACGTTTCCACAGTTTCAGGAAAAGAGATCCGATCAAAATCAAGCACAAAACCGATTGCATTTCCTCCGACACCACAACCAAAACAATAGTAAAATTGCTTGTCTGGACTCACACTAAAGGAAGGGGTTTTTTCGTCATGAAACGGGCAGCAGGCAGAATAATTCTTGCCAGATTTTCGAAGATCTAAGCGACTTCCTATCACATCAACAATATCTAATCGGTCAAGCACATCATCGATGAAGCTTTGCGGAATTCTACTGGGCATGTATTTACTGCCTTTGTTTTAACTTAACGACTTAGGATTAAACAAAGTATTACATGTTGGGATGAGACAACCATAAGCTTTTTTATGTCAGCGTACAATTTAATGGATTTGCCCTGCTGGGAAAATTCAACTACGCGGTCCGGCTAGCTGAGCTTGGCTTTAATTATTTTGCTTACTGCGCCAACATCGGCGCGGCCCTGAATTTTAGGTTTAATTATTCCCATAACTGCCCCCATATCTTTCATAGACTGAGCGCCTGATTCAGTAATAGCATCAGACACCATGGCCGCAAGCTCGGAATCACTAAGAGCATCAGGCAAGAATTCTTGTATAACTGCTATCTCAGTGAGCTCTATATCTGCCAATTCCTGTCGATCTGCATCTACGTACTGGGTAACAGAGTCACGACGTTGCTTTATCATTCTATCGAGTACAGCCAAAATTCGAGCATCATCCAGCTCAATCCGTTCATCTACTTCAATTTGCTTGATGCCAGATAAAATGAGCCTAATTGCATCCAATCTTGGTTTATTTTTGGCGCGCATAGAATTTTTCATTTCTTGTGTGATCTGTGCTTTTAGCATTTAGCCCATCCTTGTTTCTATAGACGAAAAAAGCGCCGACATTGCGGCGCTTAAACGATAAAATTTTAACTTAACGCTATAACTGAGGTTAGTACATGCGTACAAATTTCTTGTTATCTCTGGAGTTCTTTTTAGCGTGACGCTTCACTGCTGCTGCAGCTTTTCTTTTGCGTTCCCATGTTGGTTTTTCATAGAATTCCTTGCTCCTAACATCTGCTAGAATTCCAGCTTTTTCACATGACCGTTTGAAACGACGCAAAGCGACATCGAAGGGCTCATTTTCTTTAATGCGAACGAAAGGCATGTATCCACTATCCTATTGTATGTTGCTGGTTATTTAAGAGTTAAAAGAGTCTTTTTTAAATATTAAGAAAAGATGCTCTGCTTTACTCGCAAGGACAGGTATTCTAAACATATACTGTCTGAGTTGCAAAACTTTTATGAATTGCATTAAGTGCGATACAAGATGTATATACTTTTTTTGCTTCAGCGTATGATTTTTTATTTTTTTAAAAGATCAAAAATTAGCAACGATAACAGTATGACGTCAAATTAAGTTAAGTATTTCTGCAAATCCAGCATTAGATAGAGTTGAGTTAAAAGCAATGCGAGTACTAGGTATTGAAACTTCCTGCGATGAAACTGGTATTGCTGTCTATGACAGTAATACTGGGCTTTTAGCACATGACCTGTATAGCCAGATAGAAGTTCACGCTGAATATGGCGGAGTGGTTCCAGAGCTAGCCTCTCGAGATCATGTGAGAAAAATTTTACCTTTAATTAGAAAAGTTTTATCAGATGCCGGCACCACAGCGAAGGAGATTGATGGTTTAGCTTACACCTCAGGCCCGGGCCTGATTGGTGCCTTGATGGTGGGAGTGTGCGTTGGACGGGCTTTGGCTTATGCCTGGCAGATTCCTGCAATAGGGGTTCATCATATGGAAGGACATTTGTTGGCTCCAATGTTAGAAAAAAGTCCGCCAGTATTTCCTTTTGTTGCACTGTTAGTGTCAGGCGGGCATACCCAGTTGGTAGAAGTAAAGGGTATCGGTATTTATCATATCCTAGGTGAATCACTTGATGATGCAGCAGGAGAAGCATTCGATAAGGCAGCGAAGATGCTTGATCTGGGTTATCCTGGAGGCCCAGCAATTGCCGATCTTGCAAAGAAAGGTGTGGCTGAAAAATTTAAGTTTCCTCGGCCTATGACAGACCGCCCTGGTCTTGATTTTAGTTTTTCTGGGCTAAAGACATTTACTTTGAACACCATTATAAAACACCGCGGCGATGACATTTTGCCAGACGATCAGACTTCTGCAGATATAGCTTGTGCCTTTGAGGAAGCCGTTATAGACACACTTACGATTAAATGTCTTCGCGCGCTTGAGCAAACTGGCTTAAAGAGGTTGGTTGTTGCTGGTGGGGTCTCTGCTAATAAGCGACTAAGGGAAAGGCTGACTGAGAAAATGTATAAAATTAATGGCGAGGTCTTCTATGCGAGACATGAATTCTGTACTGACAATGGCGCTATGATTGCTTATGCCGGATGTCAGCGTCTTCTGGCGGGATATCATGAAGATCTAGCCATTACCGCTAAACCGCGATGGCCAATGGATCACCTTATATCTTTAACTAAGGAATAAAGCGTGTCGGATATTGTTTATATTAAGAACCTTGAGATAGATACTATTATTGGTATACATGACTGGGAGCGCCAGTCTCGGCGAGTAGTTAGCATAGATCTCGAAATGGCTACCGATATTCGCAAAGCAGCCAAATCAGAAGATATTCGGCTTGCTGTCGATTACAGCGCTGTTTCAGTGCGATTGGTGGACTTTGTTCAGAATAGTGAATTTTTATTGATAGAAGCGATGGCTGAAAAAGTGGCGGAAATTATTCTCCATGAGTTCAATATTCCGTGGTTGCGACTTCGCATTGGCAAGCCTGGGGCAATTACTAATGCAGCTGATGTTGGAATCATCATAGAACGTGGAGAAATGCCATAAAGCTGAAAATGATGGTTATATTGAGCTGCCACCGTCAACAACGATAGTTTGCCCTGTAATATAGCTTGCAGACGTTGCTAGAAAGAGAGCTGTTTGGGCAATATCTTTTGGATCCCCTTTGCGCTTAAGGGGGATTTTATCCATAATTTTTTCTTTTATTTCTTCATTCATTTGTGTTTCTAAAGTAGGCCATAAAATTACGCCTGGTGCTATTCCATTTACACGTATTTTGGGAGCCAGTTCCTTCGCCAAAGACTTGGTGAGCATAGCATTTCCGGCTTTAGCTATACAATATATACTATAACCTTCAAGGGGGCTGAAAGCGTAGATGTCATTAATTGATATGATGCTCGCATTTTCTCTCAGATGTGGCGCGATTGCCTGACAGAGAAAATATGGACCTTTGAGATTACTGCTTATAAGCTCATTCCATTGATCTTCGTTAGATTTTTCTAAGATATTAGGATGAAAACTCGAAGCATTGTTTATCAATACGTCTAATTGATTTCGCCATAAAAGTAATTTTTTGACCATGACTCTAATATCAGGAGTATTTGCTAACTGTGCTTGAAAAGTTGTAGCCGAATTTTTACGTATCGCATTTAGTTCTTGAGCGAGGATTTCAGCATCGTGCTCAGAATTATTGTAATGTAGTGCTATATCGTAGCCATAGTTATGGAAGGTGCGTGAAATTTCTGCACCAATACGACGAGATGCTCCTGTGATAAGCGCTACCGGAGGTTTGTTTGCACTCATGCTAGCCAAAGCTACCTCTTTATTAATTTAGCAATTATTTTCTCTCGACACCTATCAATCTCTTGCCCTAGTTCTGCGCCACTAAAACCTTTCTTCATTAATGCTTTGTTGTCTATTAATTGAATTTCGTTAAAAACTTCGATGAGCCATATACCGGCATCATAAGGGGTAGCCCTAGATTCTTTGATGGCTTTAGCGTCTGCTTCACAGCAACAAATAAATTGTATGAGATTACTGGATGCCTTAAATGAACCTACACCCTTTAACACTTTAATGATAGCTGAGGGATCTAGGTTTCTTGAGTTATGACAGAAGGACCTATATTTGGTTACAGCTGTTGCGATTTCTCGGTAACGATTTGGTACTTTTAGTCGATCGCAAAGATCGTGGACTATTTTAATACCCACATCTTCATTGTGCTGCCCTGTGTATGCGGTATCGATACTTTTCCCTATATTGCCAATAAGTACAGCAAACCGAGTTGATGGGTCATTATCCAGCGCAGCTGAATAATCCAAGGATAGCAAGGTATGCATTCCAGCATTAATCTTCGACATACTTTGAGGGATACTGAAGAGTCGATTAATTTCCGGGAATAGCTTCGACAGGGCGTTACATTGACGTAAAACTTCAATATAAATACTAGGCGATTTCTCTTGCAGTGCTTTGTTTGTTTCTACCCATACTCTTTCGGCGGTAAGATGCCCTAGTTCTCCGCTACCTGACATATGAGTCATCAATAACAATGTCTCATCTGCGACTTTAAATCCAAGATGATGGTAGCGGGCTGCAAAGCGTGCTACACGTAATACACGCAGAGGGTCTTCTGAAAAAGCATCTGAAACATGGCGAAGTATTTTTTGAGAGAGATCTTTTTGACCGCCATAAGGATCTATTATATTGCCATAGGAGTCTTCTGCCATGGCATTAATAGTCAGGTCTCTTCGCGAAAGATCTTCTTCCAGGGTGACATTCTCGTCTGCGGCAAACTCAAATCCCTTGTAGCCAATACCTGTTTTTTGTTCGGTGCGTGCTAAGGCATGCTCTTGTTTCTCTTTAGGGTCAAGAAAGACAGGAAAACCTGAACCAACCTGAAGAAAGCCTTGATCCAGAAGATCTTGTGGTGTCGAGCCAACAACTACCCAGTCTATTTCTGTGTAATCGTAATCAAGTAGTTTGTCGCGAACACAGCCGCCCACTTTATATTTTTTCATGCCTAATACTCGTTAGACTTCATGTGTTAACCGCTACACTAGATGATATATTAACAGAGAGAGGCGCTTTGAGTATAAGCAACAACGATGCTATTTTCTTGTAAATCAAGAGAAGATTAAATATTTTTAAATCTTCGAGTGCTCAGTATTAGCGATGTAGGTGAAAAACCTACTAAGTTGCTCTGGCCCTAAGGTTACAGGGTGAAGTTGATCATTAGGCGAGAAAAATCTATTATCCTTTAGATTATTGTAGGGCGCCTGGTGAAAAGCTTTGTAGCGTGCAAAGCGAATTTTTGAGCGAAGCAGGTAAATTAATTTTGCTAAATTAGCATGTATCATGAATAGTACTCTTATACTGTAATTTTATACAGTATATTAGCATGCTTTGCTAAAATAGCAACTGTCAGCACATGACTAGCCTAATAATTTTTTCAAAAAGTGCCCAGTCGGCGAGTCATTTGACTGGGCGATGTCTTCTGGAGTGCCGGTAGCAATAATTCTTCCTCCCCCTGCACCACCTTCTGGACCAAGGTCTACAACCCAGTCGGCTGTCTTAATGACATCCAAGTTGTGCTCTATAACTACAACTGTATTCCCATGGTCACGCAGACGATGTAAAACGATTAATAGTTGCTGGATGTCATGAAAATGTAGACCTGTGGTGGGCTCATCCAGTATGTATAGTGTGTTACCAGTATCTCGTTTGGAGAGCTCTCTTGAAAGCTTAACCCTTTGGGCTTCGCCACCCGAAAGTGTTGTTGCAGCTTGACCTAGTTTTATATATGAAAGCCCTACATCAATGAGTGTTTGTAGTTTTCTCGCGATAGAAGGAACTGGATCAAAAAATATTAGAGCATCTTCCACAGTTAAATCAAGTACTTGGGATATGTTTTTTCCTTTGTAGGTAACTTCTAAAGTCTCCCTATTGTAACGCTTACTTTTGCATATATCGCACGTAACATAAACATCTGGAAGAAAATGCATTTCCACTTTAATCAGACCATCCCCTTGGCATGCTTCACAACGGCCACCTTTAACATTAAAGCTAAATCTTCCGGGTTTGTAGCCTCGCGATCGAGCTTCTTGAGTGCCTGCAAATAATTCCCTGATTGGTGTAAATATACCCGTGTAGGTAGCAGGATTTGAGCGAGGAGTTCTACCAATAGGGCTTTGATCTATGTCTACGCATTTATCAAAATTATCCATTCCTGTGATTGATTTATAGGCCTCAGGTTTTTTGGTTGTCGCTTTATTTAACTCGGTTGCAGCAATAGGATAAAGTGTTTCATTGATTAGCGTAGATTTCCCTGACCCTGAAACACCAGTTATGCATGTGAGTAACCCCACAGGAAGTTCGAGATCTATATCTTGTAGATTATTTCCACTAGCCCCGTTTAGTATGATTTTTTTATTTGTTGGAGCGGTGCGTGTTTCAGGAATGATTATTTTTCTTCGACCGGAAAGATAGTCCCCTGTTAGAGATCTGGGTTCGTTTATGATGTCAGTATAGCCGCCTTTTGCTACAACTTCCCCACCGTGTATGCCTGCTCCAGGCCCAATATCTACAATGTAGTCAGCTGCCCTGATAGCTTCTTCATCATGTTCCACTACAATCACTGTGTTTCCAATATCCCGTAATCGAGTAAGAGTAGCAAGTAATCGCTCATTGTCCCGTTGGTGTAATCCAATCGAAGGTTCATCGAGAATATACATAACCCCCACAAGACCAGCTCCGATCTGACTAGCCAGTCTTATACGCTGGGCTTCTCCACCGGAAAGACTTTCTGCACTTCGATTCAGATTGAGGTAGTTTAAACCGACATCCACTAAGAAATTCAGTCGATTTCTGATTTCCTTTAAGATTTTTTCTGCAATTTTCCCTCTACTGCCTTCTAGATGTAAATTTTCATAATAATTAGCAAGATCCCCAACAGGCAGATTGCCTACTTCAGGCAGGGATTTTTTATCAATAAAAACATGTCTTGCTGATTTTCTTAGTCGAGCGCCGTCACATTCGCGACAACGTTGAACATTAAGGTATTTTGCAAGCTCTTCTCTTGCATGATGTGATTCTGTTTCTTTATGGCGTCTCTCCATATTTGGAACAATGCCTTCAAATGTATGCGATCGCTTGAAAATAGCGCCTTTATCATTTGAATAGTTAAACTCTATGATTTCTTGCCCGCTCCCAAATAAAATGACTTGTTGGTGATATTGCTGTAGATCTTGAAATGGACTGTCAATATCAAATTCATAATGCTTTGCAAGAGAGGTCAGCATATTAAAGTAGAAAAGATTTCTTCTATCCCAGCTTCTAATGGCTCCTTCGGAGATAGAGCACTCTGGGAATTGCACAATAAGGTCTATATCAAAAAATTGCTTAACACCGAGCCCGTCACAATCTGGGCAAGCTCCGGATGGGCTATTAAAAGAAAACATTCGAGGTTCAAGCTCATCGATACTATAGTTGCATACAGGGCATGCAAATCGAGCAGAAAAAAGAATTTCAGAAGAATTGCTGAGCTGCGAGACACTGCCTATTGGCGAGCCAGTAATTGGAGACCCATCCATGGAGCTGATGATAGCTAATCCTTCAGAAAGATTAACTGCAGTTTCAAAGGATTCCGATAGTCTCAGCTGCAATTCGGGCTTAACTTTAAATCGATCGACTACTATCTCAATCGTGTGTTTTTTATTTTTTTCTAGTACAGGAACATCATCCAGATCTACCACTAATCCGTCTACTCTGGCTCGAATAAAACCCTGTGCTCTCATATTTTGGAAGATATGAGCATGCTCACCTTTTCGATCTCGAATAATAGGCGCCAATAAGATTAGTTTGGAGTCACAGGGTAAAGCCAGAACTTGGTCTACCATCTGGCTGATAGTTTGTGCTTTTAAAGGCGCATCGTGGTCTGGGCATCTTGGTTCTCCTGCTCGAGCATAAAGTAATCGCAGGTAGTCGTGTATCTCTGTAATTGTACCTACAGTAGAGCGTGGATTATGAGATGTAGATTTCTGCTGAATAGAAATAGCAGGGGATAACCCATCAATATGGTCTACATCAGGTTTCTCCATCATAGATAAAAACTGACGCGCATAAGCAGATAGAGATTCCACGTAGCGCCTCTGTCCTTCAGCATAAAGGGTGTCAAATGCCAGCGATGACTTTCCTGAGCCTGATAGACCCGTTATTACAATAAGCTTGTCTCGGGGAAGAGTAAGATCTACTGATTTTAAATTGTGAGTTTTTGCGCCGTGAATCGAGATGTGTTTCATACTAGATATAATCCAAAAAGTAACCAGCAATCATGAGTAAGTGAAGACAATAAAGCAAGGGAAGTAAAGGTAGTTTTTGGGTAATAGCGACTATTTGCCACCTTTATTTATTTTCTTCAACGGATAGGATTTTTTTGAGCAAAGCTTTATCTTATTAGTCATTACATCTAGGAGTGATGCAATCTATAATGTAAGACCTCTTTAAGTTTGGCGACAACAGATAATCAATGAATTCATTGGAAAGAAAAAGCCTGTTTGGTTTGGCAGCTCTCTACGCTTTTCGTATGCTTGGCCTGTTTATGCTGCTCCCAGTTTTATCCTTATATGCCGATCAATATTCTGGAAGTACCACGATTCTTATTGGTGTAGCTTTGGGTGTGTATGGGTTAACTCAAGGATTATTCCAGATACCTCTAGGATTTTTGTCAGACAGGATTGGTAGAAAGCCCGTAATTTTTGCTGGAATGCTAGTTTTTTTCTGTGGCAGTGTGTTGGCCGCCATGTCTGATTCTATGTTGGGGCTAATTGCTGGGCGAGCACTACAGGGGATTGGCGCAGTAGCCAGTACTATTATGGCGCTACTCTCAGACCTTACAACAGAGCAAAACCGAACTAAGGCTATGGCAGTAATTGGCGGAAGTATTGGTATTGCATTTGCCATTTCTATGGTCGCCGGTCCAATTTTAGCTAATTTATGGGGGCTGTCAGGGTTGTTTTGGCTGACAGCGTGTTTAGCAATCTGTGGCATATTAATATTATTTTTTGTCATCCCCTCTCCAATGGTCATTAGGTTAAATGCTGAATCCCAAGCCATCCCGCAAATGTTTGGAAAATTATTAAGAAATCGTGAGCTATTACGGCTAAATTTTGGCATAGCAGTTTTGCATTTTGCTCAAATGGCCACTTGGATCTCGGTGCCTTTAATTTTAGAGCAAACATTTGCATTTGGTCGCGAGCAGCATTGGATAATTTATTTGAGTGTTATGGGCCTTTCGTTTATCTGTATGCTTCCTTTTATTATAATGGCCGAAGCCCGACGAAAAATGAAACCAGTTTTTGTTGGCGCCGTAGTGTTGTTAGCCGCAGGGGAGGTATTGCTTGGTAGTGGAGTCGATAATCATATCTTGTTCTTGTTGGGCCTATTTGTATTTTTTATGGCATTTAATTTGCTTGAAGCAACATTACCGTCGCTTATTAGCAAGTTGGCTCCTGCTGGAGGAAAGGGTACTGCAATGGGAATTTATTCTACCAGTCAGTTTCTAGGGGCATTTTTTGGTGGGGTTTTTGGTGGCTTAATTGCTTATTATTTCGGCTATTTTGGGGTATTTTGGATGGTTGCTGCATTGATCGTGATGTGGATTTTTGTAGCGATTACGATGGAAAAACCTCTTCATCTGAAGAGTTTAGTGATTGAGCTCATCCCTACTGATGCTATAGCATCAGATGATTATATTAATTTTGTTCCAGGGGTGTGTGACGTTGTAATTATCCCCGAGCAAAAACTAGCATATTTTAAGATAGACGTGGATAGATTTTGTCCTGAAAGCATGGAGAGAGTTTTGGGCCGCAAAGTAGATTTTTGATTGTCAGAACATACAATTTAAAAGTAATACTTTTAAATTGTATGTTGTAGGTTATGTTTAAAATGGGATGTCATCATCAAATGTGTTGGACCCTGATTCGGGGGACGAATATGCTGTCTTATTGCCTGATGTTACTTCGGTTTGATGTGAGGGCTCGTTATGTTCTGAGGTGGTCGCTTGATAGTCTGAAGACCCCCCTCGACTGTCTAACATTTGCAGTTCGCTGGCCATAATTTCTGTAGTGTAGCGATCTTGACCGTCTTGTGCTTGCCATTTCCGTGTGCGTAAAGACCCTTCCAGGTAAACTTTAGATCCTTTTTTTAGATACTCGCTCGCAATTTCTGCAAGACGGTTGAAAAACACAACTCTATGCCATTCGGTTCTCTCTTGCTGTTGTCCGGTCTGCTTATCCTTCCAGGTCTCACTAGTTGCAACTGTTATGTTTGTAACAGCATTGCCATTTGGCATAAATTTAGCTTCTGGGTCTTTGCCTAGATTGCCTACTAAAATTACCTTATTGATACCTCGAGCCATATTTTGCTCCAATAGTAAGTTTTGTGAATTGTGTCTGAATAATAATTTAACAGGTTTGTACTTGAAATTCCATGCCGTTGTCTAAGAGCTACTATCTTTTTGCAAAAGGTTAAAAATTAGACACATGAATACGCTCATGGTTAATATTTTTTGAAAATTAAAGTTGCATTAGTTCCACCAAACCCGAAGCTGTTCGACATAACGTGTTGTAGGTCAGCGTTATCTACGCGACTGCTTAAAATTGGCAAACCTACGGCTTCTGGATCAAGTATGTTTAGGTTTGCTGACGCACAGATAAAGTTATTTTCCATCATCAATAAACAGTAAATCGCTTCTTGGACGCCTGCTGCCCCCAAGCCATGACCAGATAGGGATTTTGTTGAACTAATAGGAGGCACATCTTTTTCAAATACAGCTCTGATAGCTGCCAGCTCTGCAAGGTCCCCTACAGGGGTGCTGGTACCGTGCGTGTTAATATAGTCAATATGACCATCTGTGGTTGCCATAGCCATTTTCATGCACCGAGCTGCTCCTTCGCCTGAGGGCGCAACCATATCGTAACCATCGGAAGTTGCCCCGTAGCCAGTGATTTCAGCATAAATTTTTGCGCCCCTAGCTAAAGCATGCCCTAGTTCTTCCACCACTAGACAGCCGGCACCCACACCAGGTACGAAGCCATCTCTATCTGCGTCATAAGCTCGTGAAGCTAGTTCGGGGGTATCATTGTATTTACTTGACAGTGCGCCCATAGCATCAAACATACCCGCCATAGACCAGTGCATATCTTCTGCGCCGCCAGCAAAGATCATATCTTGCTTACCCATTTGTATTAATTCCATGGCATGCCCAATACAGTGAGCACTGGTAGCACAGGCAGATGAAATAGAGTAGTTGGTCCCTTTTATTTTATATGGAGTAGCTAGACATGCGGAAACAGTGCTTGCCATAATTTGGGTGACCCTGTAGGGGCCGGCACGCTTGATGCCGCGCTCTCGCATGACATCAATTGTCTCTGTAAACATTTGTCCTGAAACGCCACCAGAACCCATTACCAGGCCAGTGCGGATATTAGAAACTTGCTCCTCTAATAATCCTGCGTCAGCAATTGCTTTCCCCATGGCGATATAGCCATAGGCTGCAGAAGGCCCCATAAATCGAGATACTTTGCGATCAATGTAATCTTCTATATTGAGGTCTAGCTTGGCGGCAACATTGCACCGCAGACCCATTTCTTTGAACTCTTCCTGAAAGGCTATACCTGAGATAGATTCACGCAAAGAGTTAGTGACAGTTTTACTGTCATTCCCTAAACAGGAAACAATACCCATTCCGGTAATCACTACTCTTTTCATTGTCTACCTCTGGGCTTGTTTTTGATCCGAACATCGCCATACTTTAAAAAAGAATTATAATCTAAACGATTAAAAGTTGTCAGTTGAATCAAATAAACCAACTCGAAGATCTTTAGCCGTATAAATATCTCGGCCGTCCATAGTGACTGTACCATCAGCGATTACCATTTTTAATTTTCGTTCAACTATGCGTGATACTTCAATTTTATAGGTGATAAGCTTCGCTGATGGGAGAATTTGACCGGCAAATTTAACCTCCCCTGAACCAAGAGCCCTGCCGCGGCCTTGGTTGCCCTTCCATGCCAAGAAGAAGCCAGTTAGCTGCCACATAGCATCAAGACCTAAACAGCCAGGCATGACCGGATCTCCCTCGAAATGGCATCCAAAAAACCATAAATCTGGTTTGATGTCTAGCTCAGCAATCATAATCCCTTTACCGTACTTCCCCTCAGAAGCATGAATACGAGTGATTCTGTCTACCATTAGCATATTATGGCCGGGAAGTTGAGCATTACCCTCGCCAAACAGATCTCCTTTGCTGCAGGAGATCAACTCCTCGTAATTGTAAGAGTTTTGCGACTGCGGAATAAATTTTGTCATTGATTGTATGGTCTCTAAATATATCATCTAATATATTGCTTGGTTCAAATTTGGGTTTAGTTTAGGTGGCCGATGCCTGTTATCCAGAGGCGAATTTAATCTAATCTAATGCATTAAGTCCAGAAAATATGCAATTTGCAATTATTTCTGGAACACTTGTATATTAATCTTTGCATGTACTGCAATGCGAATGCGCAGTCAGCAATACATGCAAACAAAAGTATTTAATAGTTGCGCTCAACAGAGAATTTCGCAATCTCTATCATTGCTCTTTTTTCCTTAGTGTCCGGAAGGCTTTCAAGACTTTGTGTGGCTTTTAGTGCATGCGTATGCGCGGAAGACTTTGTGTAGTTTAACGCTCCAGTGGTTTTAAGGATATCGCAGATAGCGTCTAATTTATCAAAATTAGCGTTTTTTATCGCTTCTTGAATCAGCAGGCTCTGTTGTTTTGTTCCATTTTTCATTGCATAAATTAGTGGCAATGTTGTCTTGCCTTCTGTGAGATCATCGCCAATATTTTTGCCTAAAACTTTAATATCGCCATCATAGTCAAGCGCGTCATCCATCAATTGAAATGCCATTCCAACATGCCGGCCATAGCTACTTAAGGCTGCTTGTTGCTTGGACGTAGACTGTGCTATCAGAGCGCCTATTTCTGAGGCAGCATCAAAAAGTACCGCTGTTTTCTTAAATATTACTTGTTTGTATTCTGTTTCGTTGATATTAGAATTACGAGCATTAATAAGTTGTTGAACTTCTCCTTCTGATATTATATTAGTGCTAGTTGCAATAATTTTCATGATCCCTATGTGACCAATGGCAACAAGCATTTGAAATGCCCTTGAATAGAGGAAATCGCCAACCAACACACTAGGTGCGTTGCCGTATTTGGTGTTCGCTGTTGCCTGGCCGCGCCGAAGTTCTGAGGTGTCGACCACATCATCATGAAGTAATGTGGCTGTGTGTATAAATTCAATGATTGCTGCGAGTGCTATATGTTCTGTGCCCTTGTATCCAAAACTATTGGCACTTAAAAGTACCAATAAGGGTCTGAGGCGTTTTCCTCCACCGTCAATAATATACTGGCCGATATTTTCAATTAGCTGGACTTCAGAATTTAATCGATTAATGATTAAGTTATTAACTTCTGCAAATTCAGATTTGACCACTTGATGGAATGGCAGCATGCTGGTGACCTGTCGATTTTCTTTTGTGCTCATTAATTTGCCCAAATGGAAGAGATTGAAGTTTGAGCTTAGGATATTTTATTTCAAGTTGGCTGGTTATTATAGCTATTATAACCAGCCTTTATAGCAATTTATTCTTGCGATTAGATAATGTTTGCCTTAGAATTCAGGCGCTCGCAAAACCGGCCTAGAGAAATCGTTTTTTGGGCTTGAACTGGTAAAGCGAATATGGAGTATGTTGTATGTATGCAGTAATTAAAAGTGGTGGTAAACAGCATCGTGTTGAAGAAGGTGAATTTCTTCGTGTAGAAAAACTAGATGTGCCCACAGGTGAAAAAATTGATTTTGCTGAAGTACTTATGGTTACTGACAGCGAGAAGGTAAAAATTGGTACGCCTTATATTGATGGAGCAAAAGTTACAGCGGAAGTATTAAGTCATGGGCGTGCTGATAAAGTAAAAATTATCAAATTTAATCGCCGTAAGCATAGCCGCAAACAAATGGGCCATCGTCAGTGGTTTACTGAGATTAAAATTATTGGTATAAGTATAGGCGAAGTGAAGCCCAAGGCTGAGACTAAACCCAAAGCTGAAGCTGAGAACAACAAATAGGAGAACGTCATGGCTCACAAGAAAGCTGGTGGTAGCACCCGCAATGGACGCGATTCCGAAAGTAAGCGTCTCGGCGTTAAGCGTTTTGGAGGAGAAAAAGTATCTGCTGGAAGTATTATTGTTAGACAGAGAGGTACGAGGTTTTATGCGGGCAATAATGCTGGACTTGGCCGAGACCATACAATATTTGCGACTGCTACTGGAGAAGTAAAATTCACAGTAAGAGGGCCAAGCAATCGAAAATATGTTGATATTATTACTGTCTAGTGTGTCAGATTAGCTCGTCTCTTTGTTTAGGCTAAAGCCCCGCTAAAAGTGGGGCTTTTTGTTATAGTGGCGTAATTTTATTTCCTAGATTTTTATATTTTGATAACTTATAACGCATTTCTGGAAGTTGTATACTCTGATTGCAAGTTAGATTAATACTCTGATATTTAAAAATATGTGGTGCCTTAATACTATGAAATTTGTTGACGAAACAACCATCCATGTTCAGGCGGGCAGAGGCGGCAACGGATGCCTCAGCTTTCGTCGCGAGAAATTTATTGAAAAAGGCGGTCCAGATGGCGGCGATGGCGGCGATGGCGGTAGTGTTTACTTAGAAGGTGACAGCAATCTTAATACATTAATTGATTTTCGCTTTCAGCGAAATTTTAATGCTGAAAGCGGTCAAGCAGGAAAGTCTTCAAATTGTACGGGCAAGGGCGGTGATGATCTTATCCTTAAGGTGCCTGTTGGTACGACGATCATGGATGAAGACACTGAAGAAATGCTCGGCGATATAACTGCTGATAGACAACGACTAATGGTAGCTAAGGCGGGCTACCATGGGTTAGGCAATACTCGCTTTAAGTCGAGCGCTAATCGTGCACCAAGACAAACATCTTCAGGGTCTGATGGCGAACTTCGACACTTAAAGCTAGAGCTTAAGGTTTTGGCTGATGTTGGGTTGCTAGGGCTTCCAAATGCTGGTAAGTCTACTTTTATTCGTGCCGTTTCAGCTGCGCGACCGAAAGTTGCTGATTATCCATTCACCACACTAATACCAAACTTAGGGGTAGTGAGTCCTCAAAGATACCGTAGTTTTGTAATTGCAGATATTCCTGGGTTGGTTCAAGGTGCGGCTGAAGGTGCCGGCTTGGGTATTCGGTTTTTAAAGCATTTAACTAGAACCCGTGTGCTGCTGCATTTGGTTGACATGTTGCCAGCGGACGGTTCTTGTCCAGCCAATAATGTTAATGTTATAGAAAATGAATTAGATTTATTTAGTCCTACTCTCTGGGGTAGAGAGCGTTGGTTGGTGTTAAATAAAACTGATATGTTACCGGAAGATGAAAGAGCTAGTCGCTGCGCAGAGGTTGTTGAAAAGTTAGAATGGGCTGGCCCCGTGTACTGTATTTCTGCTTTAGCTGCCGTTGGTACCGAAGTTTTGTGTCAGGATCTAATGAATCGTCTAGAAGATTGCTGGGAAGTTGAGAGAGAAAATCCTGAGGCTGCGGCTTATGAAAAAGAGCTCCAATCGAAAATGCAATTTGAGGCTAGAGATCGAATAGAGTGGCTAAAAGAGAAGACAAAGTTGACGGACGATGACGATGACGATGACGATGACGTTGAAGTTATATACAGCCATTAAATAAAAGATTTTGCTAAATAACTAAAATTTAGTTATTTAGCATAAAACTTAAAAAAATAAACAAAAACTCATGACGGGTGTAGCTAAATAATATAGCCGGACGAAATATGATTAATAACAGAGATTCCGTACAAAACGCTAAGCGCGTGGTTGTAAAAATTGGTAGCGCACTATTAACTTCCAATGATCGGGGGCTTGATAGGGCAGCTATTGCTGCCTGGGTGGAACAGGTTGCAAGAATGCTTGAGAAGGGGTTAGAGATTGTGATCGTTTCTTCTGGTGCTGTTGCCGAGGGAATGTTCAGGCTTGACTGGGATGAGCGCCCATCACTGGTGCACGAGCTGCAGGTCGCCGCTGCCGTGGGCCAAATGGGGCTAGCTCAAGCTTACGAGTTTGAATTTCAGAAATATAAGCGCACCACTGCTCAAATTTTATTAAATCATGATGATATTTCAATCCGTGAGCGCTACCTGAATGCTCGCAATACATTACAGTCATTACTTAAACTCAGAGTGGTGCCTATAGTCAATGAGAACGATGCAGTGGCAACAGATGAAATTTGTTTTGGCGACAATGATACTTTAGCTGCCATGGTTGCAAATCTCATAGATGCTGATTTATTGGTCATACTTACTGATCAGGATGGTCTTTTTGATGCAGACCCGAGAAAAAATCCTCAAGCTAAATTAATTTCTTATGGAAACTCGAGAGATAGGGCGTTAGGTGCCTTAGCTGGAGGTTCAGGGAGCTTGGGGCGAGGAGGAATGGTTACAAAACTTAAGGCTGCTAGACTTGCTTCTCTTTCTGGCACAAATACTGTCATCGCTAATGGAAAAATAGATTCAATCTTGACTCAACTGCTGGAAGGCCAAATGCTGGGCACTCTGCTCTTTGCCAGCAAAGAGCCAATTGCAGCTCGCAAGCAATGGATGGCTTGCAGGATGAGAGTTTTTGGCTCACTAACACTTGATGCAGGAGCAGTAAAAATGCTGGTAAAGCATCGCAAGAGCCTGCTTCCAATTGGAGTAAAGAGCATTGAGGGGAGTTTTCGCAAAGGGGATTTGGTGAAGTGTGTTGATGAGAATGGCACCGAAATTGCACGAGGACTTGTTAATTACGCCGCCGCTGAGAGCGCTAAAATTATCGGTAAAAGCAGCGCGTGTATATCTGATGCGCTGGGTTATTGTGATTCTCAGGAATTAATTCATAGTGATAATTTAGTTTTGACCTGATTTATGCTTCCATCTAGAAGATGTTTCTTTCTTGCGCGGGCTCCCCTCTAAATTAAAATTTATACATAAAAAAACCAGCTATATGCTGGTTTTGCATTGTCCAGAGTTGGCTCTAGTTGCTAATTAGCCAAAAGGGCCTTTATTTTTGTGTTTAAGCGACTCTTGTGACGGGCAGCTTTATTTTTATGGATAACTCCTTTGTCCGCAATTCGGTCAAGTATGGGAGCAACTATATTGAAGGCAGCTTGTGCTGCCGCTACTTCGCCTGACTCTATGGCAGCATCTGCCTTTTTTAGATAGGTGCGAACCATGGAGCGCATGCTGCCATTGTGCTTGCGATTTTTTTCATTTTGGCGCGCTCTTTTGCGTGCTTGGGGTGTATTGGCCACCTAATGCTCCTTATAAGCTATATTAAGATTAAGGTCTTAATTCAAGGCGCGTGAATATACAATGTTTGCTAGCGCTTATCAATATGAATTGTGGTGAAATCTTTATTATGATGATTAAAAGCTTAATATTATGAGCGTTCTGCTCATATTTTATGTTATGTCTGTGCTAAATCTAAGTATGATCGTAAACTTAAGTCCAATATCGGTGTAATTGTTTTAAAAATTAATTTCTTGCTTTTAGAAAGTAATCGAGGTTTAACGTTTGAAATATCAAGATGCGCTTGATACAACCAAGCAGCCAGGTCTTCTAGTGACACCAGTAGGATTATTAAGGCCTAGTGTTTTGGTCGCTTTCATGACTATGTGTTCCAGAGTATTAGGCTTGCTGCGAGACATTGTTATCGCCAGATTTATTGGTGCAGACGCCATGGCGGATGCTTTTTTTGTTGCATTTAAAATCCCTAATTTCTTTCGGCGTCTCTTTGCTGAGGGTGCCTTTTCCCAAGCATTTGTTCCTGTTTTGGCTGAATACAGAACGGTCGGCAGTCAAGCTGCAGTAAGAGCTTTAATAGATAGCGTAGCCGGGGTCTTAGGCTCTACACTCATTGCGGCTACAGTTTTACTTGTCATAGCGGCCCCTCTGGTTACTGGTATTTTTGCATTTGGCTTTTGGTTGAATGACCCGGATAAATTTGCTGCTGCTAGTGGCATGCTGAGGATTACATCTCCTTACTTGATGTTGGTATCCTTAACAGGTTTTGCTGGAGCAATTCTTAATAGCTATGATAGATTTTCAGTGCCTGCTATTACCCCCATTTTTTTAAATATATCCTTAATAGTTGCAGCGATTTTTGTCTCCCCTTGGTTTCATGAACCTGTGTATGCTCTTGCCTGGGGTGTTTTAACTGCAGGTATAATACAGTTGTTATTTCAGCTGCCATTTTTAGCTAAAATGCATATGATTCCTCATCCCGCTTTAGCCTGGCGGGATGAGGGGGTTATCAAAATATTGAAATTAATGGCCCCAGCAATTTTTGGCGTTTCAGTGAGTCAAATAAATCTTTTGCTGGATACTATGATAGCTTCGTTTCTTCCTACCGGAAGTATTTCTTGGCTTTACTATTCTGACCGTTTAGCTGAGCTACCTCTAGGTGTATTTGGAGTTGCCATTGCTACTGTCATGTTGCCGAATTTATCCAGACAACATGTCGCTGGTAATTTTGAAAAGTTCAACGCCACATTAGATTGGTCGATTCGCTTGATCTTGCTTATTGCTATTCCGGCGGCTATAGCACTTATAATTTTGGCGGAGCCAATTTTGGTAGCGTTATTCTATTATGGAGAAGTCATGACTCCCCGAGATATGACTATGGCTGCTCTGAGCTTGCGTGCATACTCAGTAGGAGTGGTGGCTTTTATGCTGATAAAAGTTTTAGCTCCAGGGTATTTTGCTCGTCAAGACATCAGAACCCCTGTTCGTATAGGTATCATAGCTTTGGCGGTAAATATGGCGCTTAACATTATTTTAGCGACACCCCTGCATTTCTATTTAGAAATAGGCCATGTCGGATTGGCTTTGGCGACATCGTTAGCCGCTATATTAAATAGCGTTTTATTATTTCGGGGCTTGCGTAAGACTGATATGTATACCCCAGAGCCAGGTTGGCGTAAATTTTTACTCATGTTGTTGAATGCCAATATTGCGATGTGTGTCGCTTTGTATGGGTTTACCGCGTATCTTAATAGCTGGCTGGAATTGGTCTGGTGGGAAAGGGCAGGATGGCTCAGCATCATTTGTGCTGTAGGTGTTATAGTTTATATTTTAGCTCTTTTTTTAGGCGGGTTTCGCTTTCTTCACCTTAAAAATAAATAAACTATGACTTAAAATTGCTCCAAGCCGAGCTTAAGGATGATATAAGTAAGAGGCTAATCTATTTTTAATCGCTATGGATGGGTATAATTTTACTTCATTTTGCGAAATCGATGGTAAGTGACTAAAGATAATAAAAAATTTATTAGAGGCCTGCATAATTTGAAGCCTGGGCATAATGGTTGCGTTGCAACTATTGGGTCTTTTGACGGCGTCCATTTAGGGCATCAGGCTATATTGCGACAGTTGATTGATAAAGCTAACAAGTTCGGGTTGCCGTCAGTTGTCATCATTTTTGAGCCGCAACCCCAAGAATTTTTTTCTGGCGAACAGGCTCCAGCTCGCTTGATGCGCTTGCGTGAAAAAGTGGAGGCACTTATTAATATGGGCGTAGACAAGATTTTTTGTTTACAGTTTAATCGGTCTCTGCGCAGCTTGTCAGCAATAGATTTTGTTGAGCAGGTTTTGATTTCTGGCTTAAAAGTTCGCTGTTTAGTGGTAGGTGATGATTTTAAATTTGGTCACGACAGAAATGGCAATTATCAGCTGCTACAGCAAGCCGGATATAAAAACAATTTTGATGTCATTGATACTGTAACCTTAGAGCACCAAGGTGAGCGAATTAGCAGCACCCGTATTCGTTCAGCTTTAGAGGCATCTAATTTTGTTCTAGCCGAGAGACTGCTGGGTGAACCCTTCAAGATCACGGGTTGTGTTATCTATGGGCAGAGATTTGGCAGGGAGATCGGGGTTCCTACTGCTAACGTCGAGCTAAAAAGATACAGCGCACCATTAAGCGGGGTTTTTATTGTAGAGGTATTACTGGGCAGTCGTCGCTTAGCAGGTGTTGCCAATGTGGGCATCAGGCCAACTATAGGTGATTTGGTTAAGCCGGTGCTTGAAGTTCATTTGTTAGATTTCGATGAAGATCTATATGGGCAAAGAATCCACGTAGAATTTAAAGCCAAAGTTCGTGACGAAGAAACGTTTTCTTCTGTGGATGTGATGGTTAAAGCAATTAATCGCGATATTCAAGTCGCTCGAAAATATTTTACTGCATAACGATAGAAGAAGATTTTAAAAGATGACTGACTACAAATTAACTTTGAATTTGCCTGCTACCTCATTTCCGATGAAGGCTAATCTCTCTCAGAAAGAACCAGAAATGCTTAAACATTGGCAGGAAAATAAACTCTATGAGAGGTTGCGCGAAAGGCGCCATGGTAGAAAAAAGTTTATTCTGCATGACGGCCCCCCTTATGCGAACGGTAAAATTCATATTGGTCATGCCGTTAATAAAATATTAAAAGATATTGTGATTAAGTCTCGCACCCTTGGTGGTTACGATGCACCATATGTTCCAGGCTGGGACTGCCATGGACTCCCTATTGAGCATGAAGTAGAGAAGAAGATTGGGAAAGCGGGGGTCAAGGTAGACCATAAAACTTTTCGCCAAAAATGCAGGGAATACGCGCAACGGCAAGTAGCAGACCAAATGGAGGATTTTGTTCGACTAGGTATTTTTGCTGAATGGAATAACCCTTATCTCACTATGGATAAGAAATTTGAAGCAAACATTATTCGCGCCCTTGGTAAGGTTGTTGAAAATAGACATTTAGTTAAGGGTTACAAGCCAGTTTATTGGAGTGTTGTAGGCGCCTCGGCATTAGCTGAAACTGAGGTTGAATATCAAGATAAAGTATCATTTTCGATTGACGTTGCCTTTCCTGTTGCCGACGAAGAAGCCTTCGGTAAAGCAATGCCTGGAATTACTGGTGTCGGTGATATCTCGGTAGTTATTTGGACTACAACTCCTTGGACTTTGCCGTCAAATCAGGCGGTTAGCTTGAACCCTGACCTAGATTACGTTCTTTTGGCTTGCCAGCCTCGAGGTTGTCTATCGGGGCGATATTTAGTCGCCAAAAGTCTCGTTGAGTCTATTTTGTCCCGCTGGGAGGTAAAGGATTATGAAGTGGTAGGTCATGCTAAAGGTTCCCAGCTTGAATTATTAGTCTTGAGGCACCCTTTTTCTGATCGTCAGGTACCTATTATTCTTGGAGATCATGTTACAACTGAGGCTGGTACTGGATGTGTTCATACTGCACCGGATCATGGTGTGGATGATTTTGTTGTTGCGGGGAAATATAGTATTAACACTCTTAATTATATCGACGATAACGGCGTGTTTCGAAAAGACGTAGCTTTTTTTGCTGGAGAGCATGTTTATAAGGTTGATGAAAAAGTCATAGATTTACTAAAAGATAAAAATAGGTTGTTAGCCAATACAAAAATTACCCATAGTTACGCACATTGCTGGCGAACTAAAACCCCGTTAATTTATCGCGCGACCCCTCAGTGGTTTATTAGCATGACCCAAAATAATTTGCTGAAAAAAACAAAAAAAGCAGTTCCATTGCTGTCTTGGTACCCAGAGTGGGGCCAGGCAAGAATGGATGGAATGCTTAAAAATAGCCCAGATTGGTGCATTTCCCGCCAGCGCACCTGGGGTGTTCCTATTGCGCTGTTTATTCATAAATCGACTGGTGATATTCATCCAGATACTCCGCGCTTAATAGAAGTTATAGCATCTGGCGTCGAGCAGCATGGCATAGATTTTTGGTATGAAGTAGATGCTAAAGAATTGCTGGGTGATCAAGCAAGTGAGTATAATAAGGTGACGGATACTCTGGATGTATGGTTTGACTCGGGCGTTACGCATGCCGCCGTTCTTGATGAACGCAAAGAATTGCAGTTTCCTGCAGATCTTTATCTGGAAGGGTCTGATCAACACAGGGGTTGGTTCCAGTCATCGCTAAAAACTTCAATTGCAATAAAAAATACTGCCCCCTATAAGGCAGTTTTAACACACGGTTTTGTTGTGGATGCTAATGGCCGAAAAATGTCTAAATCTATTGGCAATGTATTATCGCCACAGCAGGTTATTAACGATCAGGGCGCTGACGTATTGAGGTTATGGGTTGCAGCTACAGACTTCAGTGGCGAGATGAATATCTCTGATGAAATTCTGAAGCGATCTGGCGATTCATATCGTAGAATCCGTAATACAGCACGCTTCTTCTTGTCTAATTTAAATGATTTTAGTCCTTCTGAGAACATGGTCCCTATCGATGAAATGCTGGCGCTTGATCGCTGGGCTCTAGACCTAACTATAAAGACGCATAAGGAAATGATAGCAGCATACGACAGCTATCAATTTCACCATATTTATCAGAAACTGCATAATTTTTGCGTTACTGATATGGGTGGATTTTATCTAAATATTATCAAGGATCGTCAGTATACCTGCCAAGAAAATTCTATCGCAAGGCGATCAGCTCAGACAGCTATATATTATATTTTAGATACATTTGTCCGTTGGATTGCACCGATATTAAGCTTTACAGCAGAAGAAATTTGGGCATTTATTCCTGGAGATAGAGAGGAGTCTGTTTTTTTTGCCGAATGGAAAGAATTGCCATTGTTTGTTGAAGAAAAAATTACAGCCAACGACTGGGAGTTGATCTTAGGGGCACGAAATGCAGTCAATAAAATTTTAGAAGAAAAAAAGAAAGATGGCATTCAAAAATCACTTGAAGCCGAAGTAACAGTTTACGTCAACGAAGAACTACAAAAAACCCTAGAAAAGTTAGAGGACGAGCTAAGATTCATCTTCATTACTTCTGAAGCTAAGGTAAAGCCTCTTGGCGGTGCTGTAGATGCAGTGCCAACAGACATTGATGGGCTTTTGGTGCAAGCTGTCAAAACGAAGTATGCAAAGTGTGAGCGATGCTGGCATCATCGCGAAGATGTGGGTTCTCATGCAAAGTATGTTGATATTTGCAGCCGTTGTATTGAGAATATTGATGGACAGGGTGAGCAGCGTTTATATGCCTAAGATTGTCCATGCTCCCCGTAATTTTTTATGGTCAATTTTTTAGGATTAATATTATGAGCTGGCAAATAGCGCGATGGTATGTTTTAGCTATTTTTGTGTTGATTGCCGATCAATTTACTAAACATGCAATAACTCAAAATTTTCTATATGGAGAATATAGTAATATTTTTCCTGGGCTTAGCTTTACCTTAGTGCACAATACGGGGGCAGCATTTAGTTTTTTGAGTGATGCCGGGGGCTGGCAGCGCTGGTTGCTCTTAATAATTTCATTGGTGATCAGCATTGTTTTAATGGTTTGGCTGTATCGTTTGAAGGCGTCACAGTTTTTTTTATCGACGTCTTTAGCTTTAATTTTAGGTGGCGCTCTTGGTAACCTATATGATCGAATATTTTTAGGTTATATTGTTGATTTTATTGATTTTTATTATGGTTTGTACCATTGGCCAGCATTTAATATTGCTGATGCAAGCATTACTTTGGGAGCGATATTTTTAATTTTTGAGAGTCTCCTTGCACCAAAAAAAATATAAATTAGGTGATCTTATGACCACATTATCTGATATGGAGATGCTTCCTGTTGGGCCAGACACAAAAATAACGTTACATTTTTCACTTTCTTTGGAAGATGGATCTTTGGTGGATTCTAATTTTGATCAGGATCCCGCCGCCTTTATTTTTGGAGACGGAAAATTACTACCAGGATTTGAACTTGCTTTGATTGACCTCGTGAGCGGAGCAGAGCAGATAGTTGTTATAGAACCAGAAAATGGTTTTGGACAGCACAACCCTAGTAATATTCAGGAGTTTTCTCGAAAAGATTTTGCTGATAGTCTAGATATTGAGGTGGGGTTATTGATATCCTTTGCTGATGCAAACAAAGCTGAATTACCTGGCGTAGTGATAGATTTCGATGAAAAAAAAGTTGTAGTAGACTTCAATCATCCTTTAGCTGGGCATGCTATTAGTTTTAAGGTGAAAATTCTTTCTGTTGAGTCAGTGGTGAAACATTGATTGATCTGAAGTTAGCCAACCCAAGAGGATTTTGTGCTGGAGTGGATCGGGCTATTGAAATAGTTTATCGAGCGCTAGATATTTATGGCCCCCCCATTTATGTTCGTCACGAAGTGGTGCATAACAAATCAGTGGTGGATATGTTGCGTGAGCGTGGAGCCATTTTTGTAGATGAAGTAGAAGATATCCCGAATAATGTGACAGTAGTTTTTAGTGCGCACGGAGTATCTCAATCTGTAAGAAAAAAAGCTAATGAAAAAAATTTGAAAATTTTTGATGCAACCTGTCCTTTGGTAACAAAAGTGCATGTGGAGGTTGCTCGATCTGGCATTGAGGGTCGCGATTGTATAATGATTGGGCACTCAAAGCATCCTGAGGTTGCAGGTACGATGGGTCAATACCCTGAAGTCGCTAATGGAGGACATATTTATTTAGTAGAGAACGAGTCTGATGTAGAAAAATTGCAAGTAGAGAATCCAGACAAAATTTCTTTTGTGACTCAAACAACCCTATCGGTTGACGATACTGCTCAAATTATAAATGCATTACGGAAGCGTTTTCCTTTCATAGAAGGACCAAAAACAGATGATATATGCTATGCCACTCAAAATAGGCAGGATGCTGTCAGGCAATTGGCTCTTGAGTGTGATTTGGTTCTCGTTGTTGGCTCAAACAATAGCTCTAACTCTAACCGCTTGAGAGAGCTGGCTGAACATTGCGGTGTAGAAGCCTACTTGATTGATAGTGCTGAGAGTATCAATAAGGAGTGGCTGCTGGGAAAAACTAAGATTGGCGTTACGGCTGGTGCTTCTGCTCCAGAAACTCTTGTTGAAGCTGTTGTTGGTTTTTTGGCGCTCATGGGGTGTAAAATTCCAGTCGAGGTTGCGGGGGTTGAAGAAAATGTAACATTTTCACTTCCCAGGGAACTTCGTTAGTAGCTTTTATGGGCTATTATGATCATAAATTGTGGCGATAGAGTTACGCTTATGTATGGTTTTATTGAAGAGATAAACAATAGTATTCATTGTTTCTGCACTGACAGGCTTGCCTTCTAAAAAATCATCAATTTTGTCATAAGTAGTTCCCAAGACATCCTCGTCTGCTTTTTGTGGAGAAAGACATTCAAGGTCTGCTGTTGGTGTTTTATTGATCAGCTTGGCTGGCGCGCCGAGAAACTCAGCAACCCTGCGTACTTGTCTTTTGCTTAAACCAAATAAGGGGGCCAAATCACAAGCCCCGTCCCCCCATTTTGTATAAAATCCAGTAATATTTTCGGCAGAATGATCTGTCCCAAGCACTAATCCTTCGCATAAACCGGCGATTTCATATTGTACTGTCATGCGAACACGAGCCTTAGTGTTACCTTTGGTAAAATCTTTTTTTGCATTAGTTAAGTTTGTATTGCTATTTGTAGCGTTAACAACTTTCTCATGGATATCATCCACACCTGATTTTATATCTATAAAAGCAGTTTTCGATGGCTGAATAAATTGTAAGGCCGCCTGTGCGTCAGCCTCATCCGCCTGGACTCCATATGGAAGCCTGACGGCAATAAAAACATATGTAGAATTTAAATGTTCTTGATTAAGTTGATCTATTGCTAGTTGAGCCAGCCTTCCGCAGGTCGCCGAATCAATACCACCGCTTACGCCGAGAACTAGATGTGTCAGCCCTGATTTCATGAGAGTTGATTTTATAAAATTTAATCGTCGTGTTGCTTCGAATTCAGGATCAATGTCTGGCGTAACTTTCATTTGCTCACGAATTTTATTATAGGTGAATTCATCATTCATTTTTGAGTGCCTTTTCTTTCTGTTTTTTTGACCTATAGGCTTTATTAAAGTGCTTAAATAAATTTAGTCGTAAAATGCCCACAGTAGATTCGCTACAATCGACCTATAAGGCTCCCACTCAGCTGCTAGTATGAGCATTTCTTCTTCATTGGGTCTGCTCTTTAGACACTTAACTTTTTGTATAGCAGCCTGCAAACCTACATCTTTAGCAGGCCAGATATTCCTCCTTTGGAGGGAGGCTAGCATATAACACTCTGCAGTCCATGCGCCGATTCCTTTAATTTTGCAGAGTTCTTTTTTTAGCTCTTCATCATTCATTTTATGAGCCACACGAAAAGAAAGATCTTGTGAGATAATACTCTCAGCCAGAATTCTACAATATTTTATTTTAGGTCTACTCAAGCCCGTTGCTTGTAGTTGCAGGTCATTTTTTTGTAAAAATTCTTCTGGCTTAAATATAGGGACTGTCTTTTTGAGTCGGCTGAATATGGCTTTGGCGGAAGCTACAGACAGCTGTTGCTCGGTAATCAGCTGCGCCAGCCCCTCAAAACCTTTCTTTCGTTTGCATGACCTAAAGTCTGAATGCTTTGTAAATAAGAACTTAAGATCTGGATCTTTTTTAGACAAAAAAAAGATTTCTGTCTTGTAGGGATGGTTTTTGAAAAGATTTAAATGATATTCAGTCAAGCGCACCAAAGCTAACCTTGCTTATCCAGGATGTTTTATTCTGATTTGTATCTTTGTATCGTTCATTAAAGATATGACGAGAATCAAACCCAAGCGACTCTGGTTTATCAAATAATCCAGCAGTCAGTGTGTTGGTCCAGCTTCTTTTTAGCGACAATGAGGTGCTTTGATATTGAAACTTTCCATTAGTATCCAAGACTGGATGATTTGGGTAGTTTTTCGCAAGCAATTCCGCTGCGTTATTGGAAAGATCATGGACTTCCATGAGATGATAGGCTTGAGCCATAATGGCAAGACCATCTGGAACAGCAGGAGTTTTTTGGAAATTTTCGACAATATAGCGACCTCTATTAGCAGCAGCAAGGTATGCACCGCGTGTTAAAAAGTAGTTCGCCGCATGAACTTCGTGGCGTGCAAGAATATTTCGCATGTAGATCATCCGTTTTTGGGCATCTGGAGCATACTGGCTTTCTGGAAATCGGTTTAGCAATTCACTAAAAGAAGAGAAAGAATTACGTGCTGACCCTGGATCACGTTTTGTTTCGTCCATCGGAAGCAGCTTCCCGAACATGCCGTCACTTTCCACAAAAGACGACAATCCTTTTAGATAATAGGCATAGTCGACATTTGGGTGCTGTGGGTGCAACCGAATAAATCGTTCCGCAACACTGACAACGGCTACATGCTCGCCTACTCTAAAGTGAGCATATATTAGTTCAAGTTGTGCTTGTTCGGCGTAATCACCAAATGGGTATTGAGCTTCAAGTGAACGCAGTTTATCAATGGCTGTCTGCCAAAAACCACCTTTGAGGTCTCCTTGAATAGCATTAAAGAAATCTTTTTCTGTGTAACCGGTAGTATCAATCTTCTCGGAAGTCTCTGAGATACCATTCAGGCTATTAAACCAGGTGCACCCGGTGGCTAAACAGCATGTAAGTAGTAACATTGAAAACAAAAATCGCATGAGTGACCGCATCCTGTATTAACTTTATTAAGTTAAACTTAAAGTGTTCTTTAGACGGCGCTACATCTGTAAGATGTGGTATTTAACCACAGCCTAGACAGTATACAAAATATCAATAACTGAGACTATATGTCAGACACTATAAAATTAGAAGAAAGTGTACCGCTATCATTCCGTGGAATGCGTTTAGATCAAGTTGCATCTGAACTGTTTAAAGATTTTTCAAGATCACGATTGCAGGTATGGATAAAAAAAGGAGATTTACTGGTAGATGGAAATATATATCGATCTAAGGATAAGCTTATCGGCGGTGAACTGCTTTCAGTCAACGCAATGCTAGAGCCAGAAGGGGAATGGAAGCCAGAAGCTATTAGTCTAGATATTGTGTTTGAAGATAAGGACATAATTGTTCTGAACAAGCCAGCCGGACTAGTTGTTCATCCGGCTGTGGGTAATTATACAGGAACCCTACTTAATGGCCTTATATGCCATGTTTCGGCTAATGAAAAAATTCCTCGTGCTGGCATTGTGCATCGTTTAGATAAAGACACCACTGGACTTATGGTTGTCGCTAAAACATTAGAATCCCATCATTCGCTAATTAAACAACTGCAATCACGGACAGTTGCTCGTGAATACCAGGCTATTGCTCAAGGTGTTATGACGGGCGGAGGAACAGTCAAGAAGCCTATGGGGCGACATCCACAAATTCGCACTAAAATGGCCGTTGTTGATCATGGTGGAAAAGAGGCAGTGACTCATTATAGGGTGATTGAAAAATTTTCCCAGTACACGCATATTAGGGTTAAATTAGAAACGGGTAGAACGCATCAAATACGCGTCCACATGGCAGATATTGGGTACCCTTTGGTTGGTGACTCGGTTTATGGTGGTCGTCTTAAATTACCTAAGGGTGCAACTTTAAAATTACAAACAGCATTGCGAGGCTTTAGGCGCCAGGCCTTGCATGCTGGAAGACTGGGATTAATTCATCCCACTTCTAACGAATATGTAGAATGGCATGCTCCCGCACCAAAAGACTTCATAGTTTTACTGGAGGCTTTGAAAACGGAAATTGATAATAAGTGAATTCTTTGTTGTGAAAATTGGCTATGGGTTTAAACTTTTGGCTCTGATATGAATATATTAAAACCGGACTGGCCGGCTCCAGTATATGGGTTTAAACTTTTGGCTCTGATATGAATATATTAAAACCGGACTGGCCGGCTCCAGTAAATGTGTTTTCTGCTATCACTACCAGAAAAGGTGGCGCCTCTTTGCCCCCATGGGATAGCTTGAATCTTGGTTTTAATGTAGGAGATAGCGCCGATTCTGTTAAGAAAAATTGGCGATATCTATCAAAAGAATTAAATTTACCATCAGCTCCGCAGTTGCTTGATCAGGTGCACGGGGCGCACGTAATACAAGCTACTTGCCATGCTCCAGCTGTAGTTGGAGATGCATCTTTTACAAGCATAACTGGTACCGTTTGCGCTGTGACAACGGCAGATTGCTTGCCAATTTTAATTTGCAATACACAAGGCACTATAGTTTCTTCGATTCATGCGGGCTGGCGCGGTTTGTCTGTAGGTATAGTGAAAAATACAATAAGGCGACTCGTTGTATCTCCTGGAGATCTAATGGCTTACCTTGGCCCCGCAATAAGTCAAAAAAATTTTGAAGTTGGCCCCGAGGTTAGAGAGGCATTCCTTGTTGGTGCTAGCACTCCGCGCATGAAAGAAAAGCTTAATGCGTGTTTTTTGAGAACTGCAGAGAAAGATGCAAATAAAACCAAAAAATGGATGGCTGATTTGTATGGGCTTGCAAAGGTAATTTTAAATGAAGCAGGAGTTACCCAAATTTATGGCGGTGATTACTGCACTTATAGTGACCATCTAAATTTTTACTCCTATCGGCGAGATGGCAGTACTGGCAGAATGGCAAGCCTAATATGGCTTACTTAAAAAAATAGCAAAGCATCTATTCTTCTGATTTTGGTCGAGAGACATAAGCTATATTCTTGACTAAATGGCATTTACACTCTAAAGTTCGCGGCTCTGTGAGGAATTTTCAGTCAGTATTCTCACAAACTGGCTCCTTGCCAGCTTGCCAGATAAGCGTAAACAGCGTTTTCTCGGCATCCAGAACAGATTTGTTTACCCATAAATCTGGAGCACTGATATATTTTCAGCTGCTATGTTATATCAAACATACCTGTGATGTTGGAACACTGTGCTATTTATGTTCCCTGGTGGGCTTTTTCGGAGTGATTTTATTCACATTTGAGGGCTTGTAAATTGGAACTTTTTTCTGGCGGTGAAATAGTCGTTCGTGCACTTAAGGATGCAGGGGTAAAGCACATCTGGGGTTATCCTGGCGGCGCAGCGCTGCATATCTATGATGCCTTGTTTCAGCAGGAAGATGTCCGGCATATACTTGTTCGGCATGAGCAGGGTGCTGTGCATGCTGCTGATGGCTACTCGCGCGCTACCGGAGATGTTGGTGCAGTTCTTGTAACCTCTGGCCCTGGAGCCACAAATGCGATAACGGGCATTGCAACTGCCTATATGGATTCTATTCCTATGGTTGTGATATCTGGACAAGTTCCTCGCGATAAGATTGGCGGTGATGCTTTCCAAGAAACTGATATGGTCGGCATTTCTAGACCTATAGTTAAGCATAGTTTTTTAGTGATGGACGCATCCGAAATCGCCGGTATTATCGCCAAGGCCTTCTATATTGCAAGGACAGGTCGACCTGGACCGGTTATTGTAGATATTCCTAAGGATGTTACTGCACCAAATCATCGGATACCTTACGAATATCCTGAAAAAATAAAAATACGCTCTTATCACCCGACAACTAAAGGACATGGCGGTCAAGTTAAGCGCGCCATAAAGACTTTACTGGCAGCCAAACGCCCAATTATTTATAGCGGCGGCGGCGTTGTCTTGGGCGATGCATCTGCCCAGCTAACTGAACTTACAAGGCTGCTAAATATACCTATAACAAATACATTAATGGGGCTTGGAGCTTTTCCGGGAACTGACCCTCAGTTTCTTGGAATGCTTGGAATGCATGGAACTGTAGAGGCAAACAATGCCATGCATGAAGCCGATGTTATTCTCGCAGTGGGGGCACGTTTTGATGACAGGGTGACTAATACTCCTAGTAAATTTTGCCCATCTGCAAAAATTATACATATTGATATTGATCCCACGTCTATTTCTAAAATCGTAACTATAGATGTCCCTATTGTTGGTGATTGTGCCACCGTACTACAGCAGATGATTGATCAAATTAATGACAGCAAGGAAGTTTTAGATCAGGAGGCTCTGTCTCAATGGTGGATACAAATAAACGAGTGGAGGGAGCGGCATGGAATATACACTCAGCCTCGACACGAGCCGAGCGTTGGGAGTGTTATTAAACCTCAGGATGTGATTAGAAGCCTCTATAAAATAACAGACGGCGATGCTTGGGTCACTTCTGATGTTGGTCAACATCAAATGTTTGCCGCCCAATATTATTTGTTTAATAAGCCTCGTCGTTGGATTAATTCAGGGGGTCTTGGAACTATGGGTTTCGGGCTACCCGCAGCTATGGGTGTCCAGCTAGCTTACCCTTCCGGAGTTGTGGCTTGCGTGACAGGTGAAGGCAGTATACAAATGTGTATACAAGAGCTATCTACTTGCTTGCAGTATGGGTTTCCAATAAAGATTATTAGTTTGAACAATCAGGCCCTGGGCATGGTTAGGCAGTGGCAGGATATGCAATACAGCGGTCGCTATTCGTCTAGTCTTTATGAGGATTCCTTACCAGATTTCGTGAAATTGGCAGAAGCATATGGGCATGTCGGAATGCGGGTTTCAAATTTCGATGAACTGGACGATAAAATGTCGGAATGCTTTAGTTTAAAAGATAAACTGGTCTTTATGGATATTAATGTCGATCGTTCAGAGCATGTATACCCAATGCATATTGCCCCCAATGGTTCGATGCGTGATATGTGGTTGAGCAAAAAGGAGCGCACTTGATGAGACATATAATCTCAGTATTAATGGAAAATGAACCGGGCGCTCTATCTAGAGTAGTTGGATTATTTTCACAGAGAGGCTATAACATTGATACGCTTAATGTTGCCCCAACTGATGATTTGACCTTATCTAGACTAACGCTTACTACGCATGGGAATGATCAAGTGATTGAGCAGATCACCAAGCACTTAAATAGATTAATAGATGTAATAAAAGTCGTGGATTTGATTGAAGGCCCTCATATTGAACGAGAATTAATGCTAGTAAAAGTAAAAGCAAATGAGGCTCAAAGAGCAGAAATTAATCACTGTATAGATATTTTTCGTGGCCAAGTAGTCGATGTAAATGTGAACGCATATACACTACAGCTTGTGGGCAGCAGCGATAAGCTTGATGCCTTTCTTGAGGCTATTAATTATGCAGTTATCCTTGAGTTGGTTAGATCAGGCGTTTCTGGGCTAGCTCGTGGTGAAAAAATACTGAAGGTATGATTGATTTATAGTATGATTTTTACAGACACTCCATAAAATATAACTATTTGTTTTATAAAAAATATAGGATAAAAATATGCAAGTTTCTTACGATAAAGACTGTAATCTCTCAATTATTCAGGGTATGAAAGTTTCCATTATTGGGTATGGCTCACAAGGCCATGCGCATGCCTTGAATCTAAAAGATTCTGGTGTCGATGTCACCGTAGGGCTTCGCCCTGGTTCGCTCTCTGCTACTAAAGCCGAGAAATCTGGATTAACCGTAAAGAATGTTCCCGAGGCTGTTGCTGGAGCAGATCTAGTGATGATTCTTACCCCGGACGAATTTCAGTCACATCTCTATAAAGATGAAATTGAGCCAAACCTTAAGAAGGGGGCCACCATGGCTTTCGCTCATGGCTTTTCAATCCACTACAATCAGGTTGTGCCTCGCAAGGATTTAGATGTAATTATGATTGCGCCTAAGGCCCCTGGGCATACAGTTCGTAATGAGTTCACTAAAGGCGGCGGTATTCCTGATCTAGTTGCAATTTATCAAGATGCTTCAGGCAAGGCAAGAGATGTAGCTATGTCTTATGCATCCGGTATTGGTGGAGGACGGACAGGTATCATTGAAACTACATTTAAAGATGAAACCGAAACAGATTTATTTGGAGAGCAGGCGGTCCTTTGTGGAGGGGCGGTTGAGTTGGTGAAAGCTGGCTTCGAAACATTAGTGGAGGCTGGATATGCCCCTGAAATGGCTTATTTTGAGTGTTTACATGAACTCAAGCTGATCGTTGATCTCATGTATGAGGGAGGCATTGCTAATATGAACTATTCTATATCTAACAATGCAGAATATGGGGAGTATGTCACTGGCCCGGAAATTATTAATGACCAATCTCGCAAGGCTATGCGTAATGCCCTAAAGCGTATCCAAAATGGCGAATACGCAAAAATGTTTATTACAGAAGGAGCAATGAACTATCCTTCTATGACGGCATATCGTCGTAACAATGCAGCGCATCCTATCGAACAAACTGGCGCTAAGTTGCGCTCTATGATGCCATGGATTACAGCCAATCAGTTGGTAGACAAAGATAAGAACTAGTCGGCTTTAAGTAATCGCTTAATTGGTCACGCTAAAGCGCGGTTTTTTATCCCATGCTTTAGTGTTCGATGTAATGTTATCTTTAATGTATTGAACGCTAGGGTAGAAGTTAGAATTGTTGGATAATATACCACATGGATACAGTCAAAAAGACAAAGTAGGCTTTTGTATTACATACCGAAGGATTAGCTATGGTCGATATTGAAGGTCAAAATAATACATCAAGTATCGGTGAACCATCCTCGGTGACCGGGGGCGATAGATTGCCTCTCGAACAGGTAAAGATTAGACATAGAGGTGTTTATCTCCTGCCTAATCTTTTTACTACTGGGGCTATGTTCGCTGGTTTTTATGCAATTCTTGCAGGAATGGATGGAAAATTTGAGGCAGCTTCGATTGCAATTTTTATTGCAATGATTTTTGATGTCCTGGATGGAACCGTAGCGCGCATGACAAACACAACTAGTGAGTTTGGCCTTCAGTATGACAGTCTTTCTGATATGGTCTCTTTTGGCGTAGCGCCAGCAGTCCTAGCTTTTAGCTGGATACTTAATGAAATAGGGCGTATTGGCTGGGCTGCTGCTTTTATTTATGCCTCATGTGCAGCGCTCAGACTTGCTCGTTTTAATACTCAAATTGACCCATCTAAAAACGGTTGTTTTATTGGAATTCCAAGCCCTGCAGCAGCTGCGTTGATAGCATCTCTGATCTGGTGTAGTTATGAGGTGGAGCTAACAAGCGAGTTAGCATTTCTGGTAGCAGCAGTAACGGCTTTGGCTGGCTTCTTGATGGTTTCTAATTTCCACTATCGTGGCCTGAAAGAGCTTGATCTCAAAGGAAAGGTGCCTTTCGTGGTGATTTTTTCTGTGGTAATGGGTCTTATTGTGGTGATAATTGATCCGCCTCGAATTCTATTTATTTTTGCCCTAGTGTATAGTTTTTCAGCCCCAGTATTATGGCTAAAAGGTAAGATTTACGGGGTAAAGGTGTGACATGAAAAAACAAAAATTAATAATTTTTGATACAACGCTACGCGATGGGGAGCAAAGCCCTGGTGCATCTATGACTAGGGACGAAAAATTGAGAGTGGCTAAAGCTTTAGAGAAACTTCGAGTTGATGTCATTGAAGCAGGGTTTGCTGTTTCCAGTCCCGGTGATTTTGCATCAGTTAAAGCTATTGCTGAGACGATTAAAAATAGCACTGTTTGCAGTCTTGCTCGTGCCAGGATCCAGGATATTGAAAGCGCTGCAGAGGCCTTGAAGGGAGCGTCTTCAGGGCGTATTCATACCTTTATTGCAACATCGCCAATCCATATGAAATATAAGCTTCAGATGACCCCAGATCAAGTTTTTGAGCAGGCTGTATCCGCCGTAAAGTATGCTCGAAATTTAATAGATGATGTGGAGTTTTCTCTGGAAGATGCAAGTCGTTCAGATTTTGATTTTATGTGCCGTGTTATTGAGGGTGTTATTGGCGCTGGAGCAACAACTATTAATCTTCCAGATACAGTTGGTTATGGCTTTCCAGAAGAGTATGCAAACACTATTGGTCGCTTGATTGAAGCTGTACCTAATTCAGATAAAGCGATTTTCTCTGTGCACTGCCACAATGATCTTGGTTTAGCTGTATCAAATTCATTGGCAGCTGTCATGAAAGGAGCCCGCCAAATAGAATGCACTATTAATGGTTTAGGTGAGCGCGCAGGTAATGCTGCCCTTGAAGAAGTGGTAATGGCAATAAAAACGCGAAAAGATATTTTTCCGGTGGAAACACGTATTGATACAACTCAAATTACCTCAATTTCTCGACTAGTATCCAGCATCACAGGGTTTCCTGTGCAGCCCAATAAGGCAATTGTTGGTGCTAACGCTTTTGCGCATGAGTCAGGAATTCATCAAGATGGGGTGCTGAAATTTCGTGAAACTTATGAAATTATGAGCGCTCAAGATGTGGGGTTAAAAACCAATAAAATTGTTCTAGGAAAGCTTTCTGGCCGTGCAGCTTTTGTGGCTCGTCTTGAGGAGCTTGGAACTCATTTTGAAAGTAAGGCTGTAATGAATGAAGCTTTTGCTAAGTTTAAAGATTTGGCGGACAAAAAACGTGAAATATATGATGAGGATCTTCAGGCTCTTGTTTCAGAAATACAACTGGACGATTCGAATGGAGACCAAATTACGCTAGAAGCTTTAGAGGTGATCTCAAAAACAGGACAACCCCCTTGCGCGACTCTTATACTGAGGTATAAAGGTGAGCTGTATGACTCCTCGTCTGAAGGAGACGGCCCGGTTGATGCCGCATTTAAGGCCATAGAAAAATTAGCGAAGAGTGATACAGAGCTTAAGCTTTATTCTGTAAATGCGGTAACTGCTGGAACAGACTCTCAAGGTGAGGTGACTGTGCGGCTAGAAAAAGGCGGCCGTATTGTGAATGGACAGGGAGCTGACACTGATATTTTGGTTGCTAGCGTTAGAGCTTATCTGCATGCGCTTAATTTGATACAAAATCCAGATCGTTTACACCCTCAGCTAGATGGCGTTTAGGGGTTTTTGTGAATACAGGGATGCGTAACTGGTATCTTTCTAATTTAGATATAACGCAGTATTCATCCAAAATAAATACGATTGACGTGTCGAAATCAGCCCCAAAAAAAAATACAGCGCCAACAGACAGTACAAATAGAGCGTTTGCTGCGTCCTTGAATTTTCGGCTGGCATGCTGGCAACCCTGCGATGAACTTTTGATTTTTAACGAGTTAGATGTCGATGCTAAGCCTAGCGATGATCAGTGCCAATTGCTCGCTAATATTTTGCGTAGTGTAGGATGTCTTGCTAGCAGTTTACCACGTGCTGACCTAATTGACTGGCCTGTCGAGAAAGATGGCATTCAAGATAAATCTGATGCTCGAAAAATGATGTCAGCTTATATTGATACCCGTACAGGCAAAACTAGTGTGCTGCTTATGGGAAAGATAGCGTTTGAGTTGTTCTCTTCCACAGAAAAAACTTATGCAGATACTTTAGGTGGAACCATGAAAATAAAAGGTGCGGTAAATGCTTTTGTTGTTAAAAGTCTGCAAGAAATTTTAAAAGATCCTTCAGCGAAGCTAGAAGTATGGGAAGCTATTCAATCCCTGGTAAAGACAAATTAAATAACTGCTAAGTGCATACTTTGAAAATAAATCTTTTAAATATACGTCCTATGGCACTCTCTGATGTGCCTGATGTTGTTCAGATTGAACAAAAGGCTACTCCTTACCCTTGGCAGGAAAGGCAGTTTATTGACAGCTACGAGAAGCATCATTGCTTGACTCTTACTTTAGATGGCCATGTTGTAGGCTATACGATTTATAGTATTGTTATTGATGAAGCTGAAATCCTTAACATTGCTGTTCATCCTGAACATCAAAACAAAGGCTATGGGCGTTATTTCCTCGAGCATTTGATTGCTATTGTTTCGGAAGATGCACAAAGATTTTTCTTGGAAGTAAGAGTTAGCAATGCTGGTGCAATTTCCTTGTATGAAAATATTGGGTTTGTTGAGGTATGCCAAAGAAAAAATTATTACCAGACCCCATTAAAATCCGAAGATGCCCTATTAATGGCTATGGAGTTGTAGGTTATTAAGATAAATAAAGATATAGGTGGAAATGACCGAGATATTTTATTTGAAACAATAGCAGGCGATCTCTTTTCAAATGGCTACAGTGTTCAAACCAATAAGCTCACATCAGGATTTCTTGCGCAGCTCTCTATGCAGTTAGAGTTAATGCCTCCAATGTTGTTTGTAAATGCTGGGGTTGGAAGAGCGGGCGATCACACGCTAGATAGATCCGTGCGTACCGATAAGATCGCCTGGATTACCGGTTCTACTGATGCCGAGAAAGAATGGCTTAAGTGGGTATCATTGCTTCAAGACTACCTGAACAGACGATTATTTCTAGGATTGTCTTCATTTGAGAGTCATTTTTCTTATTATGGTAAAGATGGGTTTTATGCCAAGCATAAAGATTCTTTTAGGGGGAAATCAAATAGAGTGCTATCAATTGTAGTCTATACAAATAAAGACTGGCTGGCAGCGGATGGAGGCGAGTTACTTATATACGGTAATCAGCCTGAAGAGATTACAGTGAGGGTTGCACCTGTTTTTGGCACTGTTGCCATTTTTTTGAGTCAAGAAGTCTATCATGAGGTGCTAGATAGCAAGAAAAGTCGTTTCTCGATAGCCGGATGGTTTCGTTCAGATCCTTGTTGGCAACTATTGCTGTAAAAATATCGCCAAATTTCACACAGGATTTTTGTACCTGCTATTTTAAGATGCAGCTCAGTAACACTATTTCCTTGGTAATCTGTGTATAATTTCAAACCGTTTCAATGGTAGCCACAAAACTGTATTAATTTTTTATGTACGCTTATTTTTGCATCAAAGGAAAATAGAAAATGCCATCAAATTTAATTTCTGAAGAGGTGAGGCTAAGAAGAACCTTTGCGATAATTTCTCACCCTGATGCAGGTAAGACCACGATTACTGAAAAACTTTTATTGTTTGGAAATCTGATTAAGGTTGCCGGAACAGTCAAAAGCAGGAAAAGCGATAGACATGTAACCTCTGACTGGATGCAGATGGAGAAAGATCGGGGTATTTCTGTAACATCTTCTGTCATGCAGTTTCCTTATAAGGGTCGCATAGTAAACTTACTCGATACTCCGGGGCATGAAGATTTTTCTGAAGACACCTATCGTACGTTAACAGCGGTAGACTCAGCATTAATGGTTATTGATGGCGCAAAAGGCGTAGAGCAGCGTACGATCAAATTGATGGATGTATGCCGATTAAGAGACACCCCAATAATAGCCTTCATAAACAAAATGGATCGTGAGATACGCAACCCGATTGACCTGTTAGATGAAATAGAGACAGTGCTAAAGATCAGCTGCGCTCCAATTAATTGGCCTATTGGTTGTGGCAGGGATTTTAAGGGTGTGTACAATCTTCGTGCGGATACAATACATGTTTTCCAGCAAGGTCAGGGAAGTATTATTCCTAACGATTTGAGGATAGAAGGTCTTTATTCGGATGAAGCAAGTGATTTTTTGGATTACTTGGCTGTAAGTGTTAGGGAGGAGATAGAGCTTGTGAAAGGCGCTACAAATCCTTTTGATATGGAAATGTTTTTGAGAGGACAGTTAGCCCCTGTATTTTTTGGTACAGCATTGGCTAATTTTGGTATAAGAGAAATGTTGGATAGCTTTGTGGACTTAGCTCCACCCCCCCAATTTAGGGCCGCAATAGAACGAAATGTAGCTGCGAGCGAGGAAGAATTTTCTGGGTTTGTTTTTAAAATACAAGCCAATATGGATCCAAAACATCGAGACCGAATAGCTTTTATGCGCATTTGCTCAGGCAAATATACCAAAGGAATGAGAGTTCACCATGTTAGGCAGAAAAAAGATTTGCGTATTTCCGATGCTGTTGGTTTTAAAGCGGGAGAGAGAGTGTCGCTAGATGAAGCGGTGGCCGGAGATATTATTGGGCTACATAACCACGGCACTATCCAGATAGGTGATACATTTACCACTGGGGAGAGCATTAAGTTTACCGGTATTCCCTATTTTTCTCCAGAACTTTTCAGGCGCATCCGACTACGTGATCCATTAAAAATGAAACAATTACAGAAAGGTATCAAGCAGTTATCTGAAGAAGGCAGTACTCAGGTTTTTTTCCCGCTAAATAATAATGACATTATTGTTGGTGCAGTAGGACAGCTACAATTTGATGTAGTCACCTTCCGGCTCAAAGATGAGTATGGTGTGGAAGCAATTTATGAACCAGTAAATGTGCATACGGCCCGATGGATAGAGGCTGATGACGTTCAAAAAATAGAAGAAATAAAAAGAAAAGTTCCAGATGGCGTGGCGTTGGATGGCGGCGGCTATCTAACCTATCTTGCATCTACTAGAATTAACCTGGCTCTAGCAGAGGAGAGATATCCAGATCTTAGGTTTAGCGCTATAAGAGAACTCTGATGCACACAAAAATAATTATCTCTTTCAACGGTAATAGGTTGAAAATTAACTGATAGTCAAAACATATCTTTTGTTGTAAATTTTATTACTGTTTTTAAAAATTGGCGGATTTTTTGAGCTTCTTGTCGACTTTATTTGCTACTTTTATTTTTATTCTAATAGTCGTTCTAATTTTTTTACACATTTGGCCCTCCCGTGTATCGCCTAAAGAAGGAAAATATTGTTGAGCTATTAAGATTAGTTGTAAATGACAATGCTACCACTAATGATTGGGAGGTGTTTCTTGAGCTTCCGATTAGGCATAATAAACAACTAGAAAACATTCGCTTGCGTTGCCAAGTTATAAATAAAGTTGAGGGCATAGATAATCCAGACGACCTTCTTACAAAGAAGGGAATTAAGAAAATAAAAAAACTATTAATAGAGCTATTGGAAACAAATGTATGAAAGAATCTTCACCGTTTACAAAAGGCCTTTTAACTGCCGCTGCTTTTGTTGTAGTAGTTGCTGGAGTTAAAATGGCAGAAACGCTACTAGTGCCTTTTTTTCTATCAGTGTTTATAGCCCTCATTTTCTCCCCTCTTTTATCTTGGCTTAAAGCAAAAAAAGTACCAAGTGGTCTGTCTATTTGTTTAATTACGGGCTGTGTAGTTTTGATAAGCTGGTTGATCGGTGTGCTGGTAGGATCATCTGTAGGTGATTTTAGAAAAAATTTACCAGGATATGAATACAGGCTTCAAGAGATGAGCGCAGTATTGCTGCATTGGTTAAGTAATTTTGGCCTAACGTTCAATGCTGGCCAGATGCGAGAAAGTTTTAATCCTGGCGCCATTATGCAGATTGCAGGCAATACACTGACATCTTTTGGGAGTGTATTGACTAATACGTTTATGATTTTATTGACTGTAATTTTTATATTGGCTGAAGAGGTCGGATTTAGCGAAAAACTGCAGCTTGCAAGAAGCTCTAATAAATTAGCCAATGATGGGTTAACGCATTTTTTAGATAGCGTACATAGCTACTTAGGAATTAAGTCACTTTTAAGCCTGCTGACCGGAGGTTTGGTTACAATTATTTTGTGGCAATTGGGTGTTGATTATCCTGTCGTGTGGGGACTGATTGCATTCTTGCTGAATTTTATTCCTACAGTTGGGCCTATTATTGCGGCGATCCCGCCAATTTTACTAGCTCTAATACAATTGGGACCATTAACAGCTGGATTGGTAGCCGCAAGTTATCTGGCAATCAATGTTCTGATTGGCAATGTATTGGAACCACGCCTGATAGGCAGAAGTCTTAACTTATCACCTTTGGTTGTATTTTTATCATTGGTTTTTTGGGGATGGATTTTAGGTCCTGTCGGAATGCTACTCTCAGTACCCCTAACAATTATGATAAAAATTGCTCTAGAGAATGATCAAAATACCCGTTGGATAGGCCTAATGCTAGGCGCTGGTAGTCCATCGATCACAGGGAAATTGAATTAAATTATTTTGATGGTGAACATGGGTTATCTCTTGTTATTTCAGGCTATATTTTCATAAGAATCAAGGTGCTTTCATTTTTTTAGGAAGAGCAGCTTACACTTATTTCTTCACTCCATTTGGGCGGAAGTTTTGCGCATTCTTCGCAATCCGGATGCTCGTCATAAGGCGATTGCAGCAATCTAAGTATCCGGTTTATTTCTGAATAGTTCTTTTCGTCCTCAGCTTTTCGAATTGCTATTTCTGCCATGTAATTTCGAAAAATATATTTTGGGTTGTTGTCAATCATTTTGCTTTTTCTGGCATTATTGTCTGCTCTTTCAAAAGCAAGACGATCTTGATATTTCTTTATCCATTGGTTGAATTTATCTCGATGAATAAATAAGTCTTATAAATTTTTTATAGCCATTTTTTTCGCCAAGAAAGCAAAGGCGTCGAAAGAAAATGTTGTAATCAATTTTGTCGCTCTCTAGTATTACTAGTAACTCATCAATTAAATCTTGATCATTTAACTGCGGCGCTAGTAGACCTAGCTTGTTTCTGTATAGCTCTAACAGGGTATCAAAGAATAATGGTTCGTATTCTTTCAGTGCAGTTATTAGTTGTTCTGGTGACAACAGACTAGTGAGGGCATTGGCTAGGGCGTTATAATTCCATAGCCCTACGGCAGGCTGCCGCTTAAAGGAATAGCGGCCGCTGGTGTCAGAATGGTGGCAAATGAAATTTGGGTTGTAGTTGTCTAAAAATTCGAATGGCCCATAGTCATTGTTTCGCCGACAATGGACATATTGTCTGTATTCATGACGCCGTGAGAAAAACCTACGGCCTGCCATTGTGCAATTAATTTAGCTGTCTTGTGGACTGTATGCCTGAACATCTCAAGATAACGATTATCGTTTCTTTTAGTTCTGGGAGATGCTATGCAATTACATAGCCAGCTAGTTTTTTGACGCATGCAGCATTTTGTGTGTGATGAAAATATTCAAAAGAACCAAATCTGATATGACTTCGCGCTAGGCGAGTCAATATAGCAGCTTTCTCGGGCTGCTCCCTGTAAACAGGCTCTTCGCTTGAAAAAATACTAAGTGCTCGTGTTGTGCTGATACCAAGACCATGCATGGCTTCACTGCAAAGGTATCCTCTTATCGTTGATCGCAAGATGGCTTTGCCATCTCCAAAACGAGAATAGGGTGTTTTGTCTGCACCCTTAAGGTGCACATCCCATTTTCCTGTTGGACCTTCAATCTCTCCAAGCAGCAGGCCCTGTCGTCTCCTAGTTGTGGGGAGTAGCCCCAAACTGATGACCGTTGTAAGCCATAGCTAATGGATCGCTTCCTTCGATAGTGGAGTTTCCGCTACACCATTGCACAAACCAGTCTGGCAGTAAGGCCGCAGAGTCTGTCTGGAAAGGCAGTCCAAGCAATCATAGAGCGGCATGGTTAATAGTTAATGGTTAATGGTTATTAGGTATGGTTTTGGTAGGCCTGTAGGCGCAAGTCGAGTAAAAAATTCGTCTCCTAGTGTGGCGAAGCTATTATTAAATTTTTAAATAGCTCAAGATTGCTCACTTTGACCTCTGTACGGCTTGCTATAAAAACAGGCTCTTACTGCGAAACAATATGGCCTCGCTGCTCTAAATTTGTACGTAGCTTTTCTCTGTGGTCGCCTTGTATTTCAATTGTATAATTCTTTAAAGTGCCACCTGTCCCACAAAGTTGCTTAAGATTTTTGGCTAAATTTTTTAATTCTTCATCGAGAATTTTCAGGCCAGAAATAGTTGTAACACCGCTCCCTTTTCTGCCTTTTTTTTCGAAGCGAATTCGGACGGTTCCATTACTGGTTGGCCTGTCTTTGTGCTCCTTAGGGGGTTTAATTCGACCAGTTTCTGTGGAGTAGACTAAGCTGCTTTCGTTGGACATTTGAAAACTCCATAAAATAAAAAAATTATTCAAATAGAATAACGGTAAATCACAATAAAGAATACCTAGCTACTGATGTATACTTGTCTAGGTGACTTGTTGTGCTAATACATTACGCTAAATAAAATCCTAGGATAAAAATTATGACATTAACGACACTGCTGGGAAGTAGCTCCCCTTATATCTCTAATCTGGTATATGACATTGATGTGCGTTTATTATTTATAGAGTGTCTAGGGGATCCCTCAGATGAAGAGCCGTCGTTACGTATTGTGTTTCCAGAAATTATTTCTTATGCCGAGACCAATCAAGGAGATGCGCTTGATGATGAGCTGATGGATGATCTAGTCTCCATGGATTGGTCTGGCGAAAACAAGGTGACGATTATTACCTGCAAAAAAGAAATAGTGATCGAACTTACAGGAAAGCCGTTTGCTGAAAAAATTGACTGACCGGCAGCTGATTTATATAATTTATTCAGAAATTATATAGTTGCTTTATTTTCAGAATATCGTCCTTAGGCGGGACTAAGAAATTCCTGCCTAAAAGACTACTGCCCAACCGGCACTACTATAAATTGCCCATTCACCTCAACCAGGTGAAGTGAGCACTCTAGGTCTTCGTAATCAGGCACTTGACCAGGTAGACCTGATACAAGTTTTCTACCCTTTGTTCGGAGTTCTATTGCAGCTTTTCGTTGCTCCATATTTGTTGAAAATGGCACAAATATTTTCTTTGCCGCGGTCTTGTTGATCTTCCTTATGCGGGCCCTTTGTTTTTCAAGATCTTCTCTTCCTGCATCTGAGCCTGTTGGCATTAGTAAATTTACAAATGGCTGATCTTTTATTTTTGCTCTGCGTGTTTGTTGATTAATTTTTCGTGTCATTTCTTTAAAGCTCTTATATGTTCAATTTTTTAAGCAACGCAAGGTAGCCGTGCAGCTCGATGAAAAATATTTTATAGTAAAGCATATTTTATAGTAAAGCATAGTCGTCACCACGAATAATTATATTAACGAAAAATATAAAAATCAATTTACCTTTATGTCATTTTGTTATTCTTTCCTGCCTAGCCAGTATTTATTTGGACATTTATGAGGTTAAATAATGTTTGGTTTGCCGCAAGCAAAATAGTATAGCTTAGTGTAAAAGAAAGAAACGCTATATTTAGTATACAAGCATCTACTAGCAGATGATCTATAAATCTGGACAGACGGGCTACAAGTTGTCTTGAGTCCTGTGTAAGCTGTTTTGAGCCTTGGTTGGCAGAAAAGTGTTTTTTTCCATTTTAATTTCCATTAATATAAACTATTAAGTTAGCACTTAACTTACTTCAAGTTTGGTATCTATGCCCAAATATGTGTCTGTCAAAAAAGGAAGCCTGCATTATCAGAGAACTATCCCGACGCGCCTACTAGCTGCATCAAAGGCTAAATTTTTTTACTTTGCACTGGGGTTAAAAAAGGGCGCAAGCAATCATCAAGTGACCCAAGCAGTCGCCCGCGCATCCAAAAGTTTTGAATTGAGATGTCAGGTGCTTGAAAATTTGAGTCAGGGCTCTTTTCCTGAATCAGAAATAGATATGTTATCTATGGAAATTATTAGAAAATTTAATGCTATAAATGGAGAATATCTCTATGAGAAACAGTTATTTAAGGGGGTCTATAAAATCTCTTTACAAATAAAAAAACAGTTGGCTGGGGTTCGCGATAGCCAAAATAACTTCAACAGAAAACCAAGAATGCGAGTTTATGGCCGCGTTTAACTTACATAAATAAACTTCCGTTATAGATTTGCATCGTGACTAACATAGTCATTAGAATTGATAATATTAGTTAGCTCATTGCCGTATTCGGCGCCTTTTTCAGAATATTGATCTAAGTACTTAACTAGCTCGAGTGGATTTTTGGTGAGAAGCTTCTGTCGATTGAATTCCTCAAATGCCTTTCCATTGCCTATAAAATTATAATAATCGCGGACGCTATCAGAAATAGAAGGGTATTTTTTTAGCCAAATAGTTGTAGAGCCTCTTTTTTTGTTAGCGGAGATACGGTCATCCTTGTCGCTAAAAGACCAAATACCAAAATAGTTATTGGCTTTTTTAGCGAATCGCGAAGTTCCCCAGCCGCTCTCCATTGCTGCTTGGGCTACAGCAATACTCTTGGGGTGTGGGTATATGTATTGCTTAAGTTTTTCCAGGTTAGCGGTGTTGTATTTTGTAATTAATAATTGTATCTCCGGGATGGCATTATTTTTCTCTAAAAATTTGATTTTTTTATAAATTAGCATGCGTTCATGGAATATTTCGTCGATAGCCGGCAATATCATTTTATGGAAATGGGCTTTTTTATCAGCAACTGAGATAGTTTTGCCTTTATGGTCATCATCGGATGATAGGAATTGATATACAAATAAGCTTATTATTGCTAAGACGCTTAGGCATATGTTTTTATAGTTCATATTATGTCACTTTGTTTTTTTACAAGTGGTTGGTTAATTTTAGAACAATATGTTTTGATAGCATGGAACAATTTGACCATTATTAAAAATAAAAAAAAGGTCATCTCGTAAGTACGGTATCATTTAATTAATGAAGCGAAAATGAAAAAACATATTAATAAAGATTCTTTTGCTGAGAGAGAGGCTGCGAAGTATGACAATCCTATACCCAGCCGAGAGTACATTCTTGATTTTCTTGGTAAAAGTCTAGGCCCGCTTACCCATGAGGAATTATGCTTAGATTTTGGCATACAGGATGAGCGTGCCTATGAGGCAGTTAGGCGTCGTCTAGTTGCGATGGAACGAGATGGACAGCTAGTCAAAAATCGCCGCCATGCTTATGGTGCTTTGGATAAAATGAATCTTATAAAAGGCAGAGTGATTGGCCATCCAGAGGGTTTTGGTTTCGTTACGCATGTGAATGGAGGAGGAGACTTATACCTGTCTAGTCGTCAAATGCGGAGAGTTTTGGATGGAGATGAGGTCCTTGTTAGAGTTACTGGGACAGATAAGCGCGGCCGACAAGAGGGATCTATTGTAGAAGTAATAGAGCACAGAACAACGACTTTGGTCGGTCGATTTTTCATGGAGAACAGCATTCAGTTTGTCAGGCCTGACAATCCAAAAATTACTCATGATATTATGATCCCTGTCGGCCAAGGCAATAATGCAGAATCAGGGCAAATCGTAGTAGTTGAGATTGTTGTACAACCGAGCAGGAAAAATCTGCCTGCTGGTCATATTATTCAGGTTCTTGGCGTGCACCTGGCCCCGGGAATGGAAATTGATATTGCTGTGCATAATTATGGTATTCCAAATGTATGGCCTGATTCGGTACTGAGCGCTATTGAGTCTATTAGTGATGAAGTTTCAGAAAAAGATAAAAAATTTAGAGTAGATTTACGTCATTTGCCATTTGTAACAATTGATGGCGAAGACGCTCGAGACTTTGATGATGCAGTATATTGTGAACCGCGTCCCCGAGGTGGCTGGGTATTATATGTCGCCATTGCAGATGTTTCCCACTATGTTCCCGTATCAAAAGCTTTGGATAAAGAGGCATACGAAAGAGGAAATTCTGTATATTTCCCCCAGCATGTTGTACCTATGTTGCCAGAAAAACTATCCAATGGTTTGTGCTCACTTAAGCCCCATGTAGACCGTTTGACCTTAGTTTGCGAAATGACGCTAGACAAGAATGGAGGTGTGACGCGATTTCAATTTCTTGAGGGGTTGATTCACTCCCATGCTCGGCTCACATACACTCAAGTAGCAGGTATTATAGCCCAGAAAGGTGACACCAAGAGCAGCATTCGAAAACAGTTTCAGTTAATAGCTAAGCATATAGATAATTTAACAGATCTTTATTGTGAATTACTTGAAGCAAGAAAACTAAGGGGAGCCATTGAATTTGAATCCCAAGAAGCCCAGATTATTTTTGATACGGAGCGAAAAATTCAAGAGATAACCCCAGTTATCCGAACACAGGCTCATAGACTAATTGAAGAGTGTATGCTTTGCGCTAATGTCTGTGCGGCTAAATTTTTGAAAAAAAATAAAATTCCTGCACTATATCGTGCTCACCAAGGACCCAGACAGGAAAAATTAGCCAACCTTAGGGAGTTTCTGGGGGAGTTAGGCTTGGGTTTGCCGGGCGGAGATGATCCTAGCCCTAAAGACTTCCAGGGAATTCTTTCTCAGACGTTTGAGCGCCCAGATGCCAGTGTTATTCAGACGGTCATATTGCGATCCATGAACAGGGCGACCTATACGCCAGAAAATGATGGCCACTTTGGTTTAAATTATCCTGAGTACACGCATTTCACTTCCCCTATTCGCCGCTATCCCGATCTTTTGGTGCATAGGGCAATTCGATATTTAATTCGTAAGAAGCTAAAAGCTTTACATACGCATGTGGTCGAAGGCGCTCCAGTTTTAAGCCAGGCCCAGATATACCCTTATGATGAAAAATTCCTAGCTGTTGCTGGCGAGCAATGCTCAATGACAGAGCGAAGAGCAGATGAAGCCACTCGAGATGTTGTTAATTGGCTTAAATGTGAGTTCTTGGTATCTCGTGTGGGTGAGGAATTTTTCGGTGTTGTTGTTTCGGTTGCTGGATTTGGGTTGTTTGTGCAGTTAAGCGAGATGTATATTGAAGGCTTGATTCATATAACCGGTCTGCCAAAGGATTATTATTATCATGAAGTGGCTCATCATCGTTTGGTAGGGGAGAGGACTAGTAATATTTTTCGTCTTGGCGATAAATTGAAGGTTAGAGTTGCTAGAGTTGACTTAGATGAAAGAAAAATTGATTTCGAGCTGGTAGAGCAAGAGCAAAAAAAAAGCGTAAATATTACTGGGGGTTTTAAAAAAGTATCTAAAAAACTTAGCTTTAACAGAAAACGCATCCCAAAAAGTAAATAAAGAATTAAGCTGAATTAGGCAGGCCGTTAATGACTGAAAGTATAAAAGAAAAATGTAGCCATGAATGCGAGTGGCTGTTTGGATTGCATGCCGTCCAGTCTGTATTGAAAACCTCAGGATCAAAAATTCAAGAATTGAAGGTCCAAAAAGGACGCGATGATCAGAGATTAAAAAAAATTATCAATTTAGCTGAACGTCAGGATATCCCAGTTACCTGGGTTCTGCGGTCAGATTTAGACGCCCTCTCTAGCGGCCCTCATCAAGGCGTAGCAGCCCTTTGTGAGGGGGCCGGAGTTCAAGATGAGAATTATTTATTTGAACTTTTGAATTGCTTGGATCAGACTCCATTTTTGTTGATTTTAGATGGAATAACAGACCCTCATAATCTTGGTGCCTGCATGCGTTCAGCTGAGGCGGCCGGTATTCAAGCGATCATTGTGCCTAAAGATAATGCCGTAGGTATAACGCCAACAGTGCAAAAAGTTGCTAGTGGTGCAGCAGAAATAATCCCGCTCATTGTTGTTACCAATCTATCTCGAACATTAAAACAACTTCAAGAAAGAGGCATTTGGATAATAGGTACCGCAGGCGAAGCAGAGCAATTAATTTATGACGCAGACCTGAAAGGCCCGTTAGCGATTGTAATGGGTGCGGAGGAAAAGGGCTTACGTCGTCTAACGAGAGAGAATTGCGATATATTGGCTAAGCTTCCTATGATGGGGCTTGTCAGCAGCTTAAATGTTTCTGTTGCCACGGGCATCTGTTTATTTGAAGCTCTAAGACAAAGACAATGAAAAATTGACGTTAGGTTAGGTTAGGGTATGGGTTTGAAAAAAGGAAAGACTATAAGAGATAGGGTGATCAAAAATAATCAGGCGGCTACTGATAATTTTGTTCTAAACTTCCCTAACGTGGTTAGCTCAATTAGAGTGGCCTTGGCTCCAGTCCTTGTTTTTTTGGTGACAGAAAAACAGGCGGAGATTTTTTTATGGGTTCTAGCTTTTTCATTGGCTACAGACTGTTTAGATGGATATTTGGCTCGGCGCCTCAATCAAGTAACAGAATTTGGTGTTAGGTTGGATAGTTGGGCTGATTTAATTACATACTCAGTCATGTTGCTTGGATTGTTAATGTTGTGGCCAGAAATTTTTCATAGCGAACTCAGCTATTTCATTATCTCGTTTAGTTGCTGGATTGTTCCATTACTAGTCTGCGGTTCAAGATTCGGTTGTTTCCCTAATTATCATACACTTGCGGCTAAAATTTTATCTATCGCAATTGCACCAGCTTATTTTATGGCAACTTTGTTGGGGGATGCTTTATTCTTACGAGGCGTGTTGTTATTTTATATTTGGGTGGCATTAGAGCAGGTTATTATCACGTCAATTTTGCCTCGATGGCAAAGTAATATCGCAGGATTTTGGGTCGCAGCTAAGATAGCCAGAAATGAGAGCGAAAAATAGCCTACTATACCAGTTACCTTTTAGTGGTTAGTTTTCATCTTTTAGTTCAGTCTTGAAGCTGAAATTCTGTACCTAAAATAGATTCCAATAAAGCTATATACCCTCGATTTTACTTGAAATACCAAGGCTCTCACCGTAAAATACAGGCCCTTGTTCCATTTGGACCAAGATACTCCTTGTTGCATCGCATTGGGCGAGCACTTATTTACCCGTAAGGAGGTAAAATGCGTCATTACGAAATATTATTTATGGTTCATCCAGACCAGAGCGATCAGGTTTCTGGGATGATCGAGCGCTATTCCAGTACCATTACCAGCGCCAATGGTAAGATTCATCGTCTAGAAGATTGGGGTAGACGACATTTAGCTTACCCTATAAACAAAATTCATAAAGCTCATTATGTGTTAATGAATATTGAATGCAATCAAGATGTCCTGCAAGAATTGAATACTAGTTTTCGTTACAATGACGCCGTTATTAGAAGCGTCGTTTTTAATTGCAAAGAAGCTGTTACTGAAGAATCTTACATTTTAAAAGTTGACAAGTCTGAGAGATCAGACCGTCGCGAGCGCGCAGAAGCGAATCCTGATAGAGCGGCCTCCACTGAAACCCTAGAGACCGAGACAACTAAAGTGTTAGCTGATGAGCCTGCGGAAACTGCAAAACCAGCTGTTGAGGCCGCAGAACATTCTGTTGATCAATCAACGGAAAAGGAGAGTAAATAATGGCTCGATTCAACCGTCGTCGTAAGTTCTGTCGTTTTAGTGTCGAAGGCGCTGACCAGATAGATTATAAAGACCTTGAGATGCTAAAACAGTATATTTCTGAAACAGGAAAAATTGTACCAAGTCGTATTACTGGCACTAAAGCGAAGTATCAGAGACAGCTGTCAACTGCTATCAAGCGCGCTCGTTATGTGGCATTGCTGCCTTATACCGACAGTCACAGCGGGTAAAAGAGATTTTCTGATGCGGGCCTTAGCTGAGTTTATTATACGCGGCCGCATGCAAGCCGGATTAGTTGCTTTTTTTGGCAATCTTGCTCCTCTTGTTTCTCCAGCTGCAGTTTCTCTAGTTACGTTAACTAGAGGGTCATCAGAGGGGTTTTTATTGGTGCTCTGGGCGCTAATGCCATTACTAGTAATCTTCTTTACCGGTAATGATGCTAACGCTATTGTGACGCTGCTCTCTATTGTGAGCGTTGTTTGTGTATGGCTGGTTTCAGAGTTAATGAGATTGAGGTCTTCATGGTCTGAGGCATTGATTTCTATTGTAGCGCTTAGCGCTACATCAGCTATATTGGTGGCCATTTTTTTTGCTGATAATTTGACGGTATTGGAAGCTTTGATTGTAGAGTTTTTCAAAGAGACTCAGCAATACGAAAATAAGTTTGCAATAGGCAGAAATTTTTTAGTTGGTGTTATTGGCTATGTCGTTGCCCTAACCTCAGTTTTTTCGTTGATGCTAGGCCGCTGGTGGCAGGCAGCACTTTATAATCCTGGCGGATTTAAACTAGAGTTTCATCAGTTGCGATTTAGTGTGACATCTTCTGTTATTATTTTAACGGGAATATTTATTTTTGAGTATTTTTTGCAAGACTATTCGAGTTGGACAAGCTTATTGAGCTTGCCATTACTGCTAAGTGGAATCGCCTTATTGCATTACAGTGTGACGTTTTTTCAATTAAATAGTTATTGGTTGCTCGTTTTTTATGTAGCGCTCTTATTTCTGAGCCCATTAAGTATTATGCTGGTTGGGGTGGGATTCCTTGACAGTATTTTTAATATACGCTCACGATTGAGTAGGTATTCTTAGCGTTGATGCGTATTTTATTTTGTGCGATAAACAAGTTTAAATAATAGAGGATATCCGAGATGGAAGTTATTCTTCTGGAAAAAGTTGGAAATTTAGGAAACATTGGCGATAAAGTTAATGTTAAGCCAGGTTATGGCCGCAATTACTTAGTGCCTAATGGCAAGGCAGTGTTTGCTACTTTAGCCAACATAGCTGAATTTGAAGCCCGTCGTTCTGAGCTAGAAGCTGCTGCATCAGTCAGTCTTGCTGAAGCAACTGCTCGTGCAGCCAAGATAGAGGCAATAGGCCCCGTAACAATTACAGCAGTTGCAGGAGAGGAAGGTAAGCTTTTTGGCTCTATTGGCACAAAAGATATTGCTGATGTAATAATTGCTGCTGGTATTCAAGTAGAGAAAAGCGAAGTAAAATTGCCTGATGGCTCTATACGAGAAATAGGCGAATTTGATATTTCTATCCAAGTGCATGCTGACGTTACTCAGGTGGTGAGGCTTGTGGTTGTTGCTGAAGAATAGTTGCGACTGTTCACTACTATGCCGATATCAGTAATAACAGGGCACTGCACAGCTGTATTCGTTGTGTCGCAGTGCCTTTTTTATAGGCGGTAGTTTTTATAGGTAGCATCATCATGGTTAAGAATCAGGCCATTGAAGAGAATCAATTACCGCACTCGATTGAGGCGGAGCAGGCTGTGCTCGGTGGCTTGATGTTAAGTAACGGGTCTTTTGATGCTGTCGCTGAACTGGTTACTGAATCTGATTTCTTCTCTCAAGACCATAGACTGATATTTCAGACTATGAGAATTCTATCTGTTGAAAGTAAGCCGCTAGATGTTATTACTCTTTCTGAAGCCCTCCAAAATACCAATGAGCTCGATCATGTTGGTGGCGTCGCTTACTTAGTGGATCTTGCCAACAATACTCCTAGCTCGGCGAACGTCACAGCTTATGCTCAAATAGTTTTAGAGCGTTCAATAATTCGACAACTGATAACTGCAGCCAGTGATATTATTAAAAAAGGTCACAATCCTCTTGGATGGGACAGCAGTAAACTCTTGGCTGATGCAGAGAAAAAACTCGCCGATATTATAGAAAATAGACCTAAATTGGGTGGTTTTCAAGGCATTAATACACTGCTTAAGGAAGCTGTAGGTCGTATAGAGGAGCTATTCAATAATGAAACTGACATTACAGGGCTAAGTACCGGCTTTATAGAATTAGATAAAATGACTTCCGGCTGGCAGAAATCAGATTTAGTTATCGTAGCGGGAAGGCCCTCTATGGGTAAAACCTCTTTTGCTATGAATATGGTGGAACATGCAGTTTTAAATCAAGAAAAACCCATACTTGTTTTTAGTATGGAGATGCCTGCCAATCAATTAATAATTCGTATGATGTCATCTTTGGGAAAAATTGATCAGACTAAAATGCGCTCAGGAAACTTATCTGAGGATGATTGGCCTAGATTAAGCAAAGCCGCATCACGCCTCAAAGATAGGCCTCTATATATTGATGATACGCCAGGCATCTCACCGATGGAGTTGCGCAACAGGATTCGTCAGTTAGTCCGTGAACATGGAGATATTGGTATGATTATGGTGGATTACCTGCAATTGATGAGCGGAAGCGTCCCTACTGAAAATCGTACTAATGAAATCACCCAAATTTCACGAGAGTTAAAAAATATAGCTCGCGAGTTTAATTGTCCCGTTTTAGCCTTATCTCAACTTAGTCGAAATGTGGAGCAACGCCCTAATAAAAGGCCAATGAATTCAGATCTTCGTGAGTCTGGAGCAATTGAGCAAGATGCTGATGTTGTTGCGTTTATTTATCGTGATGAGGCATACAACCAGGAAACTACTGAAAAGGGGGTCGCTGAGATTATCATTGGGAAGCAGAGAAACGGGCCTATTGGAACCTGTAAATTAACATTTATTGGCAAATACACCCGTTTTGAGAATCTTGCTAGAGATTACTCTGCTGATCAGTAAGTATTTGGGGTCAAGGAATGGAAATTTTTCGAACAATCAAAAGTATTAGATTGACGCTTGACGAGACTCGACTTGAAGGAAAAAAAGTTGGCTTTGTTCCGACTATGGGAAACCTTCATCAGGGCCACATAGAGCTAATAAAGTTAGCACAAAAGACAAGCGATATAGTCGTCTGCTCCATTTTTGTTAATGGCCTTCAGTTTGGTTTGCATGAGGATTGGGACAAATACCCTAGGACTTTTCAAGCAGATTGTGAAAAACTACAAGAAGTATCATGTGATATGCTTTTTTGCCCTACTGAAAATCAAATGTACCCTAATGGTTTAGATTCTCAGACACGAGTTATCTGCTCTTCGATGACTGAGTACCTCTGTGGCGCGAGCCGACCTGGACACTTTGAGGGAGTTACAACTGTAGTATCCAAATTATTGAATATCATTCAACCTGACGAGATGATCCTAGGCAAAAAAGATTACCAGCAGTTGGCAATATTGCATCGCATGGTTGAAGATCTCTGTTTTCCAGTAAATATCATTGAAGCTGACGTGCACCGCGAAACAGATGGTCTGGCCATGAGTTCACGTAATGTGTACTTAACAATTTTAGAGCGCCACAATGCTGGCCAGTTGCATAAAAGTTTGAGCTGGATTGCTGAAAAAATACGCTTAGGAGATAGAAATTTTATGGCTCTTGAAGAAGAGGCAATTCGACAAATACATGAAGCAGGCTTTAGGCCTGACTATGTTTCTGTTTGTAATAGTCAAACACTTGAAATGGCGGAAACTGATGATACAGACATCACTGTGTTGGGTGCCATGTATAGCTCCTCCGCTCGATTGATTGATAATATTTCCCTGCACCAGAGGAATAGACTATGTTGAGTACTTTACTGAAAGCTAAATTGCATATGGGTTCGGTAAGCCAGGCAGAACTTTGGTATGATGGATCATGCGCCATTGACTCTAGTTTGCTTGATCTTGCGGGGTTAAGTGAATTTGAACAAATTGATATTTATAATGTTAATAACGGCGAACGGCTGACTACTTATATTATTAAAGCTGAAGCCGGCTCAGGTATCATCTCGATGAACGGTGCAGCTGCTAGAAAGTGCCAGGTTGGTGATCGAATTATCATTGCTGCTTATGCCCAATATGCGATAGATGAAGCTGCCGAACACAAACCGAGACTGGTTTATCTGCATGCAGATAATTCTGTTGACCGTACAACTAACACGATACCCGTCCAGAAACTCTAGCATAGGATTAAATTACTAGCTATCCTGCCATTGTTTGAATAACAGTCATAAGGCTTCAAGCTAAAGATCTTGAGGGTTTTTTCATAATTAGAGAACTTTTCATTAAAAGTTTACTAGGATTTTTGTAATGCCTTCATTTGATATTGTTTCAGAAGTGGAACTAGAAGAAATTCGCAATGCTACAGATAACACTGTTCGTGAAATAGCTACACGTTTTGATTTTAGGGGCGTTGGCGCGCATGCTGAGCTGAATAATGGCGAAGTGATTCTTTCTGCTGAAGCCGACTTCCAGTGCCAACAGTTGTTAGATATCTTGCGAGGAAATTTAGTGAGAAGAAAGATTGACCCTTATGTTATTGATCCCGAAGAAAAATCACTCCACAGTGGAAAAAAGTTTTCTTTAAAGGTTCGCTTCAAGCAAGGAATTGAGCAATTAATGGCCAAAAGAATCACTAAATTAGTAAAGGATGCGAAGATAAAGGTTCAGTCTGCTATTCAGGGTGAAAAACTACGAATTACCGGTAAAAATAGGGATGACCTGCAAGCTGTTATTGCGCTAATTCGCAGTGCGGATCTTGGCCAACCCTTTCAATTTGATAATTTTAGAGATTGATTTAATTTGTATGGCATATTGTTTAAATTAACAGATACCAGTGATAGAAACTTGAGTTCTAAAATAAGAAATTATAGTGGGGGAGCGATCAATGTCAGAGGCCAAGGTGTATCCTGCTCATAAGGCATTTGTAGACAAAGCTCATATAAATCTTGAGATGTATGAAGAAATGTATCGTGAGTCTATAAGTAGCCCAGATACTTTTTGGTCCAAGCAAGCAAAAGATTTCTTAGATTGGAGAAAGCCTTGGAATCAAGTTAATTCCTATGATTTTGATACAGGTGAAGCTGCTTGGTTTGCTGGAGGTCAATTAAATGTCACAGTTAACTGTATTGATAGACACTTGACCACCAAAGGAAATCAAACAGCCATTATTTGGGAAGGGGATAACCCTAAAAATAGTCAAAAAATTACTTATCAAAAGTTAAGTGATCAAGTAAATAAATTATCTAATGTGCTTAGATCTCGCAATGTGAAAAAGGGAGATAGAGTGTGTATTTATATGCCTATGATCCCAGAGGCGATTTATGCCATGCTTGCTTGCGCACGCATTGGCGCCGTTCACTCTGTAGTTTTTGGTGGATTTTCTCCAGATGCCCTAAAAGATCGTATTCTTGATTCCGACTGCCAAGTAGTCATTACAGCTGATGAAGGGGTTAGGGGTGGGCGTAATATTTCTTTGAAGGCTAATGCTGATACTGCTATCAGTTATTGTCCTTTGGTTCATACTTGTTTGGTCATTACCCATACCCACGGTGCAATTGATTGGTCAGAAGGTAGAGACGTCTGTTATCGCAAAGCAATGGCGGATGCAGAAGTGTGCTGTGAGCCTGAATGGATGGATGCCGAAGACCCTTTATTTATCCTCTACACTTCAGGCTCTACAGGGAAACCAAAAGGCGTCCTGCATACAACGGCAGGATATTTGTTGCAGGCTGCCATGACGCACAAATATGTCTTTGATTGTAAAGATGGAGATGTTTATTGGTGTACCGCAGATGTTGGTTGGATTACAGGGCATAGTTATATTGTCTATGGACCATTATGTAATGGGGCCATAACATTAATTTTTGAAGGAGTTCCAACCTATCCAAACGCATCTCGTTTTTGGCAGGTCGTGGATAAACATCAAGTGACAGTTTTTTATACGGCTCCAACGGTAATTCGCACGCTATTGGGCGCAGGTGACGAATTTGTATTAAATACAGATCGTAGTTCTCTGCGCTTGTTGGGAACAGTGGGAGAGCCTATCAGCGCAGAAGCTTGGGAGTGGTACTATAAGACCATTGGTGAATCTAGGTGCCCCATTGTTGACACTTGGTGGCAAACAGAGACGGGAGCTCATATGTTGACTCCATTGCCTGGCGTCCATGACATGAAACCAGGCTGCGCAACTGCCCCTTTTTTTGGTGTGCAGCCTGTATTATTAGACAATGAGGGCTGCTTAGTCGAAGGCCCCGGAGAGGGAAATTTAGCGATTAAATCTTCATGGCCCTCCCAAATTCGTGGCGTATATGGCGATATGGCCCGCTTTCAAGATACTTATTTTTCATTATTTCCTGGCTATTACTTTACGGGAGACGGAGCGCGTCGCGATGAAGATGGACACTACTGGATTACCGGTCGAGTAGATGATGTATTGAATGTATCAGGACACCGCATGGGTACGGCTGAGATCGAAAGCGCACTGGCGCTTCATTCTGATCTAGCGGAGGCAGCAGTAGTAGGATTCCCTCATGATATAAAAGGCCAAGGTATATATGCATATATAACACTAATGTCTGGAATCAAGTCATCAGATAATTTGCATGCCGAACTGTTAGCTATTTGCAAGAAAGAGATAGGCTCTTTTGCGAAACCAGATCAGATCCAACTGGCGCTCGGGTTACCAAAAACTCGTTCAGGTAAAATTATGCGTCGAATTTTGCGTAAAATAGCAGCTAATGAGATAGACAATCTTGGCGATATTTCAACACTGGCAGATCCTTCTGTAGTCAAGGATTTGATTAGAAACCGATTGAATAGGTAGATTTTTATTTAAAGGTTTGCAGTATAAATTATCTTTAAGGGGTAACAGTGATATGGGTAGAGCCTACCAGAATCGTAAAGAGTCTATGGCAAAAACTTCTGATATGAAGGCTAAAGTATACAGCCGTTATGGTCGAGAAATTTATGTCAGTGCCAAGTCTGGAGGCCCAGATCCTAGCAATAATTTATCATTGCGCAGTTTGATTGATCGAGCGAAAAAAGACCAAGTTCCAACTCATGTGATTGACAAAGCTATCGAAAAAGCCAAAGGCGGAGCTGGTGAAGATTTTTTTCCTGCTCGCTATGAAGGTTATGGCCCAGGTGGCAGTATGGCCATTATTGAGTGTCTAACAGACAACCCCAATAGAACGTTTGGCGATGTTCGTCTTGCATTCACTAAGACTGACTGCAAGATTGGTACACAGGGTAGTGTTGCCCATCAATTTGATCATCTAGCTATTTTTGTGTTTGATTTTGATAATGAGGAGACTGCTTTTGATGGCCTAATGGCTGCCGATATAGATGTCACTGATATTGAATATGATGATGGAAGAGTGTCTGTTTTTGTTCCACACACAGATTACTTTAAAGCAAAACAAGTGCTGTTAAATAGCTGTGGTGAGGTAGACTTTGAGGTCGATGAGGTACAGTTTATTCCTCATGATTATGTTTTTATTGAGGGAGATGATACTGCTTTGTTTGGTAAATTTATAATGATGCTAAACGAGCTAGATGATGTCCAACAGGTGCACCATAATGTTAAATTATTGTAATTAATAATAACAATCAACAAGCCCTGCATTGCAGGGCTTGTTGATTTGGGTCAGAGCGCTATTGTTGGCGTCTAAGATTCTTCCTGAAGATACCGTTCACGTGATGCATTAATTTCAAAACACGCTGCTGCTGCATTATCCCATCCTTCAACTTTAACCCATTTCCCTGCTTCAAGGGTCTTATAATTTTCAAAGTAGTGTTGAATTTGCTTGATTAGGAGTTCTGGTAGGTCACTAATTTCATTCACATGATCGTATAGCTTGGTCAGCTTAGTGTGAGGTACAGCCAGTAGCTTTGCGTCGACACCAGATTCATCTGACATCTTTAGTACACCAACAGGTCGACTGCGAATTACTGCGCCCGGCATTACGGGGTAAGGGGTAACTACTAATACATCTAGAGGGTCGCCGTCTTCAGATAATGTTTGAGGGATATAGCCATAGTTTGCTGGATAAAACATCGGCGTGGCTA